>NZ_BAAAVT010000005.1:0-214244 GCF_039534665.1 Nesterenkonia aethiopica | reverse complement strand
CCCTGGAGACTCCGACCGCCTCGAACCCCCACCCACAGATCCAGCCGATGCACGGGATCCTCGGACTCTGGCTCAGTTGGAGGCTGATCTGTTCGCCGCCTGGCTGCTCTCCGGTCGGGTCGAGGGCGCCCCGGTGGAGGCGAAGATCGCGGTCATGATCCCTGAGACCACCCTGACCGGACACAGCGACGACCCCGGCATCAGTGCCGACCGGAACTGGGTGATCCCAGCCAACGATGCCCGCCACCTCGCCGGTGATCCCCGCACCTGCCACGACTGGTACCACGCCACCACCAGCCCACCCCAGCCCGGCCCGATCCAGCCCGGCGCAGGAGACGTCTCTCCGGACATCCTCGCCATCACCTACACCGGCCGCTACGCCCCGGCCCGGCTGCGGGACGCCATCATCTTCCGTGACGGGGTCTGCCAGGCCCCGGGGTGCACCATCCCAGCGCAGCGCTGCGATCTTGACCACCGGCTCCCCTACCCGACAGGCCCCACCAGCGGACCCAACCTGCAGGCCCTGTGCCGCAGACACCACCGGTTGAAGTCCCACGGACTGCTCACCCTGCCCGAACCCGAGCAGGCAGCACCGGACACCACCGCCCCACCACCGCCGCGGGCTCCGGCGCCGCCCCCATCACAGGGGCCACCACCATCACAGCGGTCGACGTCTTCACTGCCGTATCCCGGGCTGCGCTCTCGCCGACTGCCGCCTACCCGACCCCCGGGACGAGGGCGGCATGTCCTCGCGCCACAGCGGCACACCGATCTCATCGCAGCCCGCCACACCACCCCGGGGTCCGGTGCGACAGTGGCCATCCTCTACGACGCCGACAGACGACACCACTGAGCCACACGTGAGCTGCCGACAGCCCCGCTGCCACGCTGACGCACGCCCCGGTGCCTGACCTCCTCAGCCGAGCATGTCACCGCGCCGGTCCTCCAGGTACGGGTTCTCGCGGCGCGAGGCGACCAGCCGCTCGGCACTGATCCGACCGATCAGCAGCCCTTCTCCCGCCCCGGCCGCCACGACGGGAGCGCCGTCAGGCCCGGCGATGAGGCTCAACCCGTTGTACTGGAACTCCGGGTCCTCACCCGTGTAGTTCGCGTAGGCCACATACATCTGGTTCTCCAGCGCCCGCGCCGGCACCAGCAGGCGCGAGACCGCCTCGAACCCGACCATGTTCGCCGTCGGCACCACCACCAGGTCGGCCCCGGCGAGCGCGAGTCGCCGCGCGGTCTCGGGGAACTCGATGTCATAGCAGATGGCCAGGCCCACGCTCCAGCCGCGCCAGTCCGCCACCAACCCCTCGCCAGTCAGCCCCTCGTCAGAAAAGCCTGCCCGGTCGAACTGTCGCGCATCGACGTCGCCGAAGAGGTGCAGCTTCCGCCAGCGCAGCAGCTCAGTCCCGTGCTCGTCGATGAACGCCGCACTGTTGTACACGCGATGTCCGTCGCGCTCGGGAAACCCATGGCAGATCGCCACGCCGTACGTCCTGGCGATCTCCGCCATCCTCGTCAGCGCTGGCCCTCCTGGCTCCTGGGCGAAGGCTTCCACGGCGCCCCGACCGATCGCGTAGCCGCTCAGGTGCATCTCCGGAAGCACCAGCAGGTCCGCACCGGACGTGGCGGCCTCGGCAGCCAGACGATCCGTCCGAGACAACGCACGCTCGACGGCGTCGTCGCCGATCTCCACCGGCGGCACCTGAGCCAAAGCCAGGGTCAGGGACTCGGCCGTCGCGTCCTCAGCCAGCGCCATCTTGTCAGCCTCCTCAGTCCGGGAGCCGCACGGGCCGCAGCTCGTCGAACACATCACCGGGGCCCGGATTCTCCGGGGCGCTCCGCCCGCCGAAGTGCGTCATGATCCCCCAGACGGCATTGAGAGCGGTCTGCACCGCGCCCTCCGCCCAAGCGGGGGTGAAGGAGATGTCGTCCCCGGCCAGGAAGATGCCGTGCTCGGACTCGGGGAGGTCGCGCTGGACGAAGTGGGAGTACATGCGCTCGTTGTACCGGTAATGTCCCGGCAGCGCCCCCTTGAACGCCCCCAGGAAGTACGGGTCGTTCTCCCAGGAGACGGTGATCGGCTCCCCCACCACGTGGGAGCGGATGTCCACGTCCGGGTAGATCCGGCTCAGGGCGTCCAGGGCGAGGTCCACGCGTCGCTGCACGGGATGCGGGAGCATCTTCAGGGCGTCGCTCATCCACGAGTAGCTCAGGCAGATCACGCCGGGCCGGTCGGGGCCGTCGTCGAAGAGATAGGTCCCGCGGGTCAGCCGGTCGGTCAGCGTCATGCTCATCGCCTCGCGGCCGGTCTCTGGGTCCACATCCCGCCAGAAGGGGCGGTCCACCATCACGAAGGTCTTCGCCGACTGCATGTAGCGGGTGCGGTCCAGGGCCATCCACAGGTCCTGAGAGAGCAGCTCCTCCTCCACCTCCACCTGAGTGGTCAGCAGCCAGGACTGGCAGGTCGCCAGCACCGCGTCGTAGCGGCGCTCCTCTCCGGTGTGGTCGACGACGCCGAAGCGTCCGTCATCGGCCCGGAACACTCGGGTGACCGCGCCCCGGGGGTGGCCGCCGTGCAGATCCGCCAGGGAGGTGCCGGCCGGCCAGTGGGCGGCGTCGTCCACCGGCTGGGCCCACAGGCCGCGCGGCACCTGTTCGACGCCGCCGCGGATGAGGTGCTGGTCGTCGTCGAACTCGCAGACCGCGACGCGGAGGATCTCCAGCATGGTGTTGGGGAAGTCGGAGTCCCAGCCGCCGGTGCCGAACCCCACCTGGCCGAAGACCTCCCGGTGCCGGAAGGAGAGCCGGGAGAACTCCGCAGAGGAGGCGATGAACTCGTAGAAGCTGTGGTCGTCCCAGGCGGGCACCAGCTCGTCCCAGATCTGCTTGACCGCCGCGGAGTCTCGACGGAGCATGGCCTCCTGCAGCGCGCTCAGGTGCAGCACCGAATCCAGCGCGCCGTCCCAGGCCTGGGCGATCTCCTGGAACAGCGCCGGCAGGTCCTCCACGGTGCGGGCGTACCAGGACCGCCCGCCCAGCTCGATGACAGTGCTGCCGGCCGCCTCGGTCAGCGGGTTCGGGAAGGGCGCGGTCTCCAGTCCCAGCAGGTCCACGTAGTGGAAGAACGCGGCCGAGGAACGGGGGAACCGCATCCCGCCCAGCTCGGCGATCACCTGGGAGTCCTCCTGCCCGGGGACGCGGAACGGCTCCGAGCGCAGCCGGCCGCCGAGCCGTTCGGCCTCATGGACCACCGGGCGCAGGCCCAGGCGCATCAGCTCATGGGCGGCCACCAGCCCCGCGATGCCGCCGCCGATGATCGCCACCTCCCGCCCATGGGCGTCGGCGGGCACCTCGCCCAGCCCTGCGGGGTGCTCCAGCCACCGGTCATAGGGGAACGGAAAGTCAGGCCCGAAGGCCGTCAACCGGTGTGCCGTCTGCGTCATTGCATCCTCCCTGGTCAGTCCGATGTGATGCTAGCAACACTGGAGGCATTGAGCCATGCGAGGGCGGAATCGCCGCCGACGGGTGCGGGATGGGTATTCTGTCCCCATGGCTATGGCTCAAGTGCGGGACGTCGCGGCACGTGCCGGCGTCTCGCCGGCCACGGTCTCCAATGCCCTGAACCACCCGGAGAAGGTCTCCGAGGCCACCCGCGAGCGCGTCCAGGCGGCCATCGAGGAGCTGGGCTATGTGCGCAACGACGCCGCCCGGCAGCTGCGGCAGCGGCAGAACCGCGCCGTCGGGATGATCGTGCTCGACGTCGCGAACCCGTTCTTCGCCGATGTCGCCTCCGGCGCCGAGAAGAGCCTCGGCGAGATGAACCGGCCCCTGCTGCTGGGCAACTCCGGGCAGGACCGCCAGCGGGAGCTGACCCACCTCCGGCTGTTCGAGGAGCAGCGGGTCTCCGGGCTGCTCATCTCTCCGGTGGGCGACGTGCTCACCCGGCTGCGCCGGCTCAAGGAGCACGGCACCGCCGTGGTGATCGTGGACCGCAAGTCCGGGGCCGACGAGTTCTCCTCCGTCTCCACCGATGACCGACTCGGGGGCCGCCTGGCCGCCGAACACCTGATCGCCCAGGGACGCCGACGGATCGCAGTGATCGGGGGTCCGATGGGCATTCGGCAGGTCGCCCACCGTCTGGCCGGCGCCGATGCCGCAGCGGCGGAGCACGACGGCGTCTCGGTACGGATGTCGGACACCGGGGCGATGGACGTCGGGTCGGGACGGCAGGCCACCCGTGAGCTGCTGGATCTGTCTCCCGGGGAGCGCCCGGATGCGATCTTCGCGACCAACGACCTGGTCGCCCTGGGTGTGCTGCAGGAGCTGGCCCGGACCGGAGTGCGCGTTCCGGAGGACATCGCGCTGATCGGCTATGACGACATCGAGTTCGCCGCTTCCGCGACGGTGCCTATCAGCTCGGTGCGGCAGCCTGCCGCCGAGATGGGCGAACGGGCCGCCGAACTGCTGGTCTCAGCCATCGAAGACCCCGACTCCCCGGTCCAGCACCCGGTGTTCACCCCCACCCTGGTGCCGCGGGAGTCCACGGTCGGAGCCTGAGCTCAGGCGCCGGTCAGCCGAGGATGCCGACGATGTAGCCGAGGAAGATCAGCAGGAGGAGCCCCACCAGCACGGCGATGATCGTGATGACGGCCTTCGCCTGCGGCGGCCGACGCGGCGCAGTCTCAGGATGGGTCTCCGCAGTGCTTCCTGATTCGGGCGGCGTCTCGCCCGGCGGCACCCTTCCTCCGGGCTCGAGACCCGGAGTCTCCTCCGGCTCGGGGCCGGGGCGGCCCTCCGGTGGCGTCGAGGCTGAACTCATGGACTCCTCCGTCCTGGTCGGGCGAGTCGGCGGGGCTCGCCGAGGGATCGGCCGGTCACGCCCACTGTAGGCGGCCGGACCCGCAGGCGTCACGGGATCAGCACCGCACTGGAACATCTCTGTTCTGAGGCATCACATCATGCACGACCAGCAGTAGTCATACAAGTGGGCTACTTGTACGATCTGTGGCATGGCTTACACTCCCGACACCATCCGCCACATCCGCCTCTCCACTGCCACACTGCCCCTGGCCACCGCCATCTCCGACGCCAAGGTGTTCACCGGTCGGCAGAAGCCCATGACGGAGGTTGTCTTCCTCTTCACGGAGATCACCACCGAGCAGGGCCACGAGGGCGTCGGCTTCTCCTATTCCAAGCGCGCCGGCGGACCCGCCCAGTACGCCCACGCTCGGGAGGTCGCCGAGAACGCCCTCGGCGAGGATCCCAACGACATCGCCAAACTGTACGACAAGCTGCTCTGGGCTGGAGCCTCCGTCGGCCGCTCCGGGGTGGCCACCCAAGCCCTGGCTGCGCTCGACATCGCCCTCTACGACCTGAAGGCCAGGAGGGCCGGACTGCCCCTGGCCAAGCTGCTCGGCGCCCACCGGGACTCCGTGCGCACCTACAACACCTCCGGAGGCTTCCTGCACGCCTCCGTGGAGGAGATCACCGCACGGGCCGAGGAGTCGCTGGCCGCCGGCATCGGCGGCATCAAGATCAAGGTCGGCCTGCCGGACACCGCCGAGGACCTGCGCCGCGTGACCGCCGTCCGCGAGCATCTCGGTGACGACGTCCCGCTCATGGTGGACGCCAACCAGCAGTGGGACCGGGCCACCGCCCTGCGCATGGGCCGCCGCCTGGAGGAGTTCGACCTCATCTGGATCGAGGAGCCGCTGGACGCCTACGACGCCGAGGGTCACGCCGCACTGACCTCCGCCCTGGACACACCCATCGCCACCGGCGAGATGCTGGCCTCAGTGACCGAGCATGAGCGGCTCATCGCCGCCCGCGCCTGCGACATCATCCAGCCCGACGCCCCGCGCGTCGGCGGCATCACCCAGTTCCTGCGACTGGCCGGACTCGCTCACCATGCCGGGCTCACCCTGGCCCCGCACTTCGCCATGGAGATCCACCTGCACCTGGCGGCCGCCTACCCCACCGAACCCTGGGTGGAGCACTTCGACTGGCTCGACCCGCTGTTCGAGGAACGCCTGGAGATCGCCGACGGTCGCATGCTGGTGCCTGACCGCCCCGGACTGGGCATCACGCTGAGCGAGCAGGCCCGCGCGTGGACCACCGAGACCGTGGAGTTCGGCACCCGCTGAGGCAGAATCGGCACATGAGCACCAACCGCACCGCCCGGCTCACCGAGACCCTGCGCCGCCAGATCCTCGACGGCGAGATCACCGTGGGCCAGAAGCTGCCCTCCGAAGCCGAACTGATCGGCGAGCACGGCGTCAGCCGCACCGTGGTGCGGGAGGCGCTGGGCCGCCTCCAGGCCGCCGGGCTGATCCGTACCCGGCGCGGCGCCGGCAGCTTCGCACTCACCCCGCCGGCCGAACACCCACGGGACTCTCCTCCCCCACCCCGGACCCCGGAGGAGCGCGCCACGCTCATCGAGTTCCGCATGGCACTGGAATGTGAGGCTGCGGCGCTCGCCGCCCAACGCCGCAGCCCCGCGCAGTTGGAGAATCTGCGGGCGGCCCTGGCCGCCTTCGCCGCGGGCGCGGACCATCCGGCCACAGCTGTGGAGCAGGACTTCGCCTTCCACCGGGAGATCGCCGCCGCCTCCGGGAACCCGCACCTGCTCACCGCCGTCGAGCAGCTCGGAGCATCCATGATCGCTATGCCGCGCCGCCGGCTGGAGGGCGAGGAGAAGGCACCACAGGGCGCTGAGGCGCCGGATGGCGAGGCCCCGGCCACTGCGGCGCTGGCGGAGCACCATGCGGTGCTCGACGCGATCGCGGAGGCCGATCCCCGGGCGGCGTCCTCCGCGATGCGCGCCCACCTCACCGCCTCCCGGCGCCGGGTCCTGGCCTGACATCACTCCCGAACCACCCGTTCAGCACTGCGCGACGTCTCTTTCTGCACTGCGCGATGCCCCTTCGGCATCAGAGCCACGACGCCTTGAAGGGCTGTGACGCACATGACACCATGATGCACTGAAGGGATCACTCGCCACCTTATCAATACTTGGAGTGCATAGTGTTCACGCTGGACCAGATCCGCAGCTTCGTCGCCGTCGCCGAAGAGCTGCACTTCGGCCACGCCGCCGAGCGCCTCAACATGACCCAGCCGCCGCTGAGCCGACAGATCCAGAAGCTGGAGAAGACGGTCGGGGTGCAGCTCATCGAACGGGACAACCGCAAGGTCGCTCTCACCACCGCCGGCAAGGCGTTCCTCGCCGACGCCCGCAAGCTGCTGGTCTCCGCGGAGCAGGCACCGCTGACCGCCCGGCGCATCGCCCGCGGTCAGGCCGGCGTGCTGCGCATCGGATTCACCGCCGCGTCCGGATTCTCCGTGCTGGGCACGCTGCTCTCCACCCTCTCCGAGCAGCTGCCCGACGTCGACGTCGACCTGCGGGAACAGGTGACCCGGGAGCAGGTCGACTCGCTGATCAACGGCGAGATCGACCTGGGCCTGGCCCGCCCGCCCATCGACCACGAGCTCTTCGAGTCCCGCCTGCTGCTCTCCGAAGCCCTCGAGCTGGTCGTCCCGGAGGGCCACCCGCTGGCCGCCCTGGACCGGCCCGTCGCCGGGGCCGACCTCCGCGAGGTCCCGCTGATCATGTACTCCCCCACCAAGGCTCGGTACTTCTACGACCTCGCCATCCGCAATGTGCCCATCCAACACGGCAATGTGGTGCACACCGTCAGCCAGATCCTCACCATGGTGTCCCTGGTCGCCGCCGGCCGCGGCGTGGCCCTGGTGCCCGCCTCCGCCCAGCGCCTGGGCGTCGCCGGGGTGACCCACCTGCCGCTGGCCGACCAGACCACCGACGTCGTCGAGCTCCATGCCATCTGGCGCAGGGGTCAGCGCAACCCTGCCCTGCACCGCCTCCTGTCCGCCCTCGACGGTCATGTCAGCTCAACATGAGCTCATGCCGAAGCGGCCTTGGACGCCCGGCTGACCGCCTTCCTACAGTGAAGGTCACGAGTCGCCCCCGGTGCTCGCCGCATCCCGATCCAGGAAGGCCCCCCGTGTCCCAGCACTCCATCCAGCAGTTCACCCCCTTCGAGCTCGCCGAGCACCTCAAGGACGGCCTGCTCTCCTTCCCCGTCACCGCCTTCACGCAGGACCTCGCCCTGGACGAAGACGCGTACCGCGAGCACCTGAACTGGCAGGCGCGCCAGGGCGTGGCCGGGCTTTTCGCCGCGGGCGGCACCGGCGAAGGCTTCAGCCTCTCCGGTGAGGAGAACGCCCGGGTCGTGCGGCTCGCGGTGGAGGAGGCCGGCGCCCACGTGCCGGTGCTCGGCTCCGCCGGAGGGTCCACCTCCCAGGCCGTGGCCAACGCGCAGGCCGCCGAGGCCGCCGGCTGCCAGGGGCTGCTGCTCCTCCCGCCCTACCTCACCGAATGCGATCAGCAGGGCCTGCAGGCCCACGTCGACGCCGTCTGCTCCGCCACCGACATCGGCGTGATCGTCTACAACCGGGCCAACGCGGTCTACTCCGCCGAGACCGTCGCCCGGCTGGCGGAGAAGCACGAGAACTTCATCGGTTTCAAGGACGCCACCGGTGACATCGAGGCCGTCACAAAGGTGGTCGCCGCCAACGGCGACCGGCTCTTCTACCTGGGCGGACTGCCCACCGCCGAGACCTTCGCCCTGCCGATGCTGCAGCTGGGCATGAGCACCTACTCCTCGGCCATGTACAACTTCGTCCCCGAGTTCGCCCTGGAGTTCTACGCCGACGTGCGCCGCCAGGACCGTGCCGCCGTCACCGAGAAGCTCACCCGCTTCGTGCTGCCGTACCTGGAGATCCGGGACCGGGTGAAGGGCTACGGCGTCTCCATCGTCAAGGGCGGACTGAAGGCCGTGGGACGCGACGCCGGCCCGGTCCGCCCGCCGCTGCAGGACCTCACAGAGGGCGACCTGCAGGACCTCCGCGACCTGATCGACGCCGCCGGTATCCGCCCCGCGAACCCCTCCCCCGCCCTCTCCGCCGTCTGAGAGGATCGACATCAGACGCCACGCACCCACAAGGAGCTGAGCATGACCGCACAGACCACCGCAACCGCCCTCACCGGGCAGTCGATCATCGCCGGACGCTCCGTGGCCGGCACCGGCCGCACCGTCACCGGCTTCGACCCCTCCACCGATGAGGCACTCGAACCGGGCTATTCGCTGATCGACGAGTCCCAGCTCGCCGAAGCCACCGGCGCGGCCGCCGAGGCGTACCCGAGCTTCTCCCAGCTCGCCCCGGAGACCCACGCCGCCTTCCTGGAGCAGGTCGCCGCGAACATCGACGCGCTCGGTGAGGAGCTCACCGCCCGCGCGATGGCGGAGACCGGCCTCCCGGAAGCCCGCCTGGTGGGCGAACGAGGACGCACCGTGAACCAGCTGCGGCTCTTCGCCGCCGTCGTGCGTCAGGGCGACTTTCGGGGCGCCCGGCTGGACACCCCGGACCCGCAGCGCAGCCCGCTGCCGAAGCCGGACGTCCGCCAGCGCCGCATCCCCCTGGGGCCGGTGGCCGTCTTCGGCGCCTCCAACTTCCCGCTGGCCTTCTCCACCGCCGGGGGCGACACCGCCTCCGCGCTGGCCGCCGGCTGCCCCGTGGTGTTCAAGGCCCACAACGCCCACCCCGGCACCTCGGAGCTGGTGGGCCGGGCCATCACCGACGCCGTCGCGGCCTTCGACCTGCACCCCGGAGTGTTCTCCCTGATCTACGGACCCGGCGCCTCCATCGGCCAGGCGCTGGCCTCCGACCCGGTCATCCAGGCGGTGGGATTCACCGGCTCCCGTGCAGCCGGGGTGTCCCTGATGAAGGCCGCCGCGGCGAGGGAAGTGCCGATCCCGGTGTACGCGGAGATGAGCTCCATCAACCCGGTGTTCCTCTTCGACGGCGCACTCTCCGGCGGCCCGGAGTCCGTGCAGAGCCTGGCCTCCGCCTACCTGACCTCCGTGACCGGATCCTCCGGCCAGCTGTGCACCTCCCCGGGCCTGGTCTTCGTGCCGACCGGCGAGGCCGGTGACGCCTTCGTCGCCGCCGTCGGTGAAGCCGCCGCCGGGCACAGCGGCCAGACCATGCTCACCCGGTCCATCGCCGAATCCTGGAACGCCGGCGTGGAGCAGCTGGGTGCGCAGGCCGGCGTGGCACTGGTCGGCCGCGGCAGCACCGGCGAGGGCGCCAACGCCCCTGCCCCGGTGGTGTTCAGCGCGACCACCGCGCAGTTCCTGGACAACCCGGTGCTGCACGAGGAGATCTTCGGCGCGGCCTCCCTGGTGGTCCGCTATGACGGCGTCGAGGACCTGCTGGCCGCGGCCGGTCGCCTGGAGGGGCAGCTCACCGCCACCCTGCACGTCACCGACGGCGACCACGAGACCGCCCGGCCCCTGGTGCCGGTCCTGGAGCAGAAGGCCGGGCGCATCCTGGCCAACGGCTGGCCCACCGGTGTCGAGGTGGGCCACGCGATGGTCCACGGCGGTCCCTTCCCCGCGACCTCCGACTCCCGGACCACCAGCGTGGGCACGCTGGCGATCGAGCGGTTCCTGCGTCCCGTGGCCTACCAGAACCTTCCCGAGGAGCTGCTGCCCGCCCCCGTGCAGGCCGCCAACCCGTGGAACCTCAACCGACGGGTGGACGGGCAGGTCCAGCTCACCGGCTGACCCCGCCCGCCCTCTCCACACGCAGAAGCGCCGAGCCGGTGATCCGGCTCGGCGCTTCGTACGCGTTCAGGTCAGAAGCTCTCCTGACCCTGCGGGTTCAGCTCGGGCAGGTCCCTGCGGGCGTCGCCGTCGATGGACGGGTCCAGCTGGAACGTGTCGAAGCCGATGGACAGGTCCGAGGAGTACACGTAGCCGTTGTAGTAGTACGACGACCAGGTGCCGCCGTCACTGATGCCCTCGCCGCGGTCGAACCAGGCGACCTCCTCCGGGTTCGCCGAGTCGGTGAAGTCGAACACCGAGACGCCGCCCTGATACCAGGACTGCACCATCAGGTCCCGACCATCCACCGGGATCAGCGAGCCGTTGTGCGCCACGCAGTTCTCGTTCTCGGAGTTGATGCGCGGGATCTTGTAGTAGGAGGCGAACTCCAGCTCGCCGTCGACGATGTCATAGATGGCGTTCGCGCCGAGGGTCTCGCCGAACTCCTCGGTGCAGGTGGCCCAGCCGCCACCACCGAGCTCATCGGTGAAGACGACCTTGCTGGCGTCGTTGTTGAACGTCGCCGAGTGCCAGAACGCGAAGTTCTCCACATCGCGCACCTGGCTGATGACCTTCGGACGCTTGCGGTCCGAGATGTCCATCAGGATGCCGTCGCCCATGCAGGCGCCGGCGGCCAGGTCGTGCTCGATGTAGGTGGTGATGTCGTGGCAGCCGCTGGTCTCGGTGTATCCGCCGCGGTCATCGCCCTCGTAGCCGCCGTCGGGGAACAGCACCGGCTCGGAGGCCACCTTCGCGGCGTGCGGGGCGTTGACCGGGATCTGCACCACGGAGATCAGGTCGTGCGGGGGCTGGCAGTTCGCCAGCGCCGGGTTCGGCGAGTACGAGGAGACGTACACGTAGAGCATGTTGCCGTTCTTCGACGGCGCCAGCGAGTTGGTGTGCGAGCCGCATTTGGTCTCCACAGCCTTCACATACTCCGGCGAGGACGGGTCACTGATGTCGAAGATCCGCAGGCCCTCCCAGTACTCCTCGGTGTCGGAGGTGCGGTCCGCGCCGCAGGTGTCGTCCTCCATACGGGCATCCACAGAGAGCACCAGGACGTCCTTGTAGACCGAGACATCGTTCTGCGGGCCCGGACAGTGAACCTGCACCAGCTGCTCGGGGTTCGCCGGGTCGGCCAGGTCGTAGACGGTGAAGCCGTCATAGTTGCCCACATAGGCATACTCGCCCTGGAAGGCGATGTCAGAGCCGGTGGACTGCAGCAGCCCGTTCTTCGGGACGTTGCTCAGGTGCTCCATATTGTGGCTGGCCACCTCGCCAGGGCCCACGTCGGGCTCCCCGGGGCCGCTCTCCAGCTGGTTCAGCCGCTCGCTGACCTCCTCCTCGTCGAAGGCCTCCTCGCTGACCTCCTCCTCGCTGAAGAAGTCCTCATTGAAGGCGTCCTCCGGGACGGTGGAACCGTCGTCCGGGGCAGCGGCGGCGAGAGGGGCCGACAGGGTCATGACAGTTCCTGCCAGCAGCAGCGACATGGTCGCCCCCGCCCCGGCCTTCGCCTGATGTCGAGTGATTCGTGGAAGACGCACGGGCGTCAACACCTCCTAGATCGGATAGAGGTAGTATTACGAATCAACTGCTTCAGGTCTAGGGTTGACGACATATTTGTTCGCCTGATCACCTATCGATGGAGAGGTCTCTCTGTGACACGCCTCGCCCGCATCACCCCAGGTCAGCGCGGAAACTCGGTCGTACGGCCGACATCTGACCGGCTGCGGACGACCCTGTCCGCAGCGCTGCTGGGCGGCGCACTCGCCCTCGCCGGCTGCGGGAACGAGGGTCCGGAGCCCGAGGAGGCGGCCGCGCCGTCGTCCTCGGTCCTGCTGCCCTCCGGGCCCGGCGAGGACACCGAGCGGTTGGACCCGGAGGACTATGAGGGTGTACAGGGCCTCAGCGACGAGTGGAATGACGTGGACGCGGAGTTCATGACCATGATGATCGCCCATCATGCCCAGGCACTCGAGATGACCGCCCTGGTCCCGGCCCGCGCGGAGTCCGAGCAGCTGACGACGTTCGCCGAACGGATGCACCTGGCCCAGAAGGGCGAGATCGGCTACATGGCGGACTGGCTGGAGGCCCGCGATCAGCCGGTCCCCCAGGAGGCCCGGGAGGTCGCCGAGGGCGAGATCCCCTCGCCGGACACCCACTCCCACGGCGAAACCCCGATGCCAGGGATGCTCAGCCAGGAGGAGATGACCGAACTGCGGCAGACCGAGGGCGAGGAGTTCGACCGCCTCTTCCTCGAAGGCATGATCGTCCACCATGAGGGCGCCCTGGAGATGAGCGAAGGCGCCCAGGCGCACGGCATCGACCTGGCCGTCCAGGAGCTGGCCGGCCACGTCCACTCCGACCAGACCGCGGAGATCTCCCGGCTGGAGCAGCTGCTGGACGAACTCTGAGGTCAGGGCCGCCTCACCGTGGCATCAGAGTGAACACGCCCCAGCCCAGATGTTCCCGCTGGTGCAGCAGGTGGCACCGCGGGGCGACCGAGAGATCCTCCCGCATCTCATCGGCCAGCGGGTGACGCGGATGGCGGTCCAGCCAGCGCCGCACGGAGAGCCACTGCGGGGCGGCGTAGCGGTCCCAGCTGTCCGGATCCGCCACGGTGGCGCCCACGACGTCCAAGCCCTCATGGTCCAGGAGATCCAGCAAGGCAGGGAGCTCCGCGTAGGACTCCACGGAACCCGCGTAGCATCCGTCCAACGCCTCCCGCGTCTCCGGGACCCTGCGCCACCAGGGCTCACCGAGCAGCAGCATCCCGCCCGGGGCCAGGCTGCGGCGCATGAGGGCCACCGTGCCGCTCACGTGGGTCTCCCAGCCCTCGCCACCGCCGATCCAGCTGGCCCCCAGACAGGAGACCACCTCCACCGGCTCCTCCGCGACGTGCTCGGCGGCGTCCCCGTGCACGAAGCGCACCGCCTCCGCGACCCCGAGCTCCTCCGCACGAGCCTCCGCATCGGCCAGGAACGCCCGACTGATGTCCACGCCGGCACCGGTGAACCCGAGATCACGCGCCCAGGTGCACAGCGCCTCCCCCTTGCCGCAGGCCAGATCGAGCAGGCGGCTGCCGGGCGGCAGACGCAGGGAGCGGCCGAGCTGGTCCAGCTTGGCCGGGTCCAGAGGATTGAGGATGCGTGAGCCCGACTCGCGGATGACGAAGCTCTCCGGCAGGTCCATGGCGCCCCCTTGCGGCACTCGCGTGGCCGTACCGGAACCTTAGCAACCCTCCGCGACGACGGCGACCTCCCCAGCCCGCACGGTGAGGTCTCCAGCCACCTCGGCGCCGGTGATCAGCTCACGGCCGTCGGCGCCGATGACGGCGTCCTGCGCCGTGTGATTGAGCACGAAGAGGTACGTCGCTCCGTCCTCGCCGTGGCGCCGCACGACGTCGACGCCCTCCGGCGCCTCGGCCTCAGCCGCCACGCCGGCCTCATCGAGCACCCGGCCCACGAGGGACTGCAGCGTCTCCGCGTCGGGGCGGGTGCCCAGATACCAGGCCGCACCCTGGCCCACCGGACGACGCGTGACCGCCGGCCGCCCGGCCAACGGACCCTCGGCCCAGGTGCGCACCTCAGCCGCTCCTTCCAGATGGGTGTTCTCCGCCCAGAACTCGCCACGGCCGCCGCCGTGGAGGGCGTGGAACTCCGCGCCCTGCAACGGCCAGAACTCCTCGGTGCGGATGCCCAGCAGCTCGCGGAACGCCCCGGGGTAGCCGCCCAGCCGGACGGCGTCGTGCTCGTCCACGATGCCGCTGAAGAAGCTGATCAGCACCGACGCTCCGGCCCCGGCGGCGTCAGCCAGCGCCTGCGCGTGCTCATCCCGGACCAGATACAGGGAGGGCACCACGATGGCACGGTAGCCGGAGAGCTCGGCGGAGGGATGGACGACGTCGACCGTCATCCCGGCCAGCCACAGCGCCCGATAGAGGTGCATGACCTCCTCCGGGTAGGAGAAGTCATTGCGCGGGTGCGAGTCCAGCTCGGAGGCCCACCAGGCCTCATAGTCGAACACCAGCGCCACGTGCGCGTCCACGGTGGACCCCTGCACCGGCTCCAGGGCCCGCAGCGCCTCCCCCAGCCGGACGGTGGCGCGGAAGACGTCGGAGTCCGGGCCCGCATGCGGAACCATCGCCGAGTGGTACTTCTCCGCCCCGGCGGCCGACTGCCGCCACTGGAAGAACATGACCGCATCCGCCCCGCGGGCCACATGCCCCAGCGAGTCCCGCAGCATCTCCTGCGGGGACTTGGTGCGGTTGTGCAGCTGCCAGTTCACCGCACTGGTGGAGTGCTCCATCAGCATCCAGGGGCGTCCTGCGGCCACACCACGGGTCAGGTCCGCACTGAAGGCCAGCTCGATGTGCCGCTCGTCGTCGTCGGCGATCGTGTAGTGGTCGGTGGCGATGACGTCCATCTCTGCGGCCCAGGAGAAGTAGTCCATGGTCTTGGACCGGGTGGTGCACATGAAGTTCGTGGTCACCGGGACGCCCGGGGTCACCTCCCGCAGAACCGCCTTCATCTCCCGGAAGTAGGCCAGGAACTCGTCCGAGGAGTACCGATGGAAGTCCAGCTGCTGGGTGGGGTTCACGAACATCGGGGCCCTGCGCGGCGGCAGGACCTCCTCGAAGCTGCTGTACCGCTGGGACCAGAACGCCGTGCCCCAGGCGGCGTTGAGCTCCTCCACCGTGCCGTACCGGGCCTGAAGCCAGGCGCGGAAGGCCGCCGCGGCGTCGTCGGAGAAGTCATGGGCATTGTGGCAACCCAGCTCATTGTCCACATGCCACAGGGCCAGGGCCGGATGCTGCGCATAGCGTTCCGCGATCGCCCGGGTCATGCGCAGCGCGTACTCGCGGAACACCGGGGAGGACACGGAATAGGCCTGCCGCGCACCCGGCCAGAGGATCGTGCCGTCGGCATCCTGCGGCAGGATCTCCGGGTGACGGTGGGTCAGCCACGGCGGGGGCGAGGCGGTGGCGGTCGCCAGTGCCGCGGAGACCCCCTGCGCATGGAGACGGTCCAACACATCATCGAGCCAGCCCCAGTCATACTCGCCCTCGCGGGGTTCGAGCATGGCCCAGGAGAAGATGCCGACGCTGACCAGGTTCACCCCGGCCTGCCGCATGAGTGCGACGTCCTCCTCCCGGACGTCCTGCGGCCACTGCTCGGGGTTGTAGTCGCCGCCGTAGGCGAGGCCGTGCACGGCTGGCCAGCCGAGGCGGGTGGTGTCGCGGGTGGTGGCGTCGTGCTCCGAGGCGGTCATGCGTCTCATCTCCTGGTGGTGGGGCCGGGGAGACCCGATATCACTCACGCCCCGTCACGATTCCCCAACCCCTCGAATGTGACAGGGGCCGGGGAACCTTGACGGGGCACAAGGGGGTCAGCGCAGCTCGTTCTCCATCTCGGACATCATCTGGGAGGCGGCGTCCTCCGGGGAGAGCCGCTCGAAGAAGACCTCCAGCTCGTAGCGCTGCAGGATCTGCTGCATCCCGGAGAAGCCCATGGCGGGGACCGGCTCGGGGTCGCCGATCTCGGCGTCGATCTCCTCGATGAACTCAGCCGAGGTCAGGTCGGCGCCGTCGATCTGGTCGACGACGGCGTCCCGGACGTCCAGGTTCGTGGGCAGACCGCGGTCGGTCAGGTTGGCCTCGCCGGCCTCCTCGGAGTTGATCATGAAGTCCACGAACTGCTGGGCCTCCTCCGGGTGATCGGTGGTGGAGGCCACCGACATCAGCATGGTGGACTTGAACCACATGCCGTTGTCCTCGGCACTGCCGGTGTGGGAGGGCATGCGCAGCGGCACCATGTCCGCGCCTGCGGCCCCGGAGATCGCCGCCAGCTGGTTGGTCCACCACATGCCCATGGCGACCTCGCCGGAGGCGGTCATGGACTCGTCCGGACCGGGAGTCTGGTCCTCCGCGATCACCGAAGCCGGCGGGTAGCCGCCCTCCTCCATCAGTTCGAGCAGGTGCTCGAAGTACTCGGCGGCGTCGGACTCCTCGAAGCCGAGCTCACCGTCCTCGGTGGTGAGGTTCTTGTCCTGCTGCCGCAGCCAGATCTGCAGGTCCGCAGGCTGGCCCGGGCCGGTGGCGCCATAGACGCCGTCCACGTTCTCCGTGATGGTGGAGGTGATCTCCAGGTAGTCGTCCCAGGTCCAGGTGGAGTCGTCCGGCATCTCGACCCCGGCCTCGTCGAAGACGTCCGGGTTGGCCATGATCACCATGGCGTTGATACCTGTCGTGATGCCGATCAGCCCGTCCTCGGTGCGGCCGTTCTCCACCACGTCCGGGTCCAGCCCGGAGGTGTCCACCTGGTCGAGGTCCAGCAGGGCACCACGGTCGGCGTACTCGCGCAGGTAGGCGTCGTCCATCTGGACGATGTCGGGCATCTCGCCGGCGGCGGTCTGAGTAGCCAGCTGGTCCCAGTAGCCGGACCAGTCGCCGAACTCCGGGGTGACCGTGATGCCGGGGTTCTGCTCCTCGAAGGCGTCGATGATCTCCTGGGTGGCCTGATGACGGGAGTCGGAACCCCACCAGGCGAAGCGCAGGTCGACGTCGCCGTCGTCGTCGCCGCCTCCGCCGCAGGAGGTCAGGGCCAGGGTGCCGACGGTGGCCGCCGCGGCGAGCGAGGTGAAGCGGCCGATGCGGCCGGACAGGTGGGATCCGGTGAGGGGCATGGGATTCTCCGTCTAGGTGAGGGGGTGCAACTCGTCCCAGAGAATTGAAACGATTTTTTCTCACGATAGATGTGATTCCACTCACCTGTCAATACGCCCGGGAAAGCGCCGTCCGAGACGCCCCTCACGCTCGGGGAGCGATGAACGTCGGTCCGCCGCGGTCCACGACGACCCCCTCGGCCCAGCGCACCCGCTCATCCGGAGCCAGGGTGAGCTCACCGCCACCTGCTGCGCCGTCCGGGGCGCCCGGCGCGCCCGGTCCCGTCAGCCGCCCTGTCACCGGCCGCGGAGCGACCCCGACGACGGCGGTGAGCGTGCCATCCTCAGTCAGCTCGGCCCGCCAGCCGCGCGGGATCCGCAGATGCTCCGCCCCATCGCGCGGCAGCACGGTGCCGGTGTCGTCGGACACGGCCTCCCAGGTCACCCCGCCCAGCCTGCGGGAGGCGGCCACCGCCTCGGCCGCGGCGCCGTGCTCCAGTCGGGTCGGCGCCAGGGAGGTGACCGCAAAGCCGCCGGAGGGCATCGGCAGGATGCCGCAGAGGCGCTCGACGGCGTCGAGCACCCACAGCGCCGCCGGGGAGTAGCAGGAGGTGTAGCCGGCCTCCCCGCTCCACGGGTCCAGGCACTGCGGATAGCGGTCCGCGACGGCCAGCGCGGTGAGCACGGGCTTCAGGAGCACGGCCAGCTCGGCGGGACGGCCGTGATGCTCGAAGGCATGCGGCGCCCGGATCATGGTGAGCATGTTCACCGGCCCGGCCCAGGAGTTGCGGGTGTGGTCGCCGTCGAAACGAGGGTCGTCCATGGCCAGGGAGGTCAGCCCGTAGTGGGACAGGAACCGGGAGGTGGCGAACAGGTGGCGGCGCAGCACCTCGGCGAAGAGGTCGTCGTCGCCGATCTCGCAGGCCATGACGCGCAGCTGCACATCGCTGAGCACCCGCACCGGCTGCCACGCGGCGTCGAGGTCGTAGAAGGCGGCGTCCACGGCATCCCAGCAGTGGGCGAACAGCGCCTCCCCGCTGGCGGCGGCGGCCGCCCGCCACGGCGTCGGGTCCTCCCCGAGCTCCTCGGCGATCTGGGCCAGATAGGTCCGTTGGCAGGCCACGTTCGCCGTGAGGTCCGGGGCGATGTACGGCACCCCCGGCGCCTCGGGGTCGCAGCGGGAAGCCTCGCCGCCGAGGCATCGGTCCGGGGCGAACCAGAACCGCGGGGACAGGTCATGGCCGGCGTCGAAGGTGCAGAAGGCCTCCACCGCCCCGGTGCCGCGGGTGTCCCGGTGCGCGGCGAGCCATGCGTCGTGCGCGGACATCGCCTCATACATCCGGCGCAGCCACGCGGTGCTCTCGGTGTGCAGGCGGTGGTGGGTCCACACGGAGCGGGCCAGCGGGGTGACCATCTGGATCTGGCTGAAGGCCGGACCGTCCCGCGTGACCTTATAGGGGATGAGCCCGTCGTCGCGCTGGTGCTCGGCGAAGAGGGCGAAGGTGTCGGCAGCGGCCTGCGGGGCGAACCGAGAGAGCACCTCGGCACTGATGGTGCCGGTGGACTCGACCCAGGCGCCGTCGTACGCCCCGCCCTCATGCAGCACGGTGACCCCACGCTGCTTCCGGAGGCAGGCGTCCAGGTCCGCGAGCGCCTGGCCCCACCTCTCCTGCAGCGGGCCCCCGACGGCGGCGAAGCCCGCCCCGGTGGCGGCCAGCCCCTCCGCGAGCGCGGAGGAGAGAGCGGATCGGTCAGCCTCGCGCAGGCAGGCGAGCGCCTGCGTCGCGGGCGGAGAGAGCTCAGGCACGGAGAGTTCAGGCACGGAGACTTCAGGCACAGACGCCTCAGGCCCGGACACCTCAGTCAAGGACGCCCTCCATCTCCTGATGGACGCGCTCGGCCGCCTCCTGCGGCGTGAGCCGCTCGAAGTACAGCTCGTCCTCGTAGCGCATCATGATCTCCTGGAGTGCGGAGAATCCCAGCGCAGGCACCGGTTCGGGCCCGGCGAGCTCGTCCTCGATGTCGGCGATGAACTCGGCTGAGACCAGGTCCTGACCGTCGATGGCGTCCAGGACCGCCTCGCGCACCGCCGGGTTGGCCGGCAGGCCCCGGTCGGTGAGGCCCAGCAGGCCGGCGTCGACGTCGCTGACCATGAAGTCGATGAACAGCTGCGCCTCCTCCGGGTGCTCGGTCTGGGAGGACGCGGAGAGGAACATGGAGGACTTGTACCAGAGCCCGTTATTCTCCGCACTGCCGGTGAGGCTGGGGAAGCGCAGCAGCTCCATGTCCACTCCTGCGGACTCGGAGATCCCGGCCAGCGAGCTGGTCCACATCGGCGCCAGAGCCACCCGCCCGGTGTGGATGAGCTGCTGCTCCGGGTCGGCGCCGCGGTTCTCCGCCATGACTCCGGCCGCAGGCATGGCCCCGGCGTGCAGGAGCTCCAGCCAGTAGTCGTAGTACTCGGCGAGGTCGTCGACCTCGAATCCCAGCTCTCCCTCGTCGGTGGTCAGGTGCTGGCCCTGCTGACGCAGCCAGACCTGAAAGCCGCCGGGCTCATTGGTCTCGTTGGTGCCGTAGGCGTCGTCGAGGTTCGCACTGAGCTCCTCGGTGATTGCGGCGAAGTCCTCCCAGGTCCAGGTCTCGTCGTCGGGCATCTCCACCCCCGCCTCGGCGAAGAGCTCGGGGTTCGCCCCCAGAGCCAGCCTGTTGATGCCCGTGGTGATGCCGAAGAGCCCATCCTCGGTGCGGCCGTTGTCCACGGCATCCTGGTCGATGCCGGAGGTGTCCACGTCGGTGAGATCCAGCAGCGCGCCGCGGTCGGCGTATTCGCGCAGGTACTTGTCGTCCATCTGGATGATGTCGGGGGCGTCGCCGCCTGCGGTCTGCGTGGCCAGCTGCTCCCAGTGGCCGCCGAAGTCCGAGTATGAGCCCTCGATGCTGATGTGCGGATGCTCCTGCTCGAAGGCGTCGATGATGGCCTCGGTCTGCTCCACGCGCAGGCCGCTGCCCCACCAGGAGAATCGCAGGTCGACGTCGCCGTCGGCGGTGCCGGCGCCCCCTGCGGAGCAGGAGGTCAGCACCAGGGCGCCGATTCCGCAGGCGGCGACGCTCTGGAGCCCGCGAGGTGAGAAGGGATGGGACACGTGCCGGGGCATGGCGGGCCTTCCTCGGGATTTAATCGTTCCATAAGACTATGAGTGGCCCATGTCACGGTCAACGCCGCCCAGCATGTCAGTCCGGCACGGAGTCATACCGCCGGCGATACCCGGAAGGCGAGGTGCCCGCGTCGCGCCGAAAGTGCACGTAGAAGCTGCTCTGCGAGGAGAAGCCGGCGGCATGGGCGACGTCGGCGGCGGACCAGTCCGTGGTCAGCAGCAGGCGTTTGGCCTCCGCCAGCCGGCACATGGTCAGATAGTCGGCCACGGTCATGCCCAGCACCTTCTTGAACACGCCCATCGCATAGGTGGGCGAGAGGTGGGCGGCCCCGGCGGCGTCAGCCACGGTGACGGGACGGCGGTGATGGGTGGCCAGGAAGCGCGCCATGACCACCGCATGCTCGGCCGCACCATGGCCCGACGCAGACGGCGAGGGCTCCGTGCCCGCACGGTGGCAGGCGAGCACCCGGCGCACCAGAGCCTGCGCCTCCAGCAGGGCGATCTCGGCGTCGTCGCCGGCAAGCTCGGTGCGCCACACCTCGAAGAGGTCGACGGCGCGCACCGGCACGTCCTCCAGAGGCACCACCACAGGCTGCATCCGCAGCAGCATCCCGATGTCCCGCTCACCCAGCCCCCAGCTGAGCACGGTGCTCAGCGGCAGGTGCACCCAGCAGACGTCCGCCTCACCGGGGTCGATGAGCCGATGCGGGAAGGCCGCCAAGAACAGGGCGATCTGCCCGGGACCGATGCTGACCCGGCGTCCGCCCAGCAGGTAGTCGAGCTGACCGCTGACCACGATGTTGACCTCGAGATCATCATGCCGATGCGCCCGCTCCATCACCGGGGGGCTGCCGCGCCGGACCCACAGCGCCGGAGGCATGTCCTGCACAGCTGAGGATCCAGGAGGATCTGGGGGGATATCCGGAAGTTTCTTCAACATCACCCGGTCTAGCGTAGCAACTATGAGCCACATCACAGCAGAAGCCCCTGCCCCCGTCAGCATCGAGCACGCACCTGCAGGACCCCGGATCGCCATCATCGGCGCCGGAGGATTCGTGTTCCCCTTCCGCCTCATCGGAGACCTGGTCAGCTTCCCCGCCCTGCGCGGCGCGACGCTGGCCCTGATGGACATCGACCCGCAGCGGCTCGACCGCGTCGCCGGCGCGGCCCGTCGCCTGGTGGAGCATCACGGGCTCCCCACCGTCGTCGAGCAGACCACCGACCGCCGCGAAGCCCTCCGAGGCGCCGACGTCGTCATCATCACCTTCCAGGTGGGCGGCATCGAGTCCTACCGGCACGACGTCGAGATCCCCCGCCGCCACGGCATCGACCAGGCGGTGGGCGACACCCTCGGCCCCGGCGGCGTGTTCCGCTTCCTGCGCTCCGTGACCGCCTACGACGCGATCGCCGAGGACGCCCTCGAGCTGTGCCCCGACGCGCAGTTCATCAACTACGCCAACCCCATGGCCATGGCCACCGCCTACCTGAACGCCAAGGGGCTCCGCACCGTGGGGCTGTGCCACAGCGTGCAGGGCACCACCCGGATGTTGGCCCGCACCCTGGGCGTGCCCTATGAGGACGTCACCTTCACCAGCGCGGGCATCAATCACCAGGCCTGGATCCTCTCCTTCCGCCGCGGGGAGGAGGACCTGTACCCGCGGCTGCGAGAGGTCATGGGCGCCCGGCACCGGCGCGGACGGGCGGCGGCATCGCTGACCGCCGACGACGGCGACCACAGTGGCGAGGCTGACGCCGCCAGCGATTACGAGGGCGGCAACGAGCAGGTCCGCACAGCGATCATGCAGACCTTCGGACACTTCCAGACCGAGGCCAGCCACCACGCCTCCGAATACCTGCCCTACTTCCGCAAGACTCCGGAGCTGGTGGAGGAGTACATCCCCAGCCGCTGGGACTACTACGAGATCTGTGCCGCCCATGACGAATCCGGGGATCTCAGCGATCAGCTGGCCGAGCTGCAGGCGGAGCTGAAGCCGTCAGTGGAGTACGGGGCGATCATCGTCAATGCGTTGATCACCGGCCGGCCGGCCGTGGTGCACGGCAACGTCCCCAACAGCGACGCCGGATTCGCCCCCGCCTCCCAAGGCTCCGTGATCACGAACCTGCCGGGATCAGCCTGCGTGGAGGTCGCCTGCCTCGTGGACGGCGCCGGGGTGCGGCCCACCCGTTTCGGTGATCTGCCCCCGCAGCTGGCCGCGGTGAACCGGACCAACGTCAACGTGCAGGAGCTGGCCGTGCGCGCAGCTCTGGAGGGCTCGCGCGAGCACGTCCATCACGCCGTCGCCCTGGACCCGCTCACCGCCGCCCTGCTCACCGTGGAGGAGATCCGTGAGATGACCGAGGAGCTGCTCACCGCGCACGCTGCGCTGCTGCCGGATGCGCTGCGGAGCTGAGCGGCACCGGCTCCGGACGCTCCGTCGTGGTGGTCATGTCCACGGCCCGACCGGCCGTCGCCGAGGACAGCAGCCCCTCCATGACCTCCAGCACGTGGAGCCCCAGCTCTCCCTGGGCCCGCCCGCGCAGGGGGTCCCCGTCGAAGGCGCCGGACCAGAGCAGATCGGCGATCCCATAGCCGCGGGCGGCCTCCCGGTAACCGGCCGCAACCGGCAGCTCCTGCCAGCCGGCACCGCCGCGGAACAGGGACACGGAGCCGTCGAAGCGGTTGGGGTCGGGCACTGCGAGCGCGCCCGCGGTGCCCTGGATCTCGATCGGCGAGGCATGGGTGGCCGCGCCGTCGAAGCTCATCACCACGGTGGAGATGGCACCCGAGGTGTGGACCAGCGCGCCGGTCACGTGGCTCGGCGTGGTGACCGGGATGCGCTCCCCGGCTCGGGGGCCGGAGCCGATGACCCGCTCGTCCCGCAGCGCGCCGGCGGCACCGATGACCTGCCGGACCGGACCCAACAGGGTCACCAAGGTGGTCAGGTAGTAGGGGCCCATGTCCAGCAGCGGGCCGCCGCCGGGCTGGTAGTAGAAGTCCGGGTTCGGGTGCCAGGCCTCGTGCCCGGGGATGACCATGGTCGCCGTGGCGCTCATGGGGGTGCCGATCTGCCCGGCGTCGAGTGCGGCGCGGGCCGTCTGCACCCCGGTGCCCAGCACAGTGTCCGGGGCGCTGCCGATGACCACCCCGGCCTCGCGCGCCTGCCGGAGCACCTCGCACCCGGAGGCGACGTCGGCGGTGAAGGGCTTCTCCGCGTAGACGCCCTTGCCCGCACGGATCGCCGCGGAGGAGACGTCGGCGTGGGCCTGCGGCACCGTCAGGTTGAGCACGAGGTCCACATCGTCACGCCCCAGCAGCCCGTCCAGGTCCTCCGCGGCCGCCCCGTGGGTCTCGGCCACAGCTCGCGCACGGTCCAGGTCAAGATCCGCGACGGCGACGAGCTCGAGGGCCTCCAGCCGGCTGATCGTCTCCAAGTACTGGCCGCTGATGTTCCCGGCGCCGACCATGCCGAGACGCACGTGCTCCGCTCCAGGCCGCACCTGGCCTCCCTGATCGCTCATCTCCTCGCTCATCGACTCGCCCACAGCATCCCCCGTTCGATGATGGTGCGGACACTGGGATGCTCCAGGACCTCCACCCGGTGGCCCGGAGTGGAGACGAAGACCCGCCCCTTCCCCCAGCGGCGAGTCCACACGGCCGGGTTGACGTGCGGGCGCTCCCAATCGTCGAAGTCCCGACGAGGCAGCGTGGTGGTGGCCAGCACGTCGATCAGGTCATCGTGCAGCACCCAGTACTGCTCGGTGACCAGGTCGAAGCTCTCGATGCCGCGGGTGATCGGGTGGTCCTTCTCCAGGACGTCCACCCGATACGGGATGTAGTAGTCGGACTGCTCACCCGTGCGCTCCTCCGGCGCCACCGGCGGGTGGTGGGCGAACTGGCCGCCGATCAGCTGCAGATACCCGTCGCTGTTCCGGTAGGAGTCGGCGATGCCGCCGTGCCAGCCGGCCAGACCGGCCCCACCGGCGACGGCGGTGCGCAGGCCCGTGAGCTGGTCGGCCTCAATGGTGGACATGGTCATGCACTGCACGATCAGATCCACCTCCCCCATCGTGTCCGCATCGGCGTAGACCTCGGGGGAATCGTGCACCTGGCAGTCGTAGCCGTTCTCCCGAAGGAACGGCAGGAACAGCTCGGTGGCCTCCATGGGCTGGTGGCCGTCCCAGCCGCCGCGGACGATGAGCGCTCTCTTGGTCATGGATCTCCTCAGACGAAAACGTGGTCAGACGAAGGGGTGGTCAGGCGATCAGGCGGCCCTCAGCGGGTCACGGAGGTGTACCGGCTGGAATCCTCGGCGCTGCGCTCCACGGCGTCGAGCACGCGCTGGACGTCGAGGGACTCCCCGAAGTCGGGCCGGGCACCCTCGGGGGCATCCAGGGCGGTCAGCACGTCGGCCACCTGGTGCACGAAGAGGTCCCCGTAGCCCAGGCCGTGACCCACCGGCCACCAGTGGTCGGTGTAGGGGTGGACGGCGTCGGTGACCTGGATGGTCCGGAATCCCTGGGTCTGCTGGGGGTCATCGCCGTCGAAGTACTCCAGCTGGTTCATCCGCTCGAAGTCGAAGGCCACCGAGCCTCGGGAGCCGTTGATCTCCAGCCGGTTGGCGTTGCGCCGGCCCAGGGCGAACCGGGTGGCCTCGAAGACGCCCACCGCGCCGCCGGAGAACCGGGCGGTGAAGGCGGCCGCGTCGTCGACCGTCACCGGCCCGCGCTCCCCGGTCACGTCCCCGGCGCCGCCGAGCCCTTCCGCGGAGCCGGAGACCGGGCGGGAGGTGACGAAGGTGTGCAGCAGCGCCGAGACGCCGTCGATCTGCTGGCCGGTCACCCACTGGGCGGCGTCGATGGAGTGGGCGCCGATGTCGCCCAGGGCGCCGCTGCCGGCAGTCTCCTTGTCCAGTCGCCAGGTCAGCGGCGCGTCCGCGTCGGAGAGCCAGTCCTGCAGGTACTGCGCCCGCACATGCCTGATCTCGCCCAGCCGCCCCTCCTCCACGAAGCGGCGAGCCAGGGCCAGCGCCGGGGTGCGGCGGTAGCTGAAGCCGCAGAACGTGTGGACACCCCGCTCGGCCGCCTGCGCCGCGGCGGCGGCCATGGACTCCGCCTCCTGCACCGAGTTGGCCAGCGGCTTCTCGCACAGCACATGCTTGCCTGCGGCCAGGGCGGCCTCCGCGATCACCGCGTGGGTGTCACCGGGGGTGCAGATGTCGACGACGTCGATGTCCTCCCGGGTCACGGCGTCGCGCCAGTCGGTGGCGATCTCCTCGACGCCGAGCTTCTCGGCCGCCGCGCGGGTGCGGGCCTCGTCCCGTCCGACGAGCAGCGCGACCTCGGGCCGACGCGGGAGATCGAAGAAGCGCGGCGCGGTGCGCCAGGCGTGCAGATGGGCCGCACCCATGAAGGCATGGCCGATGACCGCGATCCGGACAGGTTGAGACATCGTCTCTCCTTGAGGCATGGGAAGGTCTGGCATGAACTGGTGATCAGCATCACTGTATCGATATAGGCCCGACGTTGCCAGAGGACCGTCACCCTCGACGGGAATGACGGCCCTGGAATGCTTGACATGCAAGCAGTCACTTGCGTAATGTGCGGGCATGGCCGACGTCTTCAAAGCCCTCGCCGACCCCACGCGCCGGGCGATCCTCGACGGACTCACGGAGAACGAGGAGCAGACGCTCTTCGAGATCTGCTCCCGGCTCTACGCGAAGCACCAGCTGAGCTCGTCCCGGCAGGCGATCTCCCAGCACGTGGACGTCCTGGAGGAGGCCGGGCTGGTGGAGACCTCCCGGCGCGGCCGCTACAAGATCCACCGCATCAACACCGCCCCGCTGCAGCCGATCGTGGACCGCTGGCTGCGCCCGACGCACACCACCCCACCTGACCAGGAGGAACCCCGATGAGACTTCACCAGATGAGCGTGATGGTCGACGACCAAGACCGCGCACTGCAGTTCTACACCGACGTGCTGGGCTTCCAGGTCCGCCACGACATCCCGATGGGCGAGGCCCGCTGGATCACCGTGGTCTCGCCCGAAGACCCCGACGGCACCGAGCTGGTGCTCGAGCCCAGCGGCCATCCGGCCGTCCCTCCGTTCAAGGAGGCGCTGGTGGCTGACGGCATCCCGTTCGCCTCCTTCGCCGTAGACGACGTCGCCGCCCAGCACGAGCGCCTCACCGCCCGGGGCGTGGAGTTCACCCAGCCGCCCATGGACATCGGCCCCGCGATCATGGCGGTCTTCGACGACACCTGCGGCAATCTCATCCAGCTGCTCGAGCACAAGCGGTGAGCTCCTGGAGCTCCGAGTCATACCCGGTTATACTCGAGTCATGAAGACTGCGATATCAGTACCCGACGGGACCTTCGAACGCGCCGAGCGCGTGGCACTGAGACACGGCATGAACAGGTCGCAGTTCTACGCGAAGGCCGCCGAGCGCTACGCGGACGAGCTCGATGCCCACGACACGACAGCGACCATCGACAGCGTCGTGGATGTGGTCAATGCCGACGAATCGGCTCGCTTCGCCGTCGCCTCCGGACATCGCATGGCTGACGGGGACGACGAATGGTGAGGAGGGGCGACATCCATTGGTGCCACCTCCCGCCTCCGACCTCGAGCGCCCCCGCCAAGCGGCGCCCCGTGCTGATCATCCAGGACGATTCATACAATGCCAGTCGGTTGGCGACCACGATCGTCGTGGCGTTGACCTCCAACACCGCACTCGCTGCCATGCCGGGCAACAGGTTCCTGCCAGCAGCCCTCACGGGTCTTCCTCGTGACTCCGTCGCCAATGTCACGGCGCTCATGACCGTCGACCGTCGGGACCTCGATGCTCACCCTGTCGGTCAGGTGCCTGCCCACCTGATGGACGGAGTCGACGAGGGCCTGCGACAGGTGCTCGACCTGCGGGCGTGACCGGGTGGGTCACCCCCGTCACACCACGCGGCGGGCACCGGCGGCCGGGGGCGCGCGGAACACCTCCGGCTCGGTGAACCCGGCCGCGGCGAAGGCCTCCCTCACCGCAGACCGCACCCGCTCATGCAGCCCCACCGGAGCCAGGGCGATCACACAGCCGCCGAAGCCGCCTCCGGTGATGCGCGCGCCGTGCACGCCCTGGGCGGAGACCGCTTCGAAGGCCACATCGATCTCCTCCACCGTGACCTCATAGTCGTCCCGCAGGGACAGGTGAGACGCGCGCATCCGGTCCCCGACGCCGGCCAGGTCGTCGGCGCGCAGCAGATCGACGGTCTCGATCACGCGACGGTTCTCCGTGATGACATGCCGGGCCCGGCGCCGCAGCACCTCGTCCTCCACCGGGGTGAGGATCTCGGCGACGTCGGCCTCCGTGTCGCTGAGCACCCGCAGCGACTCCACACCGAGGACGCGGGCCGCCTCCTCGCACTGCCGACGTCGGGCCGCATACTCCCCATCGACCAGACGATGCGGGGCCCTGGTGTCGATGACCAGCACCTCGGCGTCGCCCTCCGGGGCCAGCGGCACCGGGGTGGGCTGCAGGCTGCGGGTGTCGAAGAGCACCGCATGCCCGGCCTGCCCGAGCATGGAGATCATTTGGTCCATCAGCCCGCACGGCATGCCCACGTAGTCGTTCTCGGCACGCTGGGCGAGGCGCGCCATCTCCAGGGGCCGCACCGCCGCGCCGGTGAGGTCGGCGACGGCCAGCCCCACGGAGCACTCCAGCGCCGCCGAGGAGGACAGCCCCGCCCCGTGCGGGACGTCGGACTCGATCAGCAGGTCCACGCCGACGACGTCGACGTCCTCGGCGAGCAGACCCGCCTGGCCCGCGGTGCGCAGAGACCAGCACATGGCCGCCACATAGGCCGCCCACCCGTCCACGCCGCCGGGCCGCAGCTCCTCCAGCGCGAACTCGACGGTCTCCCCGGTGAACAGGGAATGCGCCCGCACGAGGCCGTCCGCGCGCCGGCGGGCAGCGACGAGCGTGGCCTGCGGCAGGGCGAACGGCAGGACGAAGCCGTCGTTGTAGTCGGTGTGCTCCCCGATGAGGTTCACCCGCCCCGGGGCGGCCCAGACGCCGTCGGCGGCCTCGCCGAAGACCCTCCGGAACTCCTCCTGCAGCGCCTCTGCGCGTTCCAGCAGCACCTCCGTCACCGGGTCTCACCTGCCTCCCGCAGTCGCTGAGCCATCTGCTCGGGCGGGATGTCATTGATGAACACCCCGACGCCGGACTCGGAGCCGGCCAGGTACTTCAGCTTGGTGTCCGCCCGACGGATGGAGAACAGCTGCAGGTGCAGCCGGAAGTCGGTGCCCTCGGCGGAGGCCGGCGCCTGCTGCCAGCCGGAGATGTAGGGCAGCGGCGTAGCGAAGAGCCGATCCCCGCGCTGCAGCACGTCCAGATACAGCGCGGCGAAAGCGTCCCGCTCGTCGTCGGTCAGCTCCGGCAGGGTGCGCACGCTGCGGTGCGGCATGAGGTGGATCTCCACGGGCCAGCGGGCCCAGGACGGCACGAAGGCGGTCCAGTGCTCGTTGTCGGCGATGACCCGCTGCCCGGCGGCCCGCTCGGCGGCCAGCGTCCGGGCGAACAGGTCCTCTCCGGTGGCCTCGCGGGTCACTCGTGCCTGCTCCAGCATCCTCGAGGTCCGGGGAGTGGGGAACGGGTAGCCGTAGATCTGGCCGTGCGGGTGATGCAGCGTCACCCCGATCTCCTCACCCCGGTTCTCGAAGCAGTACACCTGATCCACCTCGGGCATCGCCAGCAGGGCGGCGGTGCGGTCCGCCCAGGCGTCGACGACGGTGCGGAGGCGCCTCACGTCCAGCTGGGCCAGCGAGGTGGTGTGCTCGGGGGTGAAGCAGACGACCTCACACCGTCCGGCGCCGGGATGACGCACTGTGGTGAGGTCCTCTCCGGCGGCGATGGCCGCCTTCGCGAAGTCCGGGGGCAGGGCGGGCCCGCCGGCCAGGGAGGGGAAGCGGTTCTCGAAGACCACCACGTCATAGTCGGGCTGGGGGATCTCGGTGGCCCGCTCCTCAGTGCTGGGGCACAGCGGACAGTCGTTGGTGGCAGGCTTGTGGGTGCGGTTCTGCCGTGCGGCCGCCACGGCTACCCATTCGCCCAGATAGGCGTCCCAGCGCAGCTCGGAGCCGCCGCCGGGGCGACTGATATCGCGGGTGTCATGCACCTGACGGGTGCGGGCGACGTCGTCGTAGAAGAAGATCTCGCGGCCGTCGGCGAGCGTGGCCTGGGTTCTGTTCACCGGTGTTCTCTCCTGAGGGGTGGGCGAGGGGACGGGCCGATCAGCCGGCGGCACGCGCCGTACGCGGGCTGACGAGACGCACCTCGTCGATGTGGTCGCGCAGCGCGTCCGCCGCCTCCGCCGGCAGCGCGTCGTCCAGGATGACCATGTCCACCTCCGTCAGCTCGGCGAAGGTGGAGATGCCCAGCACGCCCCATTTGCTGTGGTCGGTCAACAGGATGCGTCGCTGCCCTGTGGCCAACAGGGCCTGGTTGGTCTCGGCCTCGAGGTAGTTCGGCGTGGTGAAGCCCTCCGGCACGGACACCCCGTGGGCGCCGAGGAAGGCCAGATCGACGTGCAGGCTGCGCAGAGAGGCCGCAGCCAGTGGTCCGACGAGGGCGTCGGAAGGTGTCCGGACGCCGCCGGTGAGGATCACCGTGCGGTCTGCGCGCGGCTCCGCCTGGAAGACGTCGGAGATGCGGGTGGAGTTGGTGACCACCGTGAGGTCCTCGACCTCGCGGAGCAGGCGGGCCAGGGCCCACGTGGTGGTGCCTGCCGAGAGCGCCACGGACGTGCCCGGGCGCACCAGCTGGGCCGCCTCCTGGGCGATCGCGGCCTTCTCCGCCTCCATCTGGCCGGACTTGGCCTCGAAGCCGGGCTCCTCGGTGCGGCGGGTCTCGGCCCTCACAGCCCCGCCGTGGACCTTCACCAGGGCGCCCTGGGCGGCGAGGGCGTCCAGGTCACGGCGGATCGTCATGTCGGAGACGCCGAACTGCTCCACCAGAGCGGTGACGCTCACGGCGCCGTCGGTCTGGACGATCTCCGCGATGCGGGATTGGCGCTGGGCTGCCAGCATGGGACCTCACAGAGGTAGGTGGTTCACGTCACAGCCATTAAACCACCATGATCAAACATGAATCAACATGGAGCGACGAGGTGTCGCTCACGGCGCACCAACCACGCCCTTCTGAGGTGCACGCCGTCCGGCACCTGCCGCACGGAAGGATGCACCCAGACCCCACTCTCGGCGCACCAGGGCAGCAGCTCCAGGACCAGCGGAGCGGTGCGCAGTGCATCCCGCCACGGGGTCAGCTCGATCTCCCAGACCCGCCCGTGCCAATAGTGCTCACCGACCAGCCTCCCGCCGATCCTCGCCCTTCCGACGTCCCCCGTCCAGTCCAGACGCACCAGCAGCCGCCCATCGCCTATCAGGTGCTCCGCAGGGACCTTCAGCTCGACGACGGCGGCGCCGCTGAAGTCCTGGGGCGCCGCGAGCCGACCCTCCGGGCCGCCGGCTCGTGGCACCGGGACCGCGGCCGGCGGGGCCAGGTCATCAGCCAGCACCAGCTGGACGCCGGCGCGCGGAGCGTGGACGCGACGACGCCGCCACCGGGCCGCGGCGTCGTCGAAGACCGCGAGCTCCACCTCCGACTCCTCCGTGTGCACCACCAGCCCGCCCGGGGACTCCGGATCCGCGTGCACGGGTGCGGAGCTCAGGACCATCCGGTCAGCCACCACGCCCAGTCGATCGGCGTCGGTCTCGTCCAGGACCATGATGCGCACATCCCCGCAGCTGACCAGGTCATCCGGGCCCGGTGCGACGCTGAACTCCAGCAGCGTGTCGCCGGCGGAGGTCACCGAGCGGCGGCCCGGGCCGGTGATCTCCGGCTCACCGGCGAGGAGCATCTGGACGGCGACGCCGGCGCGCGCGGTCAGCACCAACAGCTCAGTGGAGCCGCCCGCGATCCGGCGCCGGGTCAGCACCTCGGCGGTGGCGCAGCGCAGCACAGGCCCGTCCGGTCCGCCGAGCGCGAGGTTCAGGGGCCACACGGTGGACACCCCGGCCGGGAGGTCGAGCGGACGGGCAGGAACGGTCTGGGGCCGGCGCAGCCCCTCCCGGGCACCCAGATGGAGCTGCAGCTGGGTCTGGGGGTCGAGGTGTCCGTGGGGGCGATAGGTGCTCAGGAAGAGCCAGCCGGACTCGCCGTCGGTGCGCACCGCCCAGCGCAGGCTGCGTGGATCATCCGCGGCCCCGCCCCCGACCGTGCTGCGCATGGGGGCCAGCCGGGAGCCCTCCGCGGCGAGCCACAGATGCTGGCGGCGGAGCATCCCGTGGTGCGCCCGCACGGTGGCGTGCTCGCCGAGCGGCGCGCCGAAGTCATAGCTGATACGGGGCACATCCTGCGGCTGTCCGGCCTCCTGGGACTCCTGATCCCCGTCCGGGGTGCTGCCTCCCGCGTACATGTAGTAGCCCTGCCAGACGGAGCCGCTGCCCACCGTGGCCAGGGCGAGGGCGGCGACGTCCTCGGGCGTGACCAGCGGGCGGCGGTGATAGGCCACATGCATGCCGCCGCCCAGCTCACAGGTGATGAACGGGGCGTCGGCGGCGCTGGCCAGCACCGCGCCGGGCGGGGCCTCACCGGGCTGGATCTCACCGGGCTGGCCGTCGTCGAGGTCGTCGCGGACCTCCTCGTAGTGGAAGTGCGCGGCGGCGAAGGGCGGCTGATCGACGGATGAGTCCGCCCAGAAGCCGTCGGCGTAGCCGCTGCAGACCGGCAGCAGGGGCAGCCCCTGGTCCCGCCGGGGCAGCAGGGTTCGCCCCCAGCCGGTGGCGGTCCACAGCGGAACCCGGAGCCCGTGCTCCTCGGCGATGCCCCGCAGCGTGGCCAGGTGCTCCGGCTGATCCGCCAGTTCGTTCTCGATCTGCGCGGCGATGACGGGGCCGCCGTCGTCGTGGGTCAGCCCCTCCAGCTGGGCGATGATCTGCCCGTAGAGCCGCCGCACCAGGCGCAGGTACTCGGGGTGGTCCTGCCGGAGGGGGATGCCGGCGTCCACCAGCCAGTCCGGGAAGCCTCCGTGGCGCATCTCGCCATGGGACCACGGGCCCAGCCGGACGACGACGTCGAGTCCGTGGGCGGCGGCGAGCCGCACGAAACGCCGCAGATCCCGCGCACCGCTCCAGTCGAACTCACCGGGGCGGGGCTCATGATGCCGCCAGAACACATAGCTGGCCACCGACGTGAGTCCGCCGGACCGCGCCAGACCGAGCACATCAGACCAGTGCTCGGGCGCGATCCGACTGAAGTGGACCTCCCCGGTGACGGGGAACCAGGGCTCCCCGTCCCGGGAGATCCACTTCTCTGCGGCGGTGATCCGGGGTGTCAGTTCAGCTCCGCTTCCATCTCCGAGATCATGTTCTCCGCAGCATCCTGGGGCGACTGGCGCTCGAAGAACACCTCCATCTCATACCGGTAGATGATGTCCTGCAGGCCGGAGAAGCCCAGGGACGGCACCGGCTCGGGCCCGGCCAGCTCGTCCTCGATGTCGGCGATGAACTCGGCCGAGGCCAGATCAGGGCCCTCGAGTTCGGGCAGGATCGCTTCGCGGACGGCATTGTTGCCCGGCAGCCCGCGGTCCACCAAGTTCAGCATTCCGGCCTCCTCGGAGTTGACGAAGAAGTCGATGAACAGCTGCGCCTCCTCCGGGTGGTCCGTGGTGGCCGCGGCGGACATCAGCATGGAGGACTTGTACCACATGCCGTTGTCCTCCGCGCTGCCGGTGCTGCTGGGGAACCGCAGCAGCTCCAGGTCCACGCCGGAGGCCTCGGAGAGCCCGTTGATCTGGTTGGTCCACCACGGGGCCATGGCCACCTGGCCGGTGCCCAGCAGGGACTGGTCCGGGCCGCTGGACTGGTTCTCCGACATCACCGCGGCCGAGGGGATGCCCTCGTCCACCAGGTCCAGGTAGTACTGGAAGTACTCGGCGGCGTCGTCGGCGTCGAAGCCCAGCTCACCCTCGTCGGTGGTCATGTGCTGGTTCTGCTGGCGCAGCCAGATCTGGAAGCCGCCGGGCTCGTTGGGGTCATTGGTGCCGTAGCCGTCGTCGAGGTTCTCGCTCAGCTCGGCGCTGATCTCGGCAAAGTCGTCCCAGGTCCAGGTGGTGTCGTCCGGCATCTCAACGCCAGCTTCGTCGAAGAGCTCCGGGTTGGCGATCAGCGCCAGGGAGTTGATGCCGGTGGTGATGCCGAACAGGCCCTCCTCGGTGCGGCCGTTGTCCACCGCGTCCTGGTCGAATTCGGAGACGTCCACGTCGCTGAGGTCCAGCAGGGCTCCGCGGTCCGCGTACTCGCGCAGGTACTTGTCGTCCATCTGGATGATGTCGGGCATCTCTCCGCCGGCGGACTGGGTGGCCAGCTGGTCCCAGTAGCCGGACCAGTCGCCGTACTCGGCGGAGATCGAGATGTGCGGGTGCTCCTCTTCGAAAGCGTCGATGATCTCTTGGGTGGTCTGGTGGCGGGAGTCCGAGCCCCACCAGGTGAAGCGCAGCTGGACGTCCTCGTCCCCGCCGCCCTCCCCCGAGCCGCCGTCGGCGTCTCCGCCGCAGGCCGTCAACGCCAGTGCTGACAGCGAGGCCACCGCCACTAGTCTGGACAGTCGTGTGAACGTCGTCATGGAGTCCTCATTCATCGAGCGATACGGTGCGAGTCACCGCCGGCCCCCGAGCTGCGAAGGTGTGACAACCATCACTGGGCAAGCGGTTTCCACTGACTGTAGAGCGGTGTCGGAGACAGCGTCAACGGACTGACCGGCCTTCGCCGTTGCCCCTTGGACATGCAGTGATTCTCACCGCGTATGGGTGACCGCGCTCAGGTGAGCACCCGAGCATCGCGGCGTCAGTCTTTCCGCCCGATGAGCAGGCCCTCGTACTCCTGGGCGAAGTGCTCAGCAGAGGCCTGCATCCGGCACACGACGTCGGGGGCGCCGTCCGCATCCGCGGCGAGCTGGACCAGAACCTGCAGCTGGGCGAGCCAGTCTCCCACCACATGGGCGTGCAGGAAGAACGCATTCCCCTGCCAGGCCGCGGAGGTGTGGGTCTCGTAGCCGTAGCCGGGCAGCGGGTGCTCTCGGTGGCCTCCCACGCGGTAGGGGAAGACCCTGCGGTCGCCGTCGGCGGTGGTCAGCAGGAGCTCTCCGCCGTCCGTGCCGCAGGTCAGCTCCAGGGAGTCGAACTCTGCCGACGACGCCCCCTCCAGGCGGACGCGGACGCGGAAGCTCTCGGCGTCGCGCGGCGCGGACGCGGGCAGCGCGACGCCGGCCACCGGCGTGAGCCCCCGGGTCCGGACGGGCTCAGGCTCCAGTTCGGGAGGAGACTCAGGCTCGGGAGACCGGCCGCTGCGCGTCCACGCGGCCAGCGGCTCGAGAAGCTCGCTCCACAGGGCGTCGTGCAGCAGCTGCGCGTCGGACTCGAGGTGCTGGTTGTCTCCGGTCACGACGACGGCGGCGTCCAGCCAGGGCACCACCAGCATGATCTGACCACCCATCCCCCAGGCGGCGTAGCTCTCTCGCCGGCAGCGCCAGATCTGGTACCCATAACCCCACTGTGCCTCGGGATGCGCGAAGCCGCCGGTGACCGTGGGTGTCTGCTCCGCCGTGGCGGCCTGCAGGAACTCGGCGGAGACCAGCTGCGCATCGCCCCAGCGTCCCCGCTGGAGGCACAGCTGGGCGATCCGCGCCAGGTCCCGCGGGGCGGCGAACAGCCCCGAACCGCCATGGGCGACGCCGCCCGGATTCTCCACGACCTCCCGCCAGGTGGGTCGGCCGGCGAAGGCCTCCTCTGGGAGCCCCAGCGGGCTGCGCAGGGCGCGCAGCGGCCCCATGCCCAGGGGGCGGCCGATGCGGGCGGCGAAGAACTCCTCGAAGGGCAGCCCGGTCAGCCGCTCCACCAGGGCTGTGAGCACCAGGGTGGCGGAAGTGTCGTAGGAGAACACGGCGCCGGGAGGCCGGGTCGGCGCCACCGTGAAGAAGGTGCGGACCCAGTCCGGGTCCGCCACCTGGGTGTAGGTGCTCTGCCCGTGCGCGGTGCGCATGGTCAGCAGATCCTGAACCTCCATGGCCCGGATCCATGGGTGGGCGCCGTCGGCATGCTCGGGAAAGTGGTCGACGATGCGGTCATCCAGGCTGAGCGCGCCGTCGTCGAGGAGCACCCCGACCGCCAGCGCCACCAGTGACTTGCCCGCCGAGTAGAGCCGATGCGGACGGTCGGGTCCGTAGGGCCGCCAGTACGTCTCATACTGCAGCGCCCCGCGGTGCACCACGAGCACGCTGTGCATCACGAGACCTCGCGCCTGGAGCCGCGGAAGGAGGTGGTCCTCCACCTGCCGGCGGAACCACCCCGGTCCCTGGGCAGGAGTCACCGCAGGGTCTTCTCGAACCACGCGGCGGTGGCGGCCAGCGGCACGGCGATCTCCGGGATCTCCGGATACCAGGCGCGCTCCCACTCCAGGGAGATCCAGCCGGAGCCGCCGGCCAGCAGCCGTCCGATCTCCTCCAGCGGCAGGTCACCCTCCCCGGTCACGGCCGGAGTCCACCCGCGGTCCATCGAGGCGTCCTTGACCTGCACGTAGTGCGCGTTCTCACCCAGCAGGCGGGCGGAGTCTGCCGGCTCCTCTCCGTTGATGTACGGGTGCAGCACGTCCCAGATGACGCCGACCCGGGCGTCGTCGGCCAGCGGCCCCAGCAGCGCCAGGACGTCCTCGGCGGTCGGGTGGGAGTCGTGGGTCTCCAACAGCAGCTGCACCCCGGTGGCCTCGAGGTCCTCCAGCACCGCCTCGATCCTGCGCCGTGCGGCCGGGCGGCCGGCGGAGGTCCCGCCGGGGAACACGCGGATCGCCGGCGCCTCCATGACCTCAGCGAGCCGGATCAGTGCACGCAGCTCCTCGATGACGGCGTCGTCGTCCCCATCCTCGCCGCCGCAGACCCGCGCATAGCCGGCCAGACAGGAGATCTGCAGTCCGGCGTCGGTGACGTGCTTCGCCGCCTCCCGGGCGGCCGTCTCCCCCATGCCGAGGGTGACCTCCTCATCGGGATGCACGCGCAGCTCGATCCCGTCGCAGCCGTGATCCAGCCCGGTGCGGACCGCTTCCACCACGGGCCGGCCGGGCATCCCCAGCGTGCTGAAGCTCAGCCTCCAGGTCATGATCCTTCTCCCTCGTCGTAGCGCCGGACCTCTGCGGCCTCGAACCGCACCGTGATGAGCGCCGGCTCGCCGGCCCAGCGGAAGGAGACCTCCTGCGGGGTCACGGTCAGATCCACGACGCCGACCGGTGCGTCGGCATTGGCCCTCACATCAGCGTCGACCCTCAGGTCAGCGTCTCCCGTGGAGCCAGTGTCGCCCTCGGCGTGACCGGCGGCAACATCGGCCGTCCGACCCGTCACGCGGGCGTGCGACACCAGCACGGCCGGCCCGGCCGTGACGGAGCCGCTGAGCGAGGCCTGCAGCGCAGGGATCTCGCACCATTCAGCGAATGCCGTGCCGGCGGGGGAGCTCAGCGTCTCCTCGCCGTGCCAGCCGTGCAGCCCCTGCAGGGTGGAGCGCAGGTGTCCGCCGGGCTGCACGGCCCAGCCGGTGTGCTGGACCTCCAGGGGGAAGCATGCACCGATGATCCGGTCGATGCGGACCTCGTCGGCTCCCCGGGCCACCACCCAGGACTGCACGCGGAGCCCGGGGATCGCCGGTGCACCCTGCGGGAAGATCGGCGTGTGCCAGGAGGCCGCCCACGCCCATCCGCCGCCACCGCCGGCCCCGATGCGGTGGATCCGACGGCGCACACTGGTGCGCCCGCGGAAACGGATGGCCACGTGGTTGTCCGGAACCTCGCCGCGCGGTGTGGGTCCAGTGGCCGTGGAATAGGCGAGCCGGGAGTAGAGCGGATCCTCCACGCCGGACTCCTCCCCCTGGTGCGGGCGGAGGTGGTCGCTGCCGTGGTTGTGGATCCGCACGACGCCGTCGTCACGGGTGGCCTGCACCGCCCAGCCGGTGGCGGACATGCCGAAGGCGACGTCATGGTCGTCCAGGGGTCGGCGCCCCTCCACGCTGCGCCACAGCGGTGCGTCATCGGGCTGCAGCAGCCCGACGAACGCCTTGGCGGCCCACAGCGGGGAGGCCGGCCCGGAGTAGCGCTGCACCGTGGCCGGATGCGGACCGTGCCAGCCGAGGCTCAGCAGCCCGTGCTCGGTGAGTGCGCCATGCTCCAGGAAGTGGCGCAGGGTGGCGTTCAGCAGCCGCTTGGACTCCCCCGGGGGCATCGGCGTGTCCCCGGTGACCGCCCCCAGCGCGACGGCGGCGACGGCGGCGAACCGATAGGTCATGGAGCGGCCCTGGAACAGCGGGGCGCCGTCGGCGCCGAAGAGGTGCCGGTACTCCTGGAGGAACTCCTTCAGGCGGGAGCCGTGGATCCCCGGCTCGCCCCGCAGGTGGTCGTCCAGGACCGGGTAGAGGTGCAGCGCCCAGCCGATGTAGTGGTCGATGCTCTGCCCGTCGCCGTCGGTGTACCAGCCCTGCCCGAGGTTCCACTGCTCCAGCAGGTGCAGGGCCCGCTCCCGGGCGGCCGCGGTGAGCTCGTCCCCGCGGCCCACGGACTCCAGGAAGCCGGCCACCGAGTAGGGGAAGAAGTACCAGTTGTTGGCCGCCGGCAGGGAGGTGATCGCTCCGCGCAGCCAGGACTCCACGGCGTCCTGGACGTTCTCGTCGAGCCGGTCCCACAGCCAGGGGCGGGTCAGGCGCAGACACAGCGCGATGGAGGCGGACTCCACCATCGGCTGCCCCTGGACGTCATGGTCCCGGATGGTCAGCCACGGCTCCGCTCCGGGAGACCCCGCGGGCGCGGTCCCGGCCCGCAGGCCCTCGGCGTAGCGGTCCAGCCAGCCGTGCGGGTCGGCACCGTCGGCCCCGCGGACACGGAAGGCGGCGGCCAGGAACGAGCGGGCGAAGCCCTCCAGGCCGTCCGAGCGGACCCCGCTGCCCGACGCGGGACCCGGCAGGTTCAGATGCGCCCCGGCCGGGCTGGCCCACTGCCAGGCCGAGCCGACCAGGTGGTCCGCCATCGTCTCCCAGTGGGCGCGCGTGTATCCCGTGTACGGGCTGGCCTCCCAGTCCGGCTCGGGGAAGCGGATCCCTGAGCCGGGGAGGATGTCGCCGGGACGGACGATGTGCTGGTGACCTGGGGTCATGGAAGGGCTCGCCTTTCTGTGGTCAGGCTTCATTGATCTCATGGACGACCAGGGGACGGGAAGACCCCAGGCCCAGCGGTTGGTCCCCGTCGTCTTCGTCTGTCCCCTCCGATTTCCACGGTGTGAAGTCTCAGGACATAGACGAGAACGACGGGGACGAACGGGCTTCTGAGGGGCAGGATCCGTCAGACTCACCGCGCGCCCACCCGCAGCCGCGGCACCGCCAGCAGCCCGGAGGCGACGTCGGCGAGCGCCAGCTCCAGGGCCTGCATGCCGAAGCGGCGGCCGTGATGTTCCCGGGCGGTCTCCACCATGCGGGTCAGGGCGTCGTCGGCGGCCAGTCGGTGGCTGGTGACATTGGCGACCTCCACGGTGAGCTCATGGGTGTTCCCGGGGGTGGTCAGTCCGGTGAGGTCCACCCGGTACGGGGTCCGCCAGACCACGCCGGCCTCGCGCCCGTCCACCCGGACCACCGCCACCACGCCCACCGGCGGCGTCACCTCGGCCCGGAAGGAGGCCTCCATGAGTCCGCTGGAGGCAGGGTCGGCCAACTTGTGCGGCTCGGCGGCGCCGAAGTCGAGGATCACCTGCCGGGCCTCGTCGTCCACCCGGAGGGTGGTCGTGTACTCGGCGGTGCCGGAGTACAGCTCCCGCCCGGGCACCTGCTCCCACTGATGCGGCAGCGAGACGGGACGCGGCTCCGGCTCGTCCGGAAAGCGCACCTGCCAGTCGGTGAGCTCGACGGCGGCCTCGTCCCCGGCCGCCGAGGTGCCGCTCGGGTTCACCTGGTCACCCTCCTGAGGCTCGCCGTCGTGCTGGATCAGCACGGCGGCCTCATAGGCCTCCAGGCGCAGCGACAGGGCCGCGCCGTCGTGGCCTGACGGCAGGTCATGGACGCTGAGCACCTCACCGGTCTCCGCATCCCAACGCTCCACCGTGGACCCGGCGGGGTCCCGCCCGGGGTCCTGTCGGAAGGACAGCGTCACCTCGGCAGGCGCGGAGCCGGTGTTCGCCACGAAGTGCACCCGCAGGGCCGATCGGCCCGCCCCCAGCTGCCGGGTGGTCACGGCGACGGTCTCGTTCGGCGCGCCGTCGGCTCCGGCCAGGCGCACCGGGCCGGACACCCACCGGGCCGCCTCAGCGCCCGAGTCCACGCTCACCCCGAGCCGCGCAGTGCCGCCGAGGTCCAGCACCGCCCCGCCGGCCTCCACCACGGCGGCCAGCCAGGCCCGCGTGGGCTCGGGGATGTCGCGGGCGGACGGAAGCACCACCACGGGGAACCGCCCCGGATCCAGGTGGGCGACGGCGTCGTCGTCGAACAGGTCGAAGTCCGCCCCGGCGGTGCGCAGCGCATGCGGCAGCTCGTCGCCGATGTGCTGCCGGGTCTCCTTGTATAGGTCGCGGCGGCCGGCGGCGGCGAATCCGGCATAGACGTCCCGGGCGGGCACGTAGATCCCGACGTCGGAGAGGCGGCGCCCCTGCCGCATCAGCCAGGACAGCCGGTGGACGGTGCCCCACAGGGCCGGAGCGGCGGCCCACCAGGTGTTGCGATCATCCAGAGCCCCGGAGGCGTAGAAGACCCGCCCCAGGCTCGCGTCCTCGGGCCGCGAAGAGTTCGGCCAGCCGTGGCCGATGAACTGGTTGATGCCCATCAGCAGGTGGTCCTGGGCCTCGGCCAGGATGTCCAGCGGGGTGGAACGGAAGGACGGCGAATGCGTCCAGGTCCAGGCCTCGGACGAGATGACCTGCTGGCCGTGGGTCTGCCCGGCGGAGCTGGCCCACCGGCAGGCGGTGACCACGTCCCAGCCCCAGCCCTCGCCCTCATAGCGGTCCGCGTACCGGTAGGAGCTCACCGTGGCGGCAGGCTCCCCATAGCCCTGGATCCGGAACGGCAGGCCCTTCTGCCGGGCCCAGTCGCCGATCACGCGGAAGAAGTTCTCCTCCAGCAGCTCGGTGAGCGTGCGGTGGTAGTCCGCGCGGAACGCGGCGCCCTCCTGCCCGGGCAGGGGCAGCTTCCACAGGTGAGGCACGACGTCGTAGCCGCGTCGGGCGGCGAACTCCTCCGCCAGCCGCGGCGTCCAGTCGGCGTCGTAGACCTCGAGGCTGTCGCAGAATACGGTGCCGATCCGCTCGACCCCGACGGCCTCGACCAGCGGCTCCGCGACGGCGTCGAGATGGGCGCGGGCAGCCTCGGCCGAGAGGTGGTCCAGCGCCCAGCCCTCGGCCCCGACGGCGGCACGTTTCAGCGCCTGCCGGGTCAGCCGGGACACTGCGATGAGTACCACCCGCGGCCCCCGGCCCTCCGGGATGAGCAGGTCCCCGCCGTCGGTCGCCAGCGGGGTGAAGCCCTCAGGCGTCTCGTGGGTGGTGCCCTCGCCGATGTAGCCGGCGATGAACTCGTCGCCGGGCCAGACGGCGGGGATCGGCAGCCGATGCGCGGCCATCGCGACCTCTTCGTGGGTCCAGCTGATCTTCCGGGCCGCCGTGGACTCGTCCACATGGGGCCCGCCGTAGGGCCAGCCGGAGCCCAGGGTGACGTCGAAGCGCAGGCCCCGCTGCTGTGCGGCCTCGGCCGCGAACCGCAGATCCGCCAGGAAGGTGCCCGAGAGGTAGCGGTCCGTCCCGGCGCTGAGCGGGTAGACCACGGCGACCTCGACCCCGCCCAGGCCGGCCTCGCGCATCCTGTCCAGGTCCCGTACCAGGTCGTCCCGGACGACGTCGGGACCGAACCACCACCAGCGCATCATGGGGCGGGCGGCGGGGTCGGGGGCACGGAAGCCTTCCAGCAGCTCCGCCCGAGCGACCTGGGCCCCTGCGGGAACCTCTGCGGGAGTCTGGGCGGGGGTCTCAGCGCGAGTCTGGGCGGGGGAAGCGGCCGGCGTCATGGAGTGCCTCTCAACGGTGTCGGATGGGTGGTCGTGCTGGAGGGGACGACCTCGCACCAGGCCGTCCCCTCCATGAGACCCCGCGGGGCCTCCGCCGCCGGGCGGATCACAGGGACCCGGCGGCGCGTCTTATGCCGGGCTGGCCCGGCGTCGGCCGTCCTCAGCCGATGGTGGACTCGAACTCGGCGTGCATGGCCTCGGCCGCCTCGGCAGGGGTCATGCGCTCGAAGAACACCTCGGCCTCATAGCGGTGGATGATGTCGGCCAGCTGCCCGAAGCCGGTGGCGGGCACCGGCACCGGCTCGCCGAGCTCGTCCTCGATGGTGTCCATGAACTCCGTGGCGGCCGTATTGGCCTCGTCCATGCTGTTCATCAGCTGCGGCCTGATCTCCGTGTTGGCGGAGAGACCGCGGTCGGTCATGTTGATCTCCGCCGACCGCAGGTCGTTGACGAAGAAGTCCAGGAATTCCACGACCTCCTCCGGATGCTCGGTGGTCGCCGAGGCGGAGACCATGCCGGTGTTGTACCACTGCTGGGCGTCGGCCACGTCTCCGCTGGGGCTGGGCAGGCGCAGGAGCTCGAGCTCCTCCCCGCCCGCATCGCGCAGGGCACCGAGCAGATTGGTCCAGCTGAACGCCATCGCCGCGCCGCCGGTGGCCTCCAGCGACTGGTCCTGCGGGGCCGTGAGCTCCTCCACCATGATCTCCGCCGGCGGGTAGGCCCCGGAACGGCGCAGCTCGTCGGTGAAGCGCAGATACTCCTCGAGGTGCTCGACCTCCACTCCGAGCTGACCGTCGGCGTCGGTGAGCTGCACGCCCTGCTGGCGCACCCAGGCCTGCAGAGACTGCGGCTCGGCGGGCCCGGAGGCGCCGTAGACGTCGTCGAGCTCCGCGCTGATCTGCTCCGCGATCTGCGCGAAGTCATCCCAGGTCCAGGTGGAGTCGTCGGGCATCTCGACGCCGGCCTCCTCGAAGAGCCGCGGATTGGCCACCACGGCCACCGCGTTCACTCCGGAGGCGAGCCCGTAGTACTCGCCGTCGACCGTGCCGGACTCGATGATCTCCTCCGGCATTGCGCTCAGGTCCACCGCCGAGAGGTCCAGCAGAGCACCGCGCTCCCCGTATTCACGCAGATAGGGGGCGTCCATCTGGAAGATGTCGGGCGCCTGGCCTCCGGCGGCCTGGGTGGCCAGCTGGTCCCAGAACCCGTCCCAGTCGTTGTATTCGATGACCACCTCGATGTGCGGGTGGTCCTCCTCGAAGATCTCGATGATCGCCTCGGTGTTCTGCACCCGAGTGTCCGAGCCCCAGAAGGCGAAGCGGAGCGTGACGTCCTCGTCCGCCGCTGCGGCGTCCCCGTCGCCCGCACCGCCGGCGCCGCAGCCCGTGAGGGCCACGACGGCGGCGAGTGCGGCGCCGGTCAGGCGTGCGGTGCGGATGCCCATCACTCGAGGATGCGGTTCGCGGCGTCGACGAAGGACTCCGCGGCCTCATCGGCATCCATGCGGCCGAAGAAGACGTCCTGGCTGCGCAGGGAGAGCTCGTCGGAGATGCCGGTGAATCCGACGGGCGGCATGGGCTCGGCCGAGGTGATCTCGTCCCCGAGCGCGTCCACCAGCTCGGCGACCACCAGGTCCTGCCCGTCCACCTCCTCGACCACGGCCTCGCGCACCTCGTCGTTGGACGGCAGTCCACGGTCCATCATGTTGTGCATACCCGCGTCCACCGAGTTGATGAAGTGGTCGATGAACAGCTGCGCCTCTTCGGGGTGGTCGGTCCCTGCGGTGGCGCCCAGCAGCATGGTGTTCTTGAACCAGAGGCCGTTGTCCTCGGCCTGACCGGTGGGGCTGGGGAACCGCAGCGGGATCAGGTCCACTCCGGCCGCCTCGGTCAGGGCGGGCAGCTGGTTGGTCCAGGACATGCCCATCGCGGCGCGGTGGGTGGCGATCAGGGAGTCCTCCATGACGGCGGACTCCTCCTCGGCCATCTCCGAGGCGCTCGGCAGGCCGCCTTCGTCGATGAGCTCCTCGAGGAAGGTGAAGTACTCCTCGATGTCCTCGGCCTCCGCCCCGAGCTGGCCCTCCTCGGTGAACAGCCCCTTGTCCTGCTGGCGCAGCCAGACCATGAGCGTCTGGGCGATGGGGTTGTTGGTGCCGTAGGCGCCGGTCTCCTCCTGGATGGTCGAGGAGATGTCGATGAAGTCGTCCCAGGTCCAGGTGGTGTCATCGGGAATCTCCACGCCGGCCTCCTCGAAGAGCTCCGGGTTGGCCATCATGACCAGGGCGTTGACGCCGGTGGGGATGGCGTACTGGACACCGTCGGACTGGCCGCCCTCCACGATCGTGGGGTCGATGCCGGAGGTGTCGACGTCGGTCAGCTCCAGCAGGGCGCCGCGGTCGGCGTACTCGCGGATGAACTCGTCGTCGAGCTGCACGACGTCGGGAGCGTCGCCCGAGGCGACCTGGGTGGCCAGGGTGTCCTGATAGCCGGTCCAGTCGTTGAACTCACCGTCGATGGTGATGTGCGGGTGCTCTTCGGTGAAGTCGTCGATGATCGCCTGGGTGTTGGCGTGCCGGTGGTCGGATCCCCACCAGGCCACGCGGAGGTGGACCTCTTCGTCCCCTCCGGCGTCGCCTCCGCCGTCTCCGCCGCCGCAGGCTGTGAGCGCCACGGCCCCGACGGCGGCCGCCGCGGTCAGCGTGACCAGCTTCGTGTGCTTCATGCGTGTCCCCTCGTGTATGCGGTGATGGGGCTCCGATCCCGAAGTGTAACGATTCAATCTCGCGCCCCGCCCCTGTGCGATCAGGTTGCTCATCAGGCTATGTGTGACACACAGCACAGTCAATGAATCGATTCATATTCGGCGATGCCCGTCGCGCATCGTCCGATGCACCGACACGCCCCACCCAGATCGCTGAGCCCCGACCACCTGCCTGGGGATCGAGAATCTGGGTGGGGCGTGGGCAGCGCCGACAGCGTCGCTCAGCCGCGCACCGGATGCTCCCCGGCGCCATGACCCTTGCCGTTGTTGTTGCCCGGCCCGCGCGGCGGCGTGCGGTCGCCGTCGCCCGCGCCGCCGTCACCCGAGCCGCTGCCGACCTCCGGCATCAGCTCGATGACCGTGGGCTCTTCGATGGCGCCGATGCGCGCGCCGGTGCCCTCGGGGGCGACGTCGGTCAGCTCCAGCAGACCGTGCATCTGCACCGAACCGTCCTCACCGATCTCGGGGCGGACGCCGTCGACGTCCACGGACTCGAACCAGTCCTCGGTCACCTCCGCCGGGCGGGAGTCGTCTTCACCGGCCCGCTGCCCGTCGAAGTAGTTGCTCGGGTCCTGCAGCAGCGAGGTGTCCTCCTGGTCCAGCTGCAGCGAGTCCTCGCGGCTGCCCCGCCAGGACAGCGCACCGGTGATCTCATAGGCCGTCTCCGGCGCGTTGGTGTGCAGCTGGATGCCGGACCCACCCATCTCCTCGGAGACCAACCCGTTGCCCACGGTGGTGACGTCCTGCAGGCGCACATCCGGGCCGGAGTTCGAGGTCACCCCGTGGGAGAGGTTGTTGTAGGCCACCGAGTTGCGCAGCAGGTGGTCCCCCGGCATGGACTCGCCGCCGAGCTTGAAGCCGTTGCCCTGGCGCAGGACGTCCAGACCCTGCTCCTCGAGCCAGCCGTTGTTGTAGGCCACTGAGTCCTCGATGGTCACGGTGCCGATCGACCCGGTGGTCGACTTCGCATAGAGGTCATAGCCGTCGTCGATGTTGTGATGCGAGATCGTGTGGCGGAAGACGTTGCCCTCCCCCACGGTGAGCTTGGCGGCGAAGCCGTCGGCGTCGTTGACGTTGGGGTCCGCGTTGTTGTGCGACTCCGAGGAGACCACCAGGTTGTGGGAGGGCCACATCTCGAACGGCTCGTTGCCGTTGCCGGAGATCTGCAGTCCGGTGTCCCCGTTGTGGTGGGTCTCGATCCGTTCGATCACGTTGTGGTGACCCTGGATGAGCAGCGGCTTCTGATAGCCGCGCGAGCGGGTGATCTCCAGGTCATGGATGTGCCAGTGGTCGCCCCGCAGCACCAGGCCGCCGCTGGAGGACTCCGAGAGGTCCAGGGTGGCCCGGCCCTCGGGGGACGACATCAGCGTGATGGGCTCTTCGGAGGTGCCGTCGCGGCCCCGCTCGACGACGATCGCCTCCTGCAGCCGATACGCGCCCTCGGCCAGCACGATCTGCTGACCCGGCTGGGCGTAGGCGACGGCGGTGGGCAGGTCCAGCGGGTCCGCCTGGGTGCCGTCACCGTCGGCGTCGCCGTTCGGGGCCACGTGGAGGGACTCTCCCGGGTCGCCGTAGCGGGCCACATGGAAGCTCAGCTCCAGCTCCACCGGATCGGTGGAGGCCAGCTCCTCCCAGTCCTCGTAGTGCAGCTGCTCCTCGTGTGGGGTCAGCCGGGCGGTGAAGGAGTTGTCCCCGGGCTCCAGTCCGGCGAGCTCCACCAGCTCGCGTTGGCCGGGCTCGAGGTCCACCGTCTCGGTGGCCTCCTCGCCGTCCTCGTCGAGGATGACGGCCTCGCCGTAGGCGTCGGCGAGCAGCGGCACCTCGATCTCAGCATGCGGGGTGGTGCTGGTGATGTCTGTGGACAGGGTCGGTGTCACCTGCTCGGTGGGACGCTCCAGCGGATCCTCGTCGTCGTCCGGGTGGATGGTGGTGAAGCTCCAGTCGGTGACGGCGGTGCGGATGTTGCGCGCGGTGAACAGCCCGACGTAGTAGCGCTCCTCGTCCTGGACCAGGAGCATGTCCGGGTCGTAGCTGACGGACTCGAGTTCCTCGCCGTCGCGGTGCCACATGGCGTGGAACCCGGTGTTGGACTTCCGCAGGCTCAGCTCGTAGACGTCCCCGGCCTCGAACCGGGGCGGGTTGGTGTTGTCCCCCTCCACGAGGCCGTCCTTGTGGTGCCAGTCGAAGGCCCGGGAATCGGTCATGTCCCGGTCCGGAGAGTTCTGCGTGGGGGCCTCCGTATAGCCGTGGACGACCTTCCCGCCGGGGGTGCCGTAGCGGGTGCCGGTCTCGCCGTCGAGGCTGGTGTGGTACTTCGCGACCTGCGTCCCGGCGGAGTTGAAGTACCGGGCGGCGCCGGAGTTCGGAATGAAGTCGTCGACGGCGATCAGCCCGAACCCGGACTGGTTGTCCTTGCCGGAGGCGTCCTCGACCTCGAAGGTCGCCTCCAGGGTGAAGTTCTCCGTCTCCGGGTCGACCTCGGTGTAGTGGTACCAGAAGCCGTCCTCGGAGTCGGCGATCTTGCCGCTGTTGCCGACGGCGTCGAAGGTGAGTGTGCCGTCGTCGTGGGTGATGACCTCGCCGCCGGAGCCCACTCCGGCGTGGGCGGTGTGCCAGCGGTCGGCGTCTTCGGGGCCGGTGGCACTCTCCGTGGCAGCAGTGGCGCTGGTGATGGTGGTGGCCAGCAGGGCCGAGGCGGTGAGCAGCGCCAGCGGTGCGCGGTCTCGGATGCGGCGGCGTGGGGAATCCATGGATCTCCTCAGGGAGTGGGCGGTGAGACCCCCTGACCCTATGTGTGAGGTGAGTCACTGCTCAATGCTGAGGAGAGTGTTTTCCGGTGCCGATGCGGCATGCGGCGATACAGCGCGGGAATGGCACCCGCGCGCGCCCCGACCAGATTCTCGAGCCCCTCGCATCTGCGTGGGGATCAGAGATCTGGACGGGGCGGGCGCGGCAGAGCGGGACAGGTGCAGCGGGGCGCGCGGGACAGGTGCAGCGGGGCGCGCGGGACAGGGTGACAGAGGCGCGCAGCCCGCTACCGGATCTCGGACTCCATCTCGGAGACCATCGCCTCGGCGGCGTCGGCCGGAGACATGCGGTCGAAGAGCACCTCGTCCTGGTACCGGTAGAGGATCTGCTGGAACGCGGACCCGCCCATGGCCGGCACAGGCTCGGAAGGACCGAGCTCGCCCTCGATCTCGTCGATGTATTCGGCCATGACCAGCTGGGCGCCGTCCAGCTCCTCGGTGACCACCTGGCGGATCTCGTTGTTCGGCGGGATGCCACGCTCGGCCATGTCGATCAGCGCGGCCTCCTCCGAGTTGACGAAGAAGTCGATGAACTGCTGGACCTCCTCCGGGTGATCGGTGGTCGCGCTGCCGGAGAGGAACATCGAGGACTTGTACCAGGGCATGGCATCCGCGGCACTGCCGGTGTGGCTGGGGAACCGCAGCAGCTCCAGCTGGGTGCCCGCCGATTCGGAGAGCGCCACCGACTGGTTGGACCACCAGGCGCACATCGCGAGCTGGCCGGCGGCGGTCAGCGACTGGTCCGGACCCACTCCCTGCTCCTCCGCGAGCGCGGAGGCCGACGGCGTGGCTCCGGCCTCCAGCAGCTCGACGAGGTACTCGAAGTAGCTCTCGGCGTCCTCCACGGTGAAGCCGAGCTGCCCGTCCTCGTCGCTGAGGTGTCCGCCCTGCTGGCGGACCCAGGTCTGGAATCCGCCGGTCTCGCCGAAGCGGCCGGCACCCCAGGCGCCGTCGAGGTTCTCGCTCAGCTCGACGGCGATGTCCCGGTAGTCCTCCCAGGTCCAGGTGGTGTCGTCCGGCATGTCCACTCCGGCCTCGTCGAAGAGGTCGGGGTTCGCCAGGATGGTGAACGCGTTGATGCCGATGGTCACCCCGTACAGCCCGCCCTCGGTGCGACCGTTGTCCACGACGGTCTCGTCCATCTGCGAGGTGTCCACCTGGTCCAGGTCGAGCAGCGAGCCGCGGTCCGCGTACTCGCGCAGGTACAGCTCGTCCATCTGGATGATGTCCGGAGCGTCGGCGGCGGCGGTCTGCGTGGCCAGCTGGTCCCAGTAGCCGTCCCAGTCGCCGAAGTCTCCGTTGATGGTGATGTGCGGATGCTCCGCTTCGAAGGCGTCGATGATCTCCTGGGTGTTCTGGTGGCGCGCATCCGAGCCCCACCAGACGAAGCGGAGGGTGACGTCGCCGTCGTCTCCCCCTGGTCCTCCGCAGCCGGCGAGCACCAGGGTGGCGGCGGCGAGCCCGGCGGTCAGTGCCGCCGCGCGCCGGCGGCGACGCGGTGGCGTCGCGGTTCCCGGTCTGATGTCAGGCACGGGCGTGGAGCGTCGATGATCCATGGTGTCCCCCTGGGGTGTGATCGTTCACCTTGTCCTGCCAATCTAAGGTGACACAGATCACAGGTCAATGATCGTCCCCAGAGACAACCAACCCGTCAGAGACAGGCCGGGGCTCAGCGCAGCCGGGTGCTCTCCCGCAGCACAGGAGCACCCTCCACGACCATGCGCCGCTCCGCATCGCCGGGCGCCAGCGTCATCGACGCCGTCATCCGGCCGATCTCCTCCAGAGGGAGCCGGACCGTGGTGATCGAGGGGAACTGGTCGGCCAGCGTCGGAATGTCGTCGAAGCCGGCGAGCGCGACATCCTCGGGAACGCGCAGTCCCGCCTCGCGGATCGCCGCCAGGGCACCCAGCGCCATGACGTCGTTGACGCAGAACACGCACAGCGGCGCATCCTCTGGTACCCGCTCTTCCGCGGCCACCGCACCGGAACTGATCAGCTCGCCCATCATGAAGTAGCCGCCGTCGCGGGTGAAGGTGCCCGCCTTGACGATCTCGGGGGCGACGCCGGCGGCCTTGAGCTTGGCCATGAACCCGTCCGAGCGCTGCGCCGAGGTTGACAGCTCCGGCTCGCCGCTGAGCACGGCGAAGCGCCGATGCCCGAGCTTGAGCAGCTCGGAGGCCAGCGCGGCAGCCCCGGCCTCATTGTCGATCTGCACGCCGCCGGCGGCCGGGAAGGGCTGGCCGATCATGGAGACCTTCCCGCCGTTGTCCTGATAGGTCTCCAGGACCTTCTGCAGCAGGGCGTCGTCCTCCATCCCACGGGAGCCGGCCAGGAGTATCGCGTCGGTCCGATAGGACATGAAGGCGCGCACCGCCTCCACCTCCGCCGCAGCCTCGCGCTCCGTGGAGGCCAGCATGAGCTGGACGCCGGTCCCGGCCAGGCCGCGCTGCGCCCCGCGGGCGATCGAAGAGAAGTACGGATCGGCGATGTCATGGACGATCAGGCCCATGAGGCCGGCCGAGGACCGGGCAAGCGCTTGCGCCTGCGCATTGGGGAAATAGCCCAGCTCCTCGGCGGCCGCGCGCACACGGTCGGCGATCTCGGGCTTGGGCCGACGGGTGGATCCGTTGAGCACTCGGGAGGCCGTGGACTGGGACACCCCGGCGGCCTTGGCCACGTCGGCCAGACGGACAGCCATCTGAAGCTCCTGCCTGTGACAGTTGACACACTCTTTGGAGCGATACTACCTTGGAAAGCGCATTCCAACATCATCGCCCCGCCAGACCCCCTGCAAGGAGCCCCGATTCCATGACTGAGCCCCGCGTCCTCCGCATCGCCATGAACGGCATCACCGGCCGGATGGGCTACCGCCAGCACCTGCTGCGCTCCATCCTTCCCATCCGCGACCAGGGCGGCATCACGCTCGCCGACGGCTCCAAGGTCACCGTCGAGCCGATCCTCGTCGGTCGCAACGAGTCCAAGATCAAGGAGCTCGCCGCCAGGCACGACGTCGAGCACTGGACCACCGACCTCGACGGGGCCATCAACGACCCGTCAGTGGACATCGTCTTCGACGCCTCCATGACCTCCCTGCGCCCCGCCACGCTGTCCAAGGCGATCGCCGCCGGCAAGCACATCTTCACCGAGAAGCCCACCGCCGAGACCCTCGAGGAGGCCGTGGACCTGGCGCGCCAGGCCAAGACCGCCGGCATCACCGCCGGCGTCGTCCACGACAAGCTCTACCTGCCCGGCCTGGTGAAGCTGCGCCGCCTGGTGGACGAGGGCTTCTTCGGCCGCATCCTCTCCCTGCGTGGCGAGTTCGGGTACTGGGTCTTCGAGGGCGAGGTTCAGCCCGCCCAGCGCCCCTCCTGGAACTACCGTCTGGCCGACGGCGGCTCCATGACCACCGACATGTACTGCCACTGGAACTACGTGCTCGAAGGCATCATCGGCACGGTCAAGTCCGTCACGTCCAGGACCGCCACCCACATCCCCACGCGCTGGGACGAGAACGGCGAGTCCTACGACGCCGACGCCGACGATGCCGCCTACGGCATCTTCGACCTGGAGACCCCGCAGGGCGACCAGGTGGTGGGCCAGATCAACTCCTCCTGGGCGGTGCGCGTCTACCGCGACGAACTCGTGGAGTTCCAGATCGACGGCACCCACGGCTCCGCCGTCGCCGGCCTGAACAAGTGTGTGGCCCAGCAGCGCGCCCACACGCCGAAGCCGGTGTGGAACCCGGACCTCCCGGTCACCGAGTCCTTCCGCGACCAGTGGATGGAGGTCCCCGCCAACGCCGAGCTGGACAACGGCTTCAAGCTGCAGTGGGAGGAGTTCCTCGCCGACGTCGTCGCCGGCCGTGAGCACCGCTTCGGCCTGCTCTCCGCCGCCCGCGGCGTCCAGCTCGCCGAGCTCGGCCTGAAGTCCCACGCCGAGCGCCGCACCCTCGACATCCCGGAGATCACCCTGTGAGCACCACCAGCACCACCAGCGCTGCCAGCGCCCCCGCGCAGCAGACCACGCCCCTGCCCACGCTGACGCTGCCGTCGCTCGACGGCAGCACCGTGGAGTACACCATGACCGGCCAGGCCGACCCCTCCCTGGGGCCGTTCACCCGCCCGGAGAAGCCCCTGACCTCCCGGAAGGTCTACGCCGCCGCCCATGTGGTGCCGGTGATGTCCGCGGACAACGTCCCCGGCGCGCCGGCCCAGCTGGACTGGGAGGCCACCCTGGCCTACCGGCACGAGCTGTGGTCCTACGGGCTCGGCGTCGCCGACGCCATGGACACCGCCCAGCGCGGCATGGGCCTGGACTATGAGGCCACCAAGGAGCTCATCCGTCGTTCGGCGGCGGAGGCCGCGGCGGTCGTCGAGGCCGGCACCTACCCGGCGCTGGCCGGCCGCACCGTGCGCGACCTCGTCGCCTGCGGCGCCGGCACCGACCAGGTGGACCCAGCTTCCGTGGGGCCGGACGAGGCCGGGATCCAGACCGTGCTCTCCGCCTACCTGGAGCAGCTGGAGGTCGTGGAGACCTCTGGGGCGAAGGTGATCCTCATGGCCTCCCGCGCCCTGGCCAAGGTCGCCTCCGGGGCCCAGGACTACCTGGACGTCTACACCCGCCTGCTGACCACCGCCCAGGAGCCGGTGGTGCTGCACTGGCTCGGCCCCATGTTCGACCCGGCGCTGGCCGGCTACTGGGGAACCGACGACGTCGCCGAGGCCACCGAGACCTTCCTGGCCCTGATCCGGCAGAACCCGGAGAAGGTCGACGGCGTGAAGGTCTCCCTGCTGGACGCCGAGCACGAGAAGCGCCTGCGCGCCGCTCTGCCGGAGGGCGTGCGGCTCTACACCGGCGACGACTTCAACTACCCGGAGCTCATCGACGGCGACGACACGGCGTACTCGGATGCGCTGCTGGGCATCTTCGCCGCCATCTACCCGGCGGCGTCCACGGCTCTGCAGGCCTACGACGCCGGCGATGCGGCCCGCGGGCGCGCCATCCTCGACTCCACCCGGGAGCTGGGGAAGCACATCTTCAGCGCCCCGACGTTCTACTACAAGTCGGGCATCGCCTTCCTGTCCTGGCTCAACGGACACCAGTCCGGCTTCCAGCTGGTCGGCGGACTGCACGCGGGACGCTCGCTGCCGCACCTGGCGCACACCTTCGTCCTGGCCGACCAGGCCGGGCTGCTCCCCGACCCGCAGCTGGCCGCCGAGCGCATGGCCAGCCTGCTGAAGACCGGAGGCCTCGCATGAGCTTCGAGCTATCGCTGAACACGGGCACCACCCCGCAGCTGTCCCTGCAGGAGGCCGTCGACGCCGTCGCCGCCGCCGGGCTCTCCCACATCGGCCCCTGGCGTCACCTGCTGGAGCAGGCTGGCGGGGCGGAGAAGGCCGCGCAGATCATCTCCGGCGCCGGACTGAGCGCCACCACGCTGTGCCGCGGCGGATTCCTCACCCCGGCCGACGCCGCAGGGCGGGCCGCCGCGCTGGAGTCCAACCGGGCGGCGATCCGTGAGGCGGCCGCCATCGGCACCGGTGAGCTGATCATGGTGGTCGGCGGGCTCCCCTCCGCCGCGCACCTGCTGGGCGGGGAGGGCGACCGCGCGGACAAGTCGATCGTGGACGCCCGCGCCCGCGTGGCCGACGGCATCGCCGAGCTGGTGCCCTACGCCGCCGAGCACGGCGTGCGGCTGGTGCTGGAGCCGCTGCACCCGATGTATGCGGCGGACCGTGCGGTGCTCTCCACGCTGGGAGAGGCGCTGGACCTGGCGGCCCCGCATCCGGCGGAGACGGTCGGCGTCGTCGTCGACACGTTCCATGTGTGGTGGGACCCCCAGCTGCAGGAGCAGATCGCCCGCGCCGGCCGCGAGGGTCGTCTCGCCAGCTACCAGGTGTGCGACTTCAACCTGCCGATTGCCGCCGACGCCCTGAAGTCCCGCGGGATGATGGGCGACGGCCATGTGGACTTCCCCACGATCTCCCGGTGGGTGGCCGAGGCGGGCTATACGGGACCGGTCGAGGTGGAGATCTTCAACGAGGAGATCAATGCCCAGGACGCCGCCGTGACGCTGGAGACGATGAAGACGCGCTACGCCGACCTGGTGGAGCCGTTCCTGACGGCCGCGTCCGCGCACACCCCGTCCGCCGCCGTCTGACCATCCCCACCCATCGAGTGGCCACGAACCACGGGATCTCCCGGCTGACACGCCGTGTCGGGGAAGCAGATGCCGGGATTCGTGGCCACTCGATGCGCCAGTCACTCCGAGGAGAGCCATGACCGCTGAAGGATCCGCCCCGACGTCGGTGCTGCTGGTCGGCCTGGACGGCTTCGGCCGCCAGCATCTGCTGAACCTGCAGCGCCTGGCCGCATCGGGCAAGGCTCGGCTCATCGCCGGCGCCAGCTACAGCGACCCCGGCCCAGAGGTCCGCGGGGACATCCCGGTGCACCCCACGCTCACCGAGGCGCGCGAGGCCGGGCACCGCCCCGACGTCGTCATCGTCTCCACGCCGATCAACACGCACCGGGACCTCGCACTGGAGGCGCTCGAGATGGGCGCCGACGTGCTGCTGGAGAAGCCGCCGACGGCGACCTTCGCCCAGTATGAAGAGCTGCTGGACGCCGCCGATCGGCTCGGCCGGCGCATCCAGGTGGGCTTCCAGTCGCTGGGGTCCCATGCGCTGCCTGCGCTGGAGGAGCTGCTGGCCGCCCCCGACGCCCCGGGTGCCATCGGACAGCTGCGCGCGGTCGGAGCCACCGGGCTGTGGCTGCGCCGGGAGGCCTACTACGCCCGCGCTCCCTGGGCGGGCCGACGGGTGCTCGACGGCGTCCAGGTGGTCGACGGAGTCATCACCAACCCGTTGGCCCACGCAGTGCGCACCGCCCTGCACATCGCCGGCGCCCGGGACGCCGACGACGTCGCCCAGTTGGGCACCGAGCTGCTGCACGCCCACCGCATCGAGGCCGACGACACGTCCACCGTCTCGCTGCGCACCACCGAGGGAATCCCCGTGACCGCGGCGCTGACGCTCTGCGCGCCGGAGGACCACCGGCCGCCGTGGGTGACGATCTACGGCACAGAAGGCCACGCGGTGCTCTACTACACCGAAGACCGGCTGGAGATCACGCCCAACCGGGAGGCGCCGTTCAACGCCGGGGATGCCGGCGAGCCGCGAACGCTGGAGTTCGAGCGCAGCAACCTGCTGGAGAACCTGATCGACGTGCGCACCGGGGAGGCCGAGAGGCTGCTCTCCCCGCTGCGCGAGTCCGGGGCGTTCATGCGCGTGCTGGAGGAGGTCCGCACTGCGGAGGATCCGGCACAGATCGGCGAGGAGCATGTGGAGCAGGTGGATTCCGGCCCCGAGCGGCACCCGGTGATCCCGCATATCGAGGACTATGCCGCCCGCGCGGTGAAGGCCCCCTCCACGTTCTCCTCGCTGGGGGCACCCTGGGCGGCCCCCGCCGCCACGAGCGGTTCCCTGGCGCTTCCCGGCGCCGACGCGGATGAGGCGCAGACCGTGGCAGAGCTGCGCACCGGCGACGACATCTCCCCCACCGACTCCCCACGGCCCTTCCTGGACCGGGTGCGCACGCGCGGCGGAGTGCTGGTCTCCGATCAGCAGCCGCTGGACCACACCTGGCACCTGGGCGTCGGCGTCGCACTGCAGGATGTGGACGGCACCAATTTCTGGGGCGGGCGCACCTACACCCGGGAGGACGGCCGGTACATCTGGCGCGACGACCACGGCCGGATCGTCATCCGTGCGCAGCAGCTCGACGACGACGCGCACAGCCAGCGGCTGGCCCAGCAGCTGGAATGGATCGACCGCACCGGTGCCACACTGCTGCGGGAGGACCGGGAGGTCACGGTGACCGGCCGCGACGAACGGTCCTGGGTGCTGGACTTCCGCTTCGCTCTCGCACCGGCCGTGGACCGGGGGGTCTCACTGGGCAGCCCCGGTTCCAACGGGCGCGCAGGCGGCGGCTACGGCGGCTTCTTCTGGCGGCTTCCCGCCCTGCGGGAGGCCGAGATCTTCACCGCGCAGGCCTCCGGGGAGGAGGATGTCCACGGCAGCGTCAGCGACTGGCTGGCGATCAGTGGGCGCTTCGACGCCGCGCAGGTCGCCCCCCATCTGGGGGCCGGGGAGGCCACACTGGTGCTGGCCTCCGCCGACGAGGACCCCTGGTTCGTGCGATACTCCGGCTATCCCGGAGTCGGCAGGTCGCTGGCCTGGGACGCCCCCGTGGTGGCTCGCCCGGGCGAGCCGGTGGCGCGCCGAGTGCGCGCCGCCGTCGTCGACGGCCTGATGGACCGGGAGGCGGCCGCGGCCCTGGGCGCGGAGCTGAGCACCGCACCCAGCCCCACCACCCGATGACTCCGGAGCTGTGGTCGGATCTGCAGGACTTACGCGAAGTTTAGTGACCACGGCTCCGGAGGCAACGCTGACCACCCACCACGAGGAGGAGCATGACCCCCGAGCAGGAGTTCCACGCCAAGCACACACGGCTGACCGGAGTGCTGGAGGAGGTGGGCGCCGACGCCGTCGTGCTGGACACCGAAGGAGCGATCTCCTGGCTGCTGGCCGGGGCGCGGGTGCACATCAGCCTCGCCGGAGCCCCGATCCTGCGGGCCGTGGTGCACGGCGACGGCGTCTCGGTGGGGGTGTTCACCAATGAGCTCGCCCGCATCCGTGACGAGGAGCTGGCGCCGCTGGCCGCGCTGCTCGACGCCGGCACCGTGAGCCTGCACGAGCTGCCGTGGCACGCCGATGTGGACGACGTCGTCGGCTGGCTGCCGCAGGCCGCCGGCTGGACGCTGGTCCGGGAGGCGGGGGCGGCCCAGCAGCTCCGAGCGGTGAGAGCCTCGCTGCTGGACGTCGAGGTGGAGCGCTACCGGGCGCTGTGCCGGTCCTCCGCAGAGGCACTGACCGACGTGCTCTCCGAGGTCACCCCGGAGACCACCGAGCGGCAGCTGGCCGCCGCCCTGGCGCCGCGGATCATCGCCGCCGGCGCCGACCCGGTGGTGCTGCTGGTCAACGGTGAGTCCCGAGCGGCCCACCGCCACCCGCTGCCCACCGATGCGCCGCTGGGCCGCCGCGCCATGGCGGTGGTGTGCGCGCGCCGTCAGGGGCTGATCGCCGACGTGACCCGTTGGGTGGACTTCGGGGGCGCCGTCGCCGGGGAGGACGACCTGGATGCGCGGATCCTCGGCGTGGAGGCCGACGTGTTCGCCGCGCTGCGCCCCGGAGCCCGTCTGGAGTCGGTGCTGGAGACGCTGCAGGAGTCCTATGTGCGGCATGGGTTCCCCGCCGACGAGTGGACGAAGCATCATCAGGGCGGGGCCGCCGGATACCAGGGCCGGGATCCTCGCGTGGCGCCCGGAGTGCCGGACCTGATCCGGGAGAACCAGCCGTTCGCGTGGAACCCCACCGGTTGGAGCGCGGAGCTCGGCCTGGGCGCGAAGGTGGAGGACACCGTGGTGCTGCGCGCCGCCGGCGGCGGGGCCGCGGGACACGACAGCGGGCTCTGGATCGATGTGCTCAGCGTGGACGAGCGCTGGCCGACGGTGGAGGTCGCCGGGCTGGCACGGCCGGCCGTGCTGCGGCGATGACGCCTCAGTCGGCGTGCGCGCCGAGGCGTTCCAGGATGTGCGAGTGGATCTCCTGCACGGTCGTCAGGAGAGCATCGACGTCGCCGGGCCGCTCTGAGAGCGCCGTGTAGTTCACCCACAGCTGGCCGTGGTCCGCGGTCACATTGATCTCGGTGCCTTCGTCCGTGGACCCCGTCGCGACGCCGAGGAGCCCGTCCAGCTCCAGGTGCCGGGCGTAAGGATCCTCCTGGGCGTGGTTGATCACGGGCCAGCAGTCCACGGAGCGCTGATGCCAGGCCTCGTCGAGGTCACCGCCGACGACGGCCGGATACCCCTCCAGCGTGACCTCGATGACCTCCCCGTCCTCGCCCCGGTAGGTCTCCCAGACCCAGGAGTTCCCAGTCGCATCCGCGGCGTCGGAGGCTTCGAGGGCGTCGATCGCGTCAAGGATCGCCTGGCGGTGCTCGGCCATGGAGGCGGTGCACAGCGCCTCCTGCACGGGGTCGGCGTCGTCCGGAATGGAGGCCTCCCAATCATCGAGGACCTCATCCCCGGCGATCTGACTGCGCCAGTCCTCCCAGGTCCAGCCGGGGTCGTCCTCGGAGGCGTTCGGCTCCTCCAGGGTGTAGCCGTCCGGGACGTCCCGGCCCGAGGGGACCAGCGTCTCCAACGTCTCGACGTCCAGCAGGGCATCCACCGTCGGAGCGCCGGCGTCCGTCTCGGCCCCGACGCCCGTCTCACCGGCGTCAGGATCATGCTCGTCAGGGTCGGACAACGTGATACATCCGGTGAGGAGCAGAGGAAGCACGGTCACCACGGCAGCCGCTCCCCGGAGGCTCATGCCCCCGTCGCCCTCAGGCCTGTCCGACCCTGTGTTCGGTGTGACACCCATGGGAGGACCTTAGCAACTGCCCTCTCCTGGAGACCTCTCGGCCGGCACCACATGGGCGCCGTCGAAGTTCCGGATCCGCGCGCTCCCCTGCGGCCGCGCCATGACCTCCAGCAGCAGGTCCGCGGAAGCGGTCCCGTAGGCCCGCGGCTCCAGCGCGACAGCGGTGATCCGTGGTTCACGCACTTCGTGGAGCTCGTCACCGGCTAAGGAGATCAGATCCACGTCCCGGCCGGGCTCGAGCCCGAGGCCCTGCAGGATGCTCTGAGACTGGGCCGCGTACCCCTGGGCGCAGCAGACGATCGCATCAGCGCCGTCGCTCACCACGGAGCCGATCAGGTCGGACAGCTCCGGGATACGCAGCTCCGGGGAGACCTCCACCACCCACGGCTCGACGTCATGCTCCTGACACCAGGCCTCATAGGCCGCGCGGGCCTCGAGCGCCCAGGAGGCGGGGAGCCCCTCGTCGATCCCGAGGAACACCGGGCGGCGTCGGCCGCGCGGAGGCAGCGTGGCCAGCGCCTCGCGCTGCAGCTCCTCATGACGCGCCCGGATCATGCCGGCCACCTGCTCCGCGCCAGCTCCGCGGTGACGGCCGACCGTGACCACCGGGACCCGGGCCCTCAGCAGAGCGGCGAGCACCGGATCCTCGGGCGTCGGGTCGAGCACAAGCGCTCCGTCGAGGTGGAAGCCACGCTCCTCGCCGCGGCCACGGTGCAGCAGACTGAGATCGAGGTCAGCCTCGCCGACGACGTCGCTGACGCCGAAGGTGAACTGCATGTAGAAGTCGAGCTCTCGCGAGCCGGCGGGCAGGTGGATGCCCACGGCCCCCGCTCGCTTCTGCCGCAGCGCACGCGCGGCCCGGTTGACCACGTATCCGGCCTCCTCAGCGGCGTCCCGCACCCGAGCCACCGTGGCCGGCGAGACCCGTCCGGTGCCGTTCAACGCATCCGACACTGTGGTCTTGGACAGGCCGAGCTGATGCGCGATCGCGACGATGGTGGCCTTGGGCTCCAGCATGGTCTCCATCGTAGAGGGACGGGGCGGTGGACCGTGGGTTCGAGCCCTGGGGCTCTTCAGGCCTGCCGCAGCTCGAGGGTCACCGGCTCCTCGCCGAGCACCACGGTGCGGCACGGTGCGCCGTCGTCGTGCCGCCAGGTGCCGCCCCCGGAGACCTCCAGCGTCGGCATCGTCCAGGCCGCCTGGGACCCGGGACGGCGGCGCAGCGTGGCCCGGGCGCAGCCGTGCGCCCAAGTGAGCTGGTCGATGATGACCCCGCTGTGCCCGCAGAGGCCCGTGACAGAGCCTTCAGCCCACCGACTCGGCAGGGCAGGAAGCAGCGTCACCCGCCCCGGCCGGCTGGTCAGCAGCATGGCCGACACGACGGCGGGGAACCCGCCGGAGGCGTCGGCATTGAGGATGGATCCGGGGTCATGGGTGGACATCATGCTGGGACGCCAGTAGTTGCCGGCGAGGGCGCGCACCACCCGCAGGGCGAGGTCAGCGTCACCGAGTCGGGCGGCCACCACGCCGAGTTCGCACAGGCCGAAGGCCATCTCCATGCTCTCCGGCGGGCCCGACTCCCGGTGGGCGAGCCGCTGCCGCACCGTGGCCAGGGCCGCAGCCCGCATCTCCTCAGTGGCGAAGGCCTCGTCGCCCTCGGTTCCGAAGGGATACAGGTGAGAGGTGTGCCGGTGGTGCGGCTCATCCGGAAAGCCGGGGTGCGCCCACTCGGCGAGAGCACCCTCGGAGGTCAGCCGCGGCGCCGGGAGGCTGTCCCGCAGCCGGGCCCAGCCCGCGGCGTGCGACTCGTCCCCCATCAGCCGGCCGATCCGCGTGGCCACGACGGCGGCATCGCGGATCGCGGCGATGTCGGAGGTGGCGTCCACGGCCAGCGGGTTCGCCGCCCCGCGCGGGGTGTTCTCCGGCGAATAGCTGGGCACGAGGTGGGCGACGCCGTCATGGTGATGGACGGCCGTCTCGCAGCAGCGCATGACCTCCTGGGCGAAGGACCACAGCCACGGCAGCAGTCCGGTGTCGCCGGTGGCGGAGAACAGGTCCCATCCCTGCCGCAGCACCCAGGGCCCGCCGCCGAGCCAGAACAGATGAGGGAAGTCCAGGGAGAAGTGGCTGGCGTGTCCGTGGGTGCTCAGCCGGGCGGGGAGCAGCACTCCCTCGGCCCCGTAGATCCGGCGTGCGTTCTCGCGGAAATCCGGAAGGTGCCGGGAGATCAGGCGCAGCAGGCTCAGGCGCAGCTCCGGCATGCCGGTGGAGATCATCGAGGCGGTGGCGCCCAGGGTGACGTTGCCGTTGAGCGTGTAGTCCCCGGACCAGGCCGGCGTCCAGGTGCCCTGCCACAGGCCGGTCAGGTTCGGCGGCAGCACTCCGGTGGAGGAGATGATGGTGTGCCGGGAGGCGGCGTAGATGAGCTCCACGAGCGCGTCCTCTGCCGCCGAGTCGCCCGCCCGAGCCTCAGCCAGCAGCTCGTCGGTGGGCAGCTGGTGCCACCGACCCTGGGCGCGGGTCAGCCCTCCGAGGCTGAACCGGCTGCGACCGGCGAGAACCTCACGCGGCGGGAGGCTCTGCCGTGCGGCGGAGGCGGCCAGGCTCGGGTCAGGAGCCGGGGCGCCGTCGACCCCTACGTGCACGTGGAGCACGGTCTCCGTGCCGGACAGCAGGCTCAGCGGAGCCAGGACGACGCCGTTCTTCGCCTGCTCCGCGCCGCTCAGCGGGCCCACGGTGGTCTCGGCGGTCTCCTCCCCAGTGGCCGACTCATCGGCGCTGACGCACAGCCGCGCCCGGTCGCCCTCCAGGCGCGCGACGGCCCGGACTCGGGCCAGGTTCCCCTCGGTCGCGACCCCCTCAGCGCCGGAGGAGAGCCGCAGCTGCAGTTCGCAGGACTGCTCGGAGCTGAAGGCGAGGGTGAGGCTCTGCTCCCCGTGGTCCGGCCGGATCTGCAGGGCCTGAAGCCCCCTCACGGCGTCCTGCCAGCTGATCACGGCGACACCGGTGTGCAGGTCCACATGACGCCGTCGGCTGCCCGGCACGGGGTCCGCGGCCGGATCGGTGATCACCAGACGCGCGGCCGGGACGAACGGATCGGTCCAGATCAGAGTGCCGTCCGGGCTGTGCTCGGCGGCCGCTGCGGCGAGCAGCCCGCCGGCGGCCTCCACGTCGCCCGCCAACAGTGTCCGCCGCAGGGCGGGCAGTCGGTCCCGCAGGTCCGGAGCCGGGCCTCGGGGGTTCACGGGGAGGAAGAACTCCTCATGCGTGAGGTCCACGCGGTGCTCGGTCGGCTCCCCATGCAGCAGGGCCCCCACACGACCGGTCCCCACAGGGATGCCGTGCTCCCAGCTCTCTGCCTCGGAGGCGCTGGTGAACGCGCGAGGTGACGGCATTCCGGCTCCTCCCGGCTGACGGCGGCTGATGACTGGGCGGCGGGGCTCTCAGACACGGACCCCGACCGCGTCCATCCTCACCTGCGGCGCCGTCGGCTTCAAGGGGCGGCGTCAGGCAGAGTGAAGCAGCACACCCCACTCCCGCCAGCTGGCATCCTCGATTAGGCTGAACACGTCACATCTCTGAGCCCCTGAAGGAGCGCACCATGTCAGGTCCGATCATCGTCGGCGTCGACGGAAGCCCCACGGCCCGCAAGGCCGCGGAGAAGGCCCGTGAACTCGCCACCAGGCTGAACGCCCCGCTGCACGTCGTCTCGGCCTACGCCGACGACCGCACCGAGGTCGTCAACAGCGGGTCGGACCAGTGGGTCGTCTCAGACGCCGACAACGCCCGCTACATCGCCGAGAAGGTCTCCGAGTCGCTCAAGGCCCCGGGCGTGGAGATCCTGCCCCGCTCCGTGCACGGCAAGCCGGCCGACGCCCTGATCAGCTATGCGGAGAAGATCGACGCCGACGTCATCGTCGTCGGCAACCAGCGCATGCGCGGAGTGCGTCGCGTGCTCGGCAGCGTGGCCAACTCGGTCTCCCACAACGCCACCTGCGACGTCTACATCGCCAACACCTACGCGGACTGACTCCCAGCGTCAGACCCAGCGTCAGCAGCCACGACGGCGGCTCCGGCATCCGCCGGGGCCGCCGTCGTCGTCAGTCGAAGTATTGCTGGATCACCGGACCGACGAGCTCCTCCAGCTCCTCGACAGAGGCGGAGGCCATCGGCTCGATGCGCAGCACGTGGCGGGCGATCACCAGTCCGAAGAGCTGAGCCACGGCGGCCTCAGCCCGCAGCTCACGATCTTCCCCGGTCATGCCCTGGGCGATCCGGGCCACCATGACGCGCCGTCCGAAGCCGCGCAGCAGGGCCGCTGCCGAATCCTGAGACATGGCGGCGCGCAGCAGGGCCAGCAGCGGTGCGCGGCGCACCGGATCATCCCAGACGCCGAGGAAGACGTGGACCAGCCGACGGCCGCGCAGCTCCAGCGGAGCCTCCTGCACCGCGGCGGCGACGCCCTGCGGCTCGAAGGGCACGTCCACCGCGGCGGCGAACAGCTTCTCCTTGGTGCCGAAATAGTGATGCACCAGGGCGGGGTCCACTCCGGCGCGGGCAGCGATGCCGCGCAGGGACGCCTTCTCGTAGCCGGCCTCGGCGAAGCTCTCACGGGCGGCCGCGAGGATCTGACCCTTCGTGTCGGGCCGGCCGGCACGGCGCCCCTTGCCGTAGCGGGCCGACTCACCGGGCTGAGGGTCAGGGTCGGCGTCGGCGACCATCAGGACTCCCCTCTGCCCGCTCGGCGGGCCCACAGCACGAGCGCCCCCGGAGTGACGAAGACGCCGGCGACCAGCGCGACGACGATCGCGACGGCACCGAGCCTACCAAGGGTCTGGATCGGCACCAGGGCCGACCAGGAGAGGACCAGGAGCGCCCCCAAGGTGGTGACGGCGGATCCGGTCAGCGCTGCCCCGGTGGTCCCCACGGTGGAGGAGACCGCTCCCTCGGGAGTGCTCATGGGCAGCTCCTGGAGGAAGCGGTTCACCACGTGGACGCCGTAGGGGACGCCGATCCCGATCGCCATGGCCGTCAGCGTCGCGCTGAGCACGTTGAGGTCGATGCCCAGCACCCACATCATGGCGATCACCCCTGCTGCGCTCGTCACCGCAGGGATCATGGCGATCACCCCGAGCACGGCTCGACGACGCCACAGCCGGTAGGTGGCCATGAGCAGCACGGTGACGATGCTCAGCGTCAGCAGGATGGACCTCACCTGAAACTCGGCGAGATCCCGGTTCATCTCGGCGACCACCATCGGCTCGCTGGAGATCGACACCTCTGCCCCCTGCTGCGTGACGGGGTCCAGCGCGGCAGCCAGGTCCTCGGCCAGCTGCTCCGCTCCGCCGTCGCCGGCGGTGGTCCGGATCTGCCAGAGCAGAGTGTCCGACTCGGCGGCCTGACGCGCCATGATCTGCGCCTCTCCGCCCGAGACCCGCACACCCTCGACCTCGGCCACCTGCTGGCTGGCCCTGTCGAGCGCCGACCCGAGATCGGCACGGGTTTCCGGCGGGTCGATGAGGACGAAGGTCGCCTCGATGATCTGGGACCCGAAGAGCTCCTCCTGGTGCGCCAGGGTCGCCTCGATGTCGGACCCCTCAGGGAGGAAGTCACTCCTGTCGAACTGGGTGTCCAGGCGGACGGAGGCCAGGACGGCCATGCCGATGAGCATCAATGCCACGACGAGACCGGCCAGCGGCCTCCGATCAGCGGTGCGGACCGCCGCGCGGGTCAGGACGCCAGAGGACGGCCGCGCACTCTCGCGCCCTGTGGGCTGGGCGCCCGAGTCCCGCCGGCGGCGCCTGGCAGACGCCGCGGCGAGGCGCCGTCCCCAGAGAGCCTGGGTCGCGGGGACCAGGATGATCATCACCAGGAAGGCGCACAGGATCCCCAGGGCCACCTGGACTCCGAAGGTGGCCAGCAGGGGAAGTGGCGCGGTCGCCGTCGCGCCGAATCCCACTCCGGTGGTGACCGCGGCGATGGCCAGGGCAGGGCCGACCGCGCGGACCGCCCCGGAGGCGGCCGGGGAGGGTGCAGCCCCCTGCGCGGAGAGCTCACGGAAGCGGGCCATGAGGTGCACCGCGAAGTCGATGCCGAGCCCGACCAGCAGGATGGGGACGATGATCGCCAACTGAGAGAGCGGCCCGATCCAGCCCAGCCCCTGAGGTCCGAGAAGACCGGCCAGCCCGAAGGTCCAGACCACCGTCATCGCCAGACCGACCAGACCGACTCCGACGACCAGCGCCGACCGGAACGTCACCGCCAGCAGGACCAGGACCGCCAACAGTGCCACCAGGAACAGCGCGGGCGCCTCGCCGCGGACAGCGTCGAGCATGCCCTCCACGAACAGCCCCTGGCTGTAGACGATGATCTGCTGTTCTGGAGTCTCGGCCACGGCTTCCTGGACCCGCAGCGCGGCCTGCGTGCGATCCTGCTCGCTGAGGCCCTCCCGGAGGAACGCGACGATGACCGTGGCCCGCGCACTGCCGGCGTCGGCGTCATAGTCCCCCGAGATCAGGGCGGCGGCCTGCGGCTGAGCTGCGACGGCGCGGAGTCGCTCCCTCGCGTCCTGGGCGTCGTCCTCCGTCGGAGTCCGCTCATCGAGCCCGAGAAGCACCGGCAGCGAGAGCAGGCTCGGCCCTCCGTCGGTGGGCTCCCGCAGATCCTCCCCCAGCGCATCGGCCACGTGCCGCTGCACCTCGCTGACCGCGGCCAGCCCCTCTGAGGTCAGAATGTCCCCGCCGGGGCCGGCGTCCACGATGACCTGCACGACGGCGGAGGGGTCGTCGAACTCCTGCTGCACGCGGGCCATGGTCTGCACCGTGGCAGAGTCCTCGCGCCCGAGCTGGGTGATGTCGACCTCGACGTCATTGAGCGACGCGGCGGCGACGAAGCCGAAAGTCACCAGCAGCAGGACGGTGAGCGCGGACTTCGGGCGGCCGATCACTGCCGCGAGGAGCGTCTCCAGGATGCGCGCCATGACGTCCTCTCCTGAATTTCATCGTGTGATGAATTTTAGGGTACGAGGCATGAGGTGCTTTTTCAACGGTCGATGAATTCCATGTCATGCACCCGGGAGGAACGACGACGGCGGCCCCGGCCGGATGCCGGGGCCGCCGTCGTCGCATGGCGTGCTGTCCTCGTGCTGTTCTGCCGCGCTCATGCAGGTCATCGGTGACGGCAGCGCACCGCCGGGACGCGCGTGCTCACGGCAGGGAGGCCTCGCCCCGCTCACCGACCAGCTCCGTCCGCCAGGAGCGCTTCGGCTCCCAGCCGAGCACGCGGCGGGCCTTCTCGATGGAGAACGCCGGGGCGTCCCCGGTGAGGTCTCCGGCCAGATGCGCCAGATCCGGGAAATGCTCCGGGATGAGCTCGGCCAGGGGCCTGCGCGCGAGCGCATCCTTCGCCCCCACGAAGAACACGGAACCGTTCTCCACCTGGTCAATCTTGGCCAGCAGTGTCAGCAGGAAGTCGGTGACGTCCCGGGCGTCCACGTAGTTGAACAGCGCGACGGCGGACAGCGCCGGGTCGTCCAGGCGTTCGGTGAGCGTGTGCCCCTGCTGAGTGGGTGCGCCCTCCCACTCCTCCGGAGCGATGACGTAGCACGGCCGGAACGACACGAACGTGACCTCATCGGTCTGCTGGGCGAACATCGCGGCCACCTGCTCGGCCACATGCTTGCTCAGCCCGTAGGCATGCCACGGCTGCGGCGGCACCTCCTCGTCCAGGGGCAGCCGCGGCGGCACCCAGCCGGCAGGGGATCCGTATCCCATGATCGAGGGGCTGGAAGCGATCACGACCTTCGTGGCCCCGGAGGCCACGGCCGCCGCGGTCACATTGTGGGCGATGCCGGCGTTGGTCTTCAGGATCACGTCCTCCGGCGCGCTGAACGGCACCGCGATCGCGGCCAGGGAGACCACCGCCGTCGGGGCGAGCTCCGCGAACAAGGCCTCGGTGGCCACGGCGTCGAGCAGGTCGATGCTGCGATACGCCACCCCGTCAGTTGGCTCCTCGGGCAGCGCGCGGTCCACGCTGATGATCTCGTGCTCGGTGGCGGCGAACCCGGCCACCACGCTGCGGCCCAGCCGTCCGGAGCCGCCGGTGACGATGATCCGTTCTGCCATGGCTGTCCTCCTCGGTCCCCTGTTCAGTCCCTGCTCAGTGCGCGACGGTGGCGTCGGCGCGAGCGCCCGTGGCATCGGCCCCGGAGGAAGACGCGGGGGCCAGCCCCAGCTCCACGTCGGCCACCGTCACCGGGCCGCGAGTCTGCAGGGAGCGGTTGCCGCAGACGCCGACGGCGATCGCCTGGATGCCGTCGACCAGACCAGCGGGACGGGCGTACGGGTCCTCGCCGGGGCCGTTGAAGATGTCGGCCAGCAGCAGCCGGTCGCCACCGCCGTGGGCCCCTTCACCCTGGACGATCTCCAGCTCCTCGGCCTCGCCCCAGTGGCGCTGCAGCACCAGGCACTCACCTTTGGAGCGCACCGCGCCGGAACGGCCGTCGTCGGACACCGAGGGGTCCACCGGGGAGCCGCCGGAAGCGGGCAGCACGGCGGCCCGCTCCACGACGTCGAGCTCCAACCGACCCTCGGTCCCGTTGACCGCCACCCGGTACCCCTCCCAGGGGGCGTGGGCGTTGAGCGAGTAGTTCAGCACCGCGCCGCGGGTGTAGTCCACGATCAGCGCGAGGTTGTCCTCGATGGTGATGCCTTCGCCGAAGACGTCCTGGTCACGGATGTAGCCGTCGTGGTGCTCGTTGTCCAGGTAGAGCTTCTGCAGGGTCTCGTCGGTGCGCAGGTCCAGGGCGAAGGGGTCGGCTGACGAGCCCTCGCGGGTGCCGCGCTCGGCGGGGGCGATGCCGCGGGCGGCGGCGTTCTTCGCCCCGTAGAACTTCAGCCCGCCGGAGGCATAGACGCGCTCCGGGGCGTCGGCGAGCCACCAGTTGACCAGGTCGAAGTGATGGCTGGCCTTGTGGATCAGCAGTCCGCCGGAGTTCTCCTTGACCCGGTGCCAGCGACGGAAGTAGTCCGCACCGTGGACGGTGTCCAGCACCCAGGTGAAGTCGATGGAGGTCACCTGCCCGATCCGGCCTTCGAGGATCGCGGCCTTCAGCGCGGTGTTGCGTGGGGAGTACCGGTAGTTGAAGGTCACGATGACCTCCCGCCCGGTGGCCTCCACGGTGCGCGCGATCCGGGCGCTGGACTCGGCGTCCACCGTCAGCGGCTTCTCCACGACGACGTCGGCCCCGGCCTGCAGGGACTCCACGATGTAGTCGGCGTGGGTGAAGTCCGGGCTGGTGATGATGACCCGGTCGATGTGCTGCTCCTGGATGACGGAGGTCAGCGCGGCAGGGTCGAAGGTGGCGACGTCGGCGCCGTGCTCCTCGCGGATGCGGCTGCGGTGGTACTCGACGCGGCCGGGGTTCGTGTCCGCCAGGGCGACGAGCTCGGCGACGTCGGCGTGGGGGCCGGCGATCGCGTCGGTGTACATCCTGCACCGGCTGCCCATGCCGATGATCACGTAGCGGGTGCGGGCGTTCTCAGTGCTCACGGGTGAGCCAGCTCCTTCATGCGGTGAACAGGTGGTGTGCATCCGGGGAGGTCCTCCCCAGCAGTCTTGCCGTGTCGGCGGGGAATGAGAAGCGATCCGCCCATGCCTTCCGTGGATGGCACATGTGCCGCGTGGGCATCCACCCCGCAGACGCCGACGACGGCCGCCCGCCGCAGGCAGCGACGGACGACCGTCGTACGGTCGGGCGGATCACTTGATGCCGGTGGTGGCCATGCCCTTGATGAGGAACCGCTGACCGAACAGGAAGATCAGGAACAGCGGCAGGATCGAGATGATCGACATGGCGAACATGCCGCCCCAGTTCGACTCGCCGGTGGAGTCGATGAAGGCCCGCAGCGCCAGCGGCACGGTGTACATGTCCGGTGAGGTCAGGAAGATCAGCTGGCTGAAGAAGTCGTTCCATGTCCACATGAAGGTGAAGATCGTGGTGGTCGCCAGGGCCGGGACCATCAGCGGCAGGATCACCTGGAAGAAGATCCGGATGTGGCCGGCGCCGTCGATCCGGGCCGCCTCGTCCAGGTCCTTCGGGATGCCGCGGATGAACTGCACCATCAGGAAGATGAAGAAGGAGTCCGTGGCGAGGATCTTCGGCACGATCAGCGGCAGGAACGTGTTCACCCAGCCGAGGTTCGAGAAGAGGATGTACTGCGGGATGATCACCACGTGCACCGGCAGCATGATGGTCAGCAGCATCGCCGCGAACATCGGGATCTTGAACTTGAAGTCCAACCGGGCGAAGGCGTAGGCCGCCATCGAGCAGGCGATGAGGTTGGCCAGGATGGAGGCGAACACGACGATCGCCGAGTTCCACAGGAAGTGGCTGAACGGGTGGCTCAGCGCATTCCAGCCCTGCACGTAGTTGTTGAACTCCAGCGTGGTGAGCAGGATGCCCGGCTCGCGGAAGATCGCTTCGTTGGGGCGCAGGGAGGAGACCAGCATCCACAGCAGCGGGTAGATCATCGCCAGCGAGGCGGCGATCATGACGATGTGCTTGACGGTGGCCTTGACCGCGCGCTGGGCCGGCGAGACGGACTTCATCGGGGCCCGGTCCTCCGAGGCGATGGAGCTCGCCCCGGCTAGGGCGGCGGTGGCGTCGGACTTGGCGACGTCGGCGCGGCTCATCGTGGACGCGCCGGTGGTGGTCTGAGGAGAATCAGTCATCGTAGTGCACCCAATACTTGGAGAGCCAGAAGTTGATGGCGGTGATCGCCGCGATGATCAGGACCAGCAGCCAGGCCATCGCCGAGGCGTAACCCATGTCGAACCGGCCGAAGCCCTGCTGGTAGAGGTAGAGCGTGTAGAACAGCGTGGAGTCGGCCGGGCCTCCGGATCCGCCCGAGACGATGAACGCCTGGGTGAAGTTCTGGAAAGCGCCGATCAGCTGCAGCACGAGGTTGAAGAAGATGATCGGGGTCAGCAGCGGGATCGTGATGGTGAAGAACTGCTTGATCCTTCCCGCACCGTCGATCGAGGCCGCCTCGTAGTACATGTCCGGGATCTGCCGCAGCCCTGCCAGGAAGATCACCATCGGGGCGCCGAAGGTCCAGACGTGGAGGATGATCAGCGTGCCCAGTGCGGTGTCCGGGCTGGACACCCAGCCCTGACCTTCGATGCCGACCATGCCCAGCAGCTGGTTGATCAGGCCCGAGTGGCCGAAGATCTGGCGCCACAGCACCGCGATGGCCACCGAGGATCCGAGCATGGAGGGCAGGTAGAACACCGAGCGGTAGAACGGCAGGCCGCGCATGCCGCGGTCCAGCAGCATCGCGATGGCCAACGAGACGGCCAGCTGGATGGGCACGCCGACGAACACGTAGGTGAAGGTCACCTGGATGGAGTTGTGCAGGCGATCATCGCCCATCATCCGGGTGATGTTGTCCATGCCGATCCACTCGGGCGGCTGGAGCAGGTTGTAGTTGGTGAACGCCAGGTACAGCGAGGCGGCCATCGGGAAGAGGGTGATGCCGAACAGACCGATGGTCCACGGCAGCAGGAACAGATGCCCTGCCTTGTTGTCCTTGTGCCTCCGCTTGCGCTGCCCCTGCGGGGCCTTCTTGAGCTGCTGGAGTTCGGCGACGACACTCATGGCGTCACCTCCCGCCCCGCGTGGCGGCGGTGCTCCGCGGCGAGGTCTCTGCTCTGCGACTGGGACAGCATGGCTGCCTCCTCAACACTTTGGGAAATCGCTTTCCAGGTACGTTCCGTCAACGGTAAGTGAGGCCACATTGTGAGGTCAAGCACACCGGAGCCCGCATCCTGGCGCCGTACCGCGCGGATCAGGTCACAGCGGGCGTTGCATCTGGCGAGGAGGCGCGCGCTTCCGCGGATTTCCAGGGAACGTGGATTGAATCGATTTGCATGATGCCTTTCCAGTATTAATCCATGCCATGAATGCCGTGGACGGCATCACAAGGCCGCACTAGGCTCGAAGATGGCGTCGTCTCGCGGCGTGCGGGCCCGCGCACCCTGCGGCCGCCGCTCGCCTCGTCGAACCCGTTCCGACGACGCCGAGGCCGCGCCGTCCCATGCCGAACCCGTGTCGAACCCCCGCCGAGCTCCGTCCGACCCGCGCCGAACCCCTGCCGAACCCCTGCCGAACCCCCGTCCAGGAGAGCCATGAGCCCCAGTCAGCCCACCGTCACCCGCCTCGAGATGCTGCTGACCGCCCTCCCGTTCTCCGCGGCGCGCCGCGTCACCGGCGAAGAGTCGATCGACGAGTACAACGCCTCCTCCCAGACCTTCACCCGCATGGAGGCGCTGATGGTGAAGGTCACCGACTCCGAGGGCCGGGTGGGATGGGGCGAGGCCTTCGGACATCGGAGCAACCCGGCCACGTGGGCCGCCCTGGAGGAGATCGTCGGACCGTTCTTCCTCGGGCGCGCCGCCGATCCGCAGGCCGTCCGCTCCGAAGCGGAATACGCGTTCCATGCGTTCGGGCGGACCGGCCCGGTCCACTACGCGCTCTCCGCGGTGGACACCGCACTCTGGGACCTCGCCGCGCAGCGCGCCGGGGTCCCGCTGCGCCGCCTGCTGGACCCGCGGGCCCGCGACACCGTCGGCTGCTACGCCTCCCTGGTCCACTACGGGGAGGACCCGGTGGAGGTCGCACACCACATCGGGCGCGCCCAGCAGGCGGGATATTGTGCCTTCAAGCTGCATGAGTCCACCGCCGGCGCGGTCGCCGCCGCCCGCGCCCAAGCCGGCCCCGAGGCCGCCCTGATGACGGATGTGAACTGCCGATGGGACGAGGCCGGCGCCGCGCAGGCGCTCGAGGACTTCGCCGAAGCCGATCTGCTCTGGCTGGAGGAGCCGGTGTTCCCGCCCGACGACACCGACGCGTTGGCCCGGCTCAACCGCGCTTCCGGCCGAATCTCCGCCGGGGAGAACGCCTCCGGTGTCCACGGCATGGTCGAGCAGATGCGTGCCGGGGCGGTGTCCTACGCCCAGCCGAGTGTGGGCAAGATCGGTGGGGTCTCCGGAATGCGTGAGGTGATCGCCGCCGGGCGGGAGACCGGCGTCGCCGTCGTCCCGCACTGCTTCTACTACGGTCCTGCCCTCCATGCCACGGCCGAGCTCGTCGCCACTCTGGGCGAGGACGTCCAGGTGGAGGTTCCGTTCCTGCAGTGGCCGCAGCGGCTGCATCGCCTGCACGGTGCGGGACCGACGATCACCCTGGGCGAGGATCCCGGACTGGGCTTCGCCCCGGATGAGCAGGTGCTGGCCGATCATCTGATGCGCCGGGCCGTGGTCGAGGCGTCGTAGAGTCGTGCGCATGAGCCACATCACCTCCGGCCCGCGCTCCGGCACTGCCTCGCCCCTCGACATGGCCCCGCGCATCGTCTGCGTCCCCGACTCGTTCAAAGGCTCCGCCACCGCCGCCGAGGCCGCCGCCGCGCTGGCCCGCGGCGCTCGGGAGGTGTTCCCGCAGGCGCAGATCACCGAACTTCCCTTCGCCGACGGCGGCGAAGGCACCCTGGAGGCGCTGCTGGCGGTCTGGGGGCAGGAGGCTGAACAGCTGGAGGTCCTCGACGCCATCGGGCGACCCGCCACGGCCCTGGTGGGCCGCTCGGCAGACGGGCGGACCGCAGTGCTGGAGGCGGCGCAGGGCAACGGCCTCCCGCAGGTCAGCGATGTGCCGCTGCAGCCGCGCCGAGCCGACACCTACGGGGTCGGGCTGATCGCGCAGCACCTGCTGGACACCGCGCCCGGAGGCACCCAGGTGGAGGAGATCCTGCTGTGCATCGGCGGCTCGGCCAGCACCGACGGAGGCACCGGGCTGCTGCGCGCCCTGGGCGTGGAGTTCCTGGACGACGCAGGCGCCCCGGTGGCGCCCGGCGGGCATGGGCTGGCCGAGATCGCTGCCGTGGACGTCTCCGGACTGCATCCCCGCGCCGCCGAGGTGCGGTGGCGGATCGCCGTGGACGTGGACAATCCGTTGACCGGTGAGCGCGGGGCCGCCGCCGTCTTCGGTCCGCAGAAGGGCGCGGATGAGGACGACGTCGCCGCGCTCGACGCCGGCCTCTCCCACCTGGCCGGGGTGCTCGCCGCCCACACCGGCGCTGCCGCCGAGGACTACCGGCAGGCCGCCGGGTTCGGGGCCGCCGGCGGCATCCCCGTGGGACTGGTGAGCCTGCTCGGGGCCGAGGTGGTGCCGGGTTCGCAGATGGTGGGCGAGGCCGTGGGTCTGGCCGAGTCACTGGCCGATGCTGACATCGTGCTGACCGGCGAAGGCTCCCTGGACTCCCAGTCGCTGGGTGGGAAGGTCGTGGAGGCGGTGCGCCGCAACGCGCCGGCGGGTGCCGCCGTCGTCGTCATCGCCGGCACTGTGAAGCTGACCGCCGCCGAATGTCGGGAGGCGGGGCTGACCGGGGCATTCTCCATCGCCCCTGGGGCCGCGGAGCTTCAGGAGCTGCTGGAGCGCGCGCCCGAGCTGATCACGCAGACCGCGGCCCAGGCCTGCGGGCTGCTGGCGCACGGCCGCTGAGCCCTCGCCGGCCGCGCTGCCTCTGCGGACCGAGTTGCCTCTGCGGTTTGGGCCCTTATCCGGCTCTGTGAGCCCGCGGAGTCATCGTGGCGCGGACTTCCCGGGAGAGCTCATGAGTGCTGCTCCACCCAGGTGGTGAGCGCCTCCATGTACTTGGCGGCGCGCGTGGCGATCTGCTCGTCGGGGCCGGCGTCGCCGAAGGTGTCCTCGGTGACCTGCACGGCCATCAGCGGGGTGCCCATGAGCTTGACTCCGAGCAGGGGCAGGAAGGTCCGTAGCTGGGTCTGCGAGTTGATGGTCCCGAACCTGCTGGGCGAGGCACCGGCGATGCCCATTGGCTTACCGCGCAGCACGCCCTGCCGCGGGGGTCGGGTGAGGATGTCGATCGCGTTCTTCACCGGAGCAGGGAAGCTCTGGTTGTGTTCCGGGCTGACCAGCAGCAGGCCGTCGCAGGCCGAGACCTGTTCCTTGAAGGCGGTCATCTCGGCCGGGAAGTCCTCGTCGAGGTGCCGGTCATAGAGCGGCAGGGGCCGAATGTCGACCTCTGTGAGCTCTGCCCGCTCAGGCGCCTGAGCCACCAGCACTTCGGCGAGCTTCCGATTCACCGAATCCTCCGCAAGGCTGCCCACGATGTACCCGATCCGCGCCATCTGCGCTCCTTTCCCGTCGTCGACGGTGCCAGTCTGGCATGACAGCCCCTGCGGGCGGGAGGAGGTGACGGGACGGTGAGCGCCCAAGGCGGAGCCGAGTCAGCCCTCGGGTACCCCTGCTCAGAGCCAGCGGAAGTCCCCAGAGTTCCCGAGGCGCCACCCGCGGGCCGCCCGCTCGGCGTCGAGTCGCAGCAGGGCCTGCTCGCGAGTGCGGACGAGTCGGACCTCGCGGGACAGAGCCCGACGACGGCGCCGCGCCTCCCGGCGTGCGGCGCGATCCTGCCGACGGGGCGGAGCGTCCGGCCCTTCGGACGGAGGGTCGTTCGGCCGGGGCGCGGGAACCCGCGGCGGAGACGCAGGAGCTTCGGCGCGCGGCGGGGGTGCCGGTGCGGGCGCCGCCGGAGAGGATGGGCATGGCGGCTGACGGGACGGCTGGCGGGGCGCTGTGGTGATCATGCACCCACGCTATGGAGCGATGAGGACAGATCCTGTCCTGATCTCGCGGGCGCTGGCGTCCGCCCCACGTTGACCCCGGAGATCGTGCCGCTAAACCTCGCGTTAGTGCGTGGATTCCGACCAACGCTCCGGGGTCAACGTCTGAGGGTCAGCTCATCCCCTCGGCTTCATCCGAGTGGTCGGCAAAGCCGGGGCAGGCAGGGGCGGCTCGGTGTGCGGCGGGAAGTCCCCGAACTGTGGGAAGGGGCGGCCGTCGTCGTAGGTCTCCCCGGCGAGTGCGTCCCGCAGCTCCCCGGACAGCGGCACCCCGAGCGACTCGCCCTCCGGCAGGCGCCGGTGCAGCGGGGAACCCGCAGGAGGAGGCTCGAAGCCCATCTCCGACTGGTAGGCGGCCCGGTAGGCGGCGATGTCCTCGTGGCTGCGACCCACGAAGTTCCACCACATCACGATCCGCTCTCCCAAGGGCAGGCCGCCCAGCAGCAACGCCACCACAGGCTCCTCACCGGCGTCGATCCGCAGAGCGGTGCGTCCGACGTCGGCCACGGCCAGATGATCGGCGGGAACGTCCGCACCGTCGACGCGCACCCGGCCGGAGACCGGGAGCAGGCCGTGTTCGTGGTCTGCGGGGATCGTGAGCTCCAGGCTCGCACCGGGCTCCAGGCGCAGCTCGGCGCCGGTCAGCGGCAGAGGCGTGGGCACAGGCGACCTGCTGCCGAGCAGCTCGCCGAGGAAGACCCTCGCCTCCCAGCCCCGTCCGGTGACGGCCTCAGGGCGGTACGCCGCCAGTGAGGGCTCCGAGAATCGGTGGTCCTGGGGGAACGCGAACCACAGCTGCGCGCCATGCAGCACGGTGGTGTCCTCGGTGGAGTACTCGGAGTGGCTGATGCCTCGCCCGGCGTTCATCAGGGCCAGCTCACCGGGACGGACGGTGGCCCAATGTCCGGCGGAGTCCAGGTGGTCGATGCGGCCGGAGAACAGCCAGGAGACGGTGGCCAGTCCGGTGTGCGGATGGCGGGGCACCCGCATCGGCGTGGACGCGGAGACGTCGTCAGGACCGTAGAAGTCCAGGAAGCACCAGGCCCCCACCAGGGAGCGCGCACGCTGTGGCAGGGTTCGGCGGACAGTCATGGCCCGCGGCCCTCCGAGCGGCACCTCCCGCGGCTCAAGGATCTCGACGCCGGAGTCAGCCACGGCGACGCCGTCGCGCAGTCCCCCGGTGCCGCCCACCTGGGGGCCGTTGACACAGACCCGCTCCTGCGGGGCGCGCTCCACATTGCTCATCCTGGCACCTCCGACGATCCACCACGATGGTCATTCAGATTTGAATCATCTGATGATCTCCACTGTATCCGACAGGACCGCAGGGGCGAGAGCCCCACGGCATCGCCTCTCTCATCAGACTCTCACAGTGAGCGGTCATCCTGGTGCCCAGGTGGTCTCGAGCGCTCGGGCTGGTCCAGCATCCAAGCCGGGCCTGCGACGCTCGTGGACCGCACCACCCCACAGCCGCACCACCCCACAGCTTCATCACCCCACAGTCCCCCGACCCGGAGACCGTGGTTCCGTCGGCCGTCCCCGCCGGAACCGTCGCGTCGACCTTCGGCCAGCATGGGATCAGCCGCACCGAGGCGGCCCCTCCGTCCCCCGCGGACGCCTCGGACCGTCGGACGCTGGCCCCTCAGGTCGCCGCCGCCCACCAGGAATGGTGCCGGTGGGTCTTCGGGTCGGGCCCCTCCTCTCTGCGGAGGCGCCCGATCCCTCAGGGATCGGCCGCCCTGGAGGTCCACCGCCGCTGAGACGACGTCGGCCCGTCTCCCTGATCAGGGAGACGGGCCGACAGCGTGTCCGGAGGAAGCGCGGGCGCTTCTCCTCGCGGGTCGATCAGTCGTCGGTGACGACGACCTTGACCTCGATGTTGCCGCGGGTGGCGTTGGAGTAGGGGCACACCTCGTGGGCCTTGTCGGCCAGCTTCTGCGCCTCGTCCTGGGGCAGGTCCGGCACGACCACCTCGAGGGTGACCTCCAGGCCGAAACCGCCCTCGGGCAGCTTGCCGATGCCGACCTTGGCGCCCACGGAGGAGTCGCCCAGCTCGGCGTTCTCCTGGCTGGCGACGAGCTGCAGCGCGCCGTGGAAGCAGGCCGCGTAGCCGGCGGCGAAGAGCTGCTCCGGGTTGGCGCCCTCGCCGGATCCGCCCATGGCCTTCGGGGCGGCCAGGTCGAGATCGACGCGGCCGTCGTCGGTGCGGGTGTGGCCGTTGCGGCCTCCCCCGGTCGCGATGGCCTCCGCCGTGTACAGGGTCTCCATGGTGATCTCCTCTCGGTCGACGATCAGTCCTGCATCAGAACAACACATCTGTCCGGCCTTGACCAGGGGTTCGTGCGGGTATTCGCTCAGAGCTGTGCGCTGTTCAACCAGTCCTCCCCGGGTGCGGGACGTCGCCGGTGAGCCTGGCTCGTGTCACCGATGCCGTGTCCGAGCCATCCGCCAGGCAGAATAGGGAACCATGCATTCCGACGACGCCGCCCGCCTCTCCCCCGGGGAGCCGCACCGCATCAGCGCAGGGCTCCGTACCCGGTTCGTCGAGGAGTTCGGCCGGGATCCGGACGGCGTCTGGTTCGCCCCCGGGCGGGCGAACCTCAACGGTGAGCACGTGGACTTCCATGGTGGTCGGTGCCTGCCGATGGCTCTGGCGCATGGCACCTATGTGGCCGCCGCCCCGCGGCAGGACGGCCTGCTGCGGCTGCGCACCCTGGACCCGGAGCTCGACGCCGGCGTGCAGACCCTCAGCGTCGCGGCGGTGGACGCCGTCGTCGGTGATGACTCCCGCGCCCCTGACGACGGCGAGGCCCCAGAGATAGAGGCGCCGGTGATCACTGATGTGCACACGCTGGTGCCCGGCGAGGTCTCCGGCTGGACCTGGTACGTGGCCGGCACCCTGTGGGCGCTCGCCCGGCTGGGCGAGGAGACTCCGGAGTTGGCGGTGCCGGAGGGCTTCGGCGCGGACCTGTTGATCTGCTCGACCCTGCCCATCGGCGGCGGGCTGTCCTCCTCCGCGGCGCTGGAGTGCTCGGCGATGCTGGCGTTCGTCGCCCTGGCCACCCCGCTGGGCGCGGCGAATCCAGGAACCGCGTTGGACTCGGCCCTGGACGACGAGCTGAGGGCCCGGCTGGCTGCGGCCTGCATGCGCGCCGAGGTGGAGGTGGTCGGTGCAGGCACCGGCGGGCTGGACCAGACGGTGAGCCTGCGGGGGCGGGCCGGACATGTGGTGTCCCTGGACTGCCGGGACTTCACGGTGGAGCGCCTGCCGATGGACGGACTGCTGGCCGAGCACGCCTTCTTGGCGATCGACACCCGGCAGGCCCACTGGCTGGGCGACGGGCAGTTCGACGATCGCCGCGCCGACTCGGAGGCGGCGATGCACCTGCTCGGTGTGGACCGGCTGCGGGACCTGCTGCCCGAGCACCCGGAGACTGGCGAAGTCGACGCCGCACTGGCACGGTTCGATGAGCTGACCGGCGGCCATGAGCTGGCCAGCGAAGCAGAGGGGCTCGAGGGGCGCAGCACGGCGGCATGCCGGCGTCGCCTGCGGCATGCGTTGACGGAGATGCTGCGCTCTGAACAGCTGGACCGGATCCTCGCTGACGAGGGGCTGGAACCGACGACGGCGGCCGCCCAGGTGGGTCGGATCCTCACCGCCGGACATGCCTCGATGCGCGACGACGCCGAGGTGTCCTTCCCCGCAGCGGATGCCCTGGTGGAGACGGTGTCCGAGGTCGGGGCGCTGGGCGCGCGGCTGATCGGCGGCGGCTTCGGCGGTTCCGTGCTCGCGCTGGTGCCCCGCGACCGTGAGGATGCGGTCATCGGAGCCGCGGCCCGGGTGTGCCAGGAGCAGGGGTTCACCGCTCCGCGGTTCCTGACTGTGGAGCCGTCGGCGCCGGCGCGCGTAGTGGGGTGAGCGCGTCGAGCCGGACCGATACGGGTACCTCAGCTGAACGAAATCCGTGCCGCTCCAGGAGCGTCGGCGACCGTGGAAGTATCAATAGATGACCACGACCGCCCCTGCCGCTCGCCACCAGGTCCGCGAGATCCGCGCGACCGACCTCCCGGCCTTCCTCACCGCCCGGCCGGACGCCGCGAGCATGGGCCCGTACCTGGTGCGCCAGCAGACCAACGGCATCGGCACGGGCCTGGTGGCCTTCTGCGGGGAGGAGCTGACCGGGTCACTGGAGCTGTGCTGGACCTGGCCTGCCGAGGTGAGGAACGTGCACGTCGTCGGGCCCTGGCGCGGGCGCGGCATCGGCACCGCGCTGATGAACGCGGCTGAGCAGGCGGTGCTGGAGCGGGCCGCACAGGGGGAGCCGCCGGACGATGGTGATCCTGCCGATGACGAAGAGGCGCTGGAGCTCCGGCTGCACGTGGGCTTGGACAACCCTGCCGCCCGGCGGCTCTACAAGCGGCTGGGCTACCGGCCCACCGGCGAGCGCACCACCACCACGTACTCCTACCTCGACCACGACGGCGTGGCCCGCATTGCCGCGGAGACCGAAGAGCTGCTGGTCAAGCGGCTGGATCCCTGAGCCGGCCCCGTCAGGCTCACTCCGCCCGGCGCCGCCGCAGCCACTCGAGCACGGATTCCTGGTCCTCCCCCAGTGTCGGCGGGCGCTTCGCGTACGTCGCCGGCGTCCGACTGTAGGTCACCGGGTGCCGGACGGTCGGGACCGCGTCGTCGCCCTCCCCGGCCTGTGCCACGGGCGCCAGTCCCAACGAGGCCGCGAACTCGACGCCTTCATCGATGCCGAGGATGGGCGAGCATGGGACGCCGACAGCCTGCAGAGCCTCGAACCAGTGATCGGCCGACGACGTCGCCAGTGCCTCCACGAGCAGGGGCCGCAGCTCATCACGGTTCGTGTTCCGCCCCGCCATCGTGGCGAACCGTGGATCCTCACCCAGTTCCGCGAGGCCCAGCACACCGACCAGCTTGAGAAACTGACGGTCGTTGCCCACACAGATGACCAAGTCTCGGTCGGCCGCCGGGAACGGCCCGTACGGGTAGAGGCTGGGATGGTCATTCCCCAGCCGGCGCGGCACGTTGCCGGCGGCCACGTACCCGGAGGTCTGGTTGACCAGTCCGGACAGTGCCGAGGAGAGCAGATCCAGCTCCAGGTGTTGCCCCTGGCCGGACCGTTCCCGCTCGCGCAGGGCCCCGAGGATCCCCACAGCGCAGTGCAGCCCGGTGATGACGTCGAACATCGCCACTCCGGCCCGCTGCGGAGCCCCATCCGGATCCCCGGTCACCGACATGAAGCCGGAGACCGCCTGGGCCAACAGATCATATCCGGGCATCGTCCGGCCACCCTCGGTGCCGAATCCGGTGATGCTGGCATGCACCACCTGAGGCCAGCGGCGAGCCACCGAGGCGGCGTCGAGGCCGAACTTCTCCAGCCCGCCCGGCTTGAAGTTCTCCACGAAGACGTCGGCGACATCGAGGAGCTCGTGGGCGGTCTGCAGATCACGGGGCTCCTTGAGATCCAGGACGATCGACTGCTTGTTGCGGTTCGCCGAGAGATAGTAGGTACTCACTCCGTCGCGCTCCGGCGGCAGCCACTGGCGGGTGTCATCCCCGCCGGGGCCCTCCACCTTGATCACGGTGGCTCCCATATCGGCCAGCAGCATGGTGCAGTAGGGCCCGGCCAGCACTCGGGAGAAGTCCGCGACGACGACGCCGGCCAGCGGGCCGGGGCCCACCTCTGCAGTGTCTGCCATCCTGCCCCCGATCGCCGTCGATGCTGTGTCTGGCACCACACAACCACGGTGATTAGGCTTTGTCTAAGACAGATTCGCGTCACAGCTGATGCCGCATCAGCAATAATCGCCGGACGGTGAGGAAGCAGGGTCTCGGTGGAGGTTCATCAGGCACAGGCCTTTATCGCAGTGGCCGAGGAGCTGCACTTCGGGCGAGCGGCGGCCCGCCTCCGCATGGCCCAGCCGCCCTTGAGCCGGCTCATCAAGCAGCTGGAGCGCTCCCTGGGCGCCCCGCTCTTCGAGCGCAGCACCCGCCACGTGAAGCTCACCGCGGCAGGAAGGGCCCTTCTGGATCCGGCTCGCCATCTGGTCGAAGCCTCCGAGGCGGCGGAGCGGGCAGTGCACAGCACCCTCACGGGGGAGACCGGTCGCGTGCGCGTCGGATTCGCCGGCGCCTCCATCAACAGGAAGGTCGGCGAGCTGGCCCGGCAGGTGCGCACGGCCCGCCCCGGGCTGATGCTCGAGCTCTACAGCTCCCAGTTCTCCCACCTCGGGCTGGAGCGGGTGTTGGACGGCTCCTTGGACCTGGTGATCGGCCGCTGGGACTTCCTCCCTGCCGAAGTAGACTCCGCGGTGATCGCCTTGGAGGAGGTCATGGTCGTCCTCCCCTCCGCTCATCCGCTGGCCTCACAGTCGTCCGTGGACATGGCCGACCTGGCCGAAGAAGCGTGGATCACGCTGCCCGGCGGACTGGGGGCGGCCCTGCCCAACCGCCTGAACTCTCTGGCCATGGCATCCGGCTTCGTCCCCCGGGTCGCGCAGACGGCCCCGGACTCCTGGACCCAGGTGGTGCTGGTCGGCGCACAGATGGGGTGCGGACTCAGCCTGGACTCCGTCCGAGACAACGTCTCCTCCGAGGGCGTCGTGTTCAGCTCCATCGCCGGGGAAGACAGACCTCTGGAAGTGCGCATGATCTGGCGGCGCACCGATGACAATCCCGCCCTGCACACGGTGATCGAGATCGCGCAGGACGCCTTCCCCGATCCGCGATCGCCTTCCCCGTCCCGGTGAGCCGCCGACGTCGCCGACGATTCTTCCTCCATCCGTATCAATCTTCCCCAGAATATGCATTGTGACGGAATAGCGCGCCGGATCGGGCCTCACTCCCCCGAACTGAACCCCGCACGGCAGCCACCGGCGGCCTTCAACCCCCTGGACCGCAGGGTCCACGTTGCCAAACGCTCCAGACGCTGATTACGTGTTGTCAGCCACAGTGAGGGGCAGGCCGTCGGAATCCTCACGCTTCCGCCTCCCGCCCGCAGCCCGCCCGCGCCACGCGACGAAGGAGTCTTGATGACCACCAGCACCCCCGCCCTCCGCCGCACCGATCTGATGGGCATCGAGGCTCAGCTCTCGGCCGAGGAGATCGCCACCCGGGACAGGGTGGCGGAGTTCGTGGATCGCCGCATCCGTCCGCACATCGCTCGGTGGTACGACGAGGCGGTCCTGCCTACGGAGCTGTTCGGTGAGATGGCGGAGCTGGGGATGTTCGGCATGCACCTGAGCGGCTACGGCTGCGCGGGGCGCAGCGCCACTGAGTACGGGCTGGCCATGCAGGAGCTGGAGGCCGGGGACTCGGGGATCCGCACGGTGGTCTCAGTGCAGGGCTCGCTGGCGATGTCGGCCATCCACAAGCACGGCTCCGAAGCGCAGAAGCAGCGCTGGCTGCCGGGGATGGCGGCCGGGGAGATCATCGGCTGCTTCGGGCTGACCGAGCCGACCGCCGGCTCCGACCCGGGCGGCATGTCCACCCGGGCCCGCCGCGAGGGCGATGGGTGGGTCCTCAATGGCTCCAAACGCTGGATCGGGCTGGCCAGCATCGCCGATGTGGCGATCATCTGGGCCAAGGTCGCAGCCGCGGACTCCGAGGCCGCCGTCGAGGATGAGCACCGCACCCGACCCGACGACGCGGGCGAGGTGGTGCGCGGCTTCATCGTGCCGACCGACACCCTCGGGTTCCGGGCCGAGGCCATCGAACGGAAGCTCTCCATGCGGGCCTCGCTGCAGTGCGACATCGTCCTGGACGGCGTCCGCCTGCCGGCCGATGCGATCCTGCCGAAGCACCCGGGCCTGCGGGGCCCCTTCTCCTGCCTCTCGGAGGCCCGCTACGGCATCGCCTGGGGCGCGATGGGCGCGGCCCGAGACGCCTTGGAGGCGGCCCTGGACTACGCGGCGGAGCGCCAGCAGTTCGGTCGCCCGCTCTCCGGCTACCAGCTGACCCAGAAGAAGCTCACGGACATGGCCCTGGAGCTCACCAAGGGCCAGCTGCTGGCCCTGCAGCTGGGCCGGGCGAAGGACACCGGCACGCTGGAGAACCACATGATCTCCGTAGGCAAACTGAACAACTGCCGGGCCGCCATCGAGATCTGCCGAGAGGCCCGCACCATCTTGGGCGGCAATGGCATCACCGCCGAGCATTCGCCGCTGCGGCATGCCAACAACCTGGAGTCGGTGCGCACCTATGAGGGCACTGATGAGGTTCACACGCTGATCATCGGCCAGCGGCTCACGGGGGAGGCCGCCTTCCGCTGAGCGGCCCATCGCCGAGTGCGCTGCTATGCTGCTTACCATCGACGCCGTGAACCACTTCGTCGCCGACGTCTTCCGCATCCCGGATGACTGACTGCCGGGCAAGGCCGAGTCCTGCAACCGCTACTTCGTAGAGTCTCAACGCCTGGAGTGGTTCCGGATCCCTGCGCAGACCCATCGCTCCAACGTCACCGAATCCTCCGTGGGTTACCTGTGCAGCACGGAAGTCACACTCACCAGCTCCGTGCCACTGATCCTGGACGATCGGCTCATCGGCGTCAGCTGCCCGAACGTCGCAGTCGAGTCCCTGGAGATCATCCTGGCACCTCCAGCAATGTCCTCCCCAGCCTGACCATCATCAACGACGCCGCCCGGGTGGTGATCTCGAACAACCCGCTGCACTCCCCCCGGGGAGGCCACGAGATGCCCCACAGGGTTCGCCGCTCGTTCTGCAGCAGGCACTGCCGTTCATGCATCGACAGCGGAGGGCTGGGCGGGCTCTGCACCTTGAGGAGGCTCGGTACTGCTGGGCACCGTTGCACCCCCTCGACGGCGGTCGAATCATCCACCCTGGGGCCGTCGCCCACGCCGGCCGCCTGACATCACATCTTGTGATGCACCTCCTCTTTTTTCACTTATTGAACACGCTTCCTTCGCAATAAAGAATGGGGCCACCCCAAAACATCGCTGGCACTGCGGCGCACCAGCGGCACTCAGCGCCGGACGAGGAGGATCGTGTGCGAACAGGACCCTACACACTCAAGACCAAGGTCATCTGGTCACTCATCATCACTCTCCTGGGCATATCTCTGTTTCCCGGCGTGCTCTTCTTCCATGACGCAGCAGAACCCAGGATCTTTGGCATGCCATTCATCTACGGATACATCATCATCATCTGGGCACTCCTCTGCAGTGTCCTCCTTTGGGCGCACATCGCTCACTGGGGCCGCAACACACGCACCGCCACGACCGCCGTCGACGCTCAGAAGGACAGAGACTGATGAACACCCAGGAGATCCTCGGCATTGCAGCCATCGGTGGGGCCCTCGCGATTCCACTGGTCATCGGACTGATCGCCTCCATGAAGGCGCGTCCGACCACCAGCGACTACTTCGTCCAGGGACGAGCAATGGGGCCGATCGCCCTGTTCTTCACCGTACAGGCCACGTGGTGGAGCGCCTTCGCCTTCCTCGGGTCCAACGCAAACTTCTACCTCTATGGCCCGGCTTACTGGACGGCCGTCATTTTCAACATCTTCTTCGGCATCATGTATTACTGGATCGGGAAAAAGGTCTGGTTCCACGGAAAGACAGGAAAATACCTGACAGCTCGTGATTTCTTTGTCGACCTCTATCGGTCACCTCGACTCGCCACGTTCATCGCTGTCATCCTTCTCGTCTTCTCCCTTCCTCACCTGCAGATCCAGCTGACGGGCGGGGCCTACCTCATCGACGTGGCCTCCGGAGGCACCATCCCCTTCTGGGTGGGTGGCCTACTCTTCTATACCGTCATCATCGCCTACGTCTGGGCAGGCGGACTCCGCGCCATCGCCTGGACCGACATCTTCTACGGCGTCGGGATCTTCTTCGGGCTCATCGCCGCAGGCGTGTTCGTCCTGGGCGAGGTGGGCGGAATGGGCACCATGTTCGACCAGATCGAACAGGTACGTCCGGAGAACCTCATTCTCGGCGACGGCATGTGGATGTACTGGATCGCTCTGGCGGTCATCACACCGGTCGGTGCGCTCATGACGCCCCAACTGTGGACACGGATGTACGCGGCGAAGAGCCCTCGATCGTTCGACCTGATGCCGTTCCTCTTGGGTCTCGTGGCGATCGCCTACATAGGGGCCATGGTGATCGGCAATTCGGCAGTCCTGCTCGAACCCGACGTCGAGCAGCCTGACCATGTACTGCCGATCATGCTCCTCGAGTACGCGCCGCTGCTGCTGGCACTGCTGGTCATCGCGGCGGGCGCCGGCGCTGCCATGTCCACGGCGAACTCCCAGGTCCACGCCATGGCGGCCAGCTACACCATCGACTTCCACAGTCGCTACATCCAGAAGGACCTGCCTGAGCGGAAGCGCATCTGGGTGGGCCGCTGGGCGATCCTGGCCTTCTGCGCCATCGCCTATGTGATGGCCCTCTATATTCCTGGGCTGCTCATCGCCATCGGCCTGGTCGCCTACGCAGGACTCGCCCAAGTGATCGTTCCGACTGTGGGGGCGCTCTTCTGGCGACGTGCCAGCGTGGCTGGTGCGACCTCAGGCTTGATCGTGGGAATCACCACTCTCGTGCTGTTCACGATCTTCCCGGCGCTGGTCCCCGGCCCGTTCAGCGTCCATGGCGCCGGCCTGCTGTCGCTTCTGCTGAACGTGGTCGTCTTCATCAGCGTGAGCCTTCTGACGAGGCCACGAAGCTCCGACCTGCTTCTCAAGATTCGACGTCGCCAGCAAGACTTCGACGAGGAGCGCTGGGACGACACCCTCGCCGAGCCGGAGACGACTTCGGCCGCAGACACGACGCACATCCGCTGACGGATCGCCGGCATGAGGACCAGGAAGAGCACAGTCATGCATACCACCCGAACAGAACACGATCTCCTGGGCACTCTGCCTATCCCTTCCGAGTGCTACTACGGTGTGCACACCGCCCGCGCGGCCGAAAACTTCCGCATCAGCGGCACGCCCATATCCGCGTACCCGGGCCTCATCAACGCGCTCGCAGCTGTGAAGCAGGCCGCCGCTCACGCGAACCATTCGTTGGGAGGCCTCAGCGCAGAACGCGCCCACGCCATCGAAGGCGCGTGTTCTGAGATCCGGGACGGCGGCTTCCATGACCAGTTCGTCGTGGATGTGCTCCAGGGCGGTGCAGGCACGTCGACCAACATGAACGCCAATGAGGTGATCGCCAATGTCGCCCTCGAACGAATGGGTTTGAGGAAGGGCACCTATGAGAACCTTCATCCTCTTGACCACGTGAACCTCGGGCAGAGCACCAATGATGTGTATCCCACTGCGCTGAAGATCGCTCTCCTCGGCGAGCTTCGCCTGCTCCGCCGTGCCATGCGAGATCTCGCGAGCACGTTCCGCGACAAGGCTCAGGAATTCTCACATGTCATGAAGATGGGAAGGACACAGCTGCAGGACGCCGTCCCCATGACTCTGGGACAGGAGTTCTTCACCTACGCCGTCATGCTCGAGGAGGACCGCAGCAGACTGGTGGAGGCCACGGGCCTGCTGACCGAGATCAATCTCGGCGGGACAGCCATCGGGACCGGGCTCAACACCCATCCCGACTACGCCGAGCTGGTGCGCTCAAGACTCTCCGAGCTGGTCTCCGCAGAACTGCGCACGGCAGAGAACCTCATCGAAGCAACCCAGGACGTCGGCGCCTTCGTCCAGCTTTCCGGCGTGCTGAAGCGAGTCGCTGTCAAACTCTCGAAGACCTGCAACGACCTTCGTCTGACCTCATCCGGACCTCGAGCGGGGTTGAACGAGATCAACCTTCCGCCCGTGCAAGCGGGGTCGAGCATCATGCCGGGGAAGGTCAACCCGGTGATACCTGAGGTCGTCAACCAGGTGGCCTACGAGGTCATCGGCAACGATGTGACGGTGACGCTGGCGGCAGAGGGCGGGCAGCTCCAGCTCAACGCCTTCGAGCCGGTGATCGCGATCAGCCTGCTCCGTTCGCTGACGCACCTCACAGCGGCCTGCCGGACCCTCGATGAGAAGTGCGTGCGGGGGATCACCGCCAACCAGGAGGAGCTCCACGACACGGTCCATCGATCGATCGGACTCGTGACAGTCCTGTGCCCGTACATCGGGTACGCCGAGGCGTCGCTCGTCGCCCAGGAGGCCCTGCTCTCCGGGCGCACCATCACGGAGACGGTCCTCAACAAGGGCCTGATGAGCAGAGAGGCCCTCGATGAGCTGCTCGTTCCTCGGAATCTCACCGGCCCGTTCGCCGATCATGGCCTCATCCCCGCTTCAGCACGGCCAGGGGAATCCGCCACCGGTAGCGCAGTGCCAGAAGCCGCAGAGTGAGCACCAGCATCGCCACCACCACAGCGCTGACGGCGCTGAAGAGGCCGACCTCCAGCAGCAGGGCGGTCGCCCCGGCGCCCAGGAAGGCGGGCGCGGCGTAGACGCCTCGGGGGTTGAAGATCTGCGGCACCTCATTGGCCACTACGTCCCGCAGCGTCCCTCCCCCGACGGCGGTCGTCACCCCCAGCAGCACCGCGGCGATGGGATTCAGCCCCACCTCATGGGCGATGGTCGCGCCCATGACGCAGAACAGCGAGAGACCCAGCGCGTCGAAGACCAGCAGCGTGCGCCGCAGCCTGTCCTCATGGATGAGCCGGATGAACACCGCCAGCACTGCGAGCACCACCGGCACGAGGTACTGCGGGGCGGCGAAGGCGTTGGGAACCCCGGTGTTCAGCACCAGGTCCCGGATCACCCCTCCACCGAGGCCGGCGAGGCTGGCCAGCAGCAGTGAGCCCACCAGGTCGAAGCCCTTGCGCGCAGCCAGCAGCGCCCCGGAGACTGCGAAGGCGAAAGTGCCCACCAACTCCAGGACGAGGACCACCATGGGCACAGACATTGGGGCTCCCCTCCTCGGTCATCGCTCGGACCGCCGTGAGGCCCGTGGACACAAGCTTGCCATGCAGGAAGTCCCCTCCGAGGCGGCAGACAGGGGCGACATCAGGTCCCGAAAGGGATGACCGCCAAGTCATCTGGCACGAGGAACTCTCCCGAGTACCCTTCAGCCGCCACCCGCTCCCAGGCAATGGCGCCGGAGCCGGGCACCAGGTGATGCAGCGCCAGACGCCGCGCCCCCGCCTCACGGGCCACGCGAACCGCATCGGCCACCGAGGTGTGGGACTTGTAGTGATGCGCCAAGGAAGCACGCGACATCTCGTCGTCCTTGCCCCGGTACATCGACTCCATGAAGTCGAAATCGATGGCCTCGTGCAGTACCAGTCCGGCGTCCCGGCTCAGTCGAACCATATTCGGTGTGTACGTCGTGTCCCCCGAGACGCACACCGAGCCCTGGGCCGTGTCGAAGCGGAAAGCGAAGGCCGGGGCGACAGGCGGGTGCTGCACAAGGGTGGCCGTGACGACCACTGACTCGTCCCGGAAGATCTCGAAGCCGTTCGTCGCCGGCACCGGATTCTCATTGGGGTGAAACTCCAAGGAGCTGGGGATCTCGATGTCCTGCGCAGCAAAGATGTCGAGCGGCGACGGCCTGAGGGCATCGATGACCCGGTCGTTGAGGTCTGTCGCAGCGGCCTCCATCAGCCGCAGGAACATCTCCGCAGTCCCCGGGGTGGGACTGTACGGAGCCACCGGACTGGGCGCGACGGCGGCCAGTGGAGACACCGGCGGCAGGGCGCCCCGGTCACCGGGACCGATGATCGGCACAGGTCGGCCGATCCTGTCCTGGAGCTCAAAGAGCCCGAACAGGGCCAGTGTGTTGAGGTCCACCGTGTGATCCGAGTGCAGATGCGTGAGGAAGATGCCCTTGAGTCTGCTCATCTCGAGCCCTGCCCTCTCGATCTGGCGGCCGACACCGTGGCCGCAGTCCACCAGATAGAAGCCGTCGTCGACCACGATGGCCGTGGCAATGCCGGTGCGCGAAGAGTCCCGCCAGAACCGCGGCCCGCCGGCCGTGCCCAGTGTGATCACGTGGTGTCCACTCTGCTTCGTCAGTCCGCTCACGGGTCTCCGCTCCTCACTGTCCGCTTGGCGCCTGCTCACGCCCGTCTCGTGGATCCAGTCTGCTCGGGCTGCCCCATAGTGGAAAGCGAATTTAAGTCATGGCAGACTTCGACTCAGATTAAGTTCATGCTCGACTCGCCACGCCTCGAGGAGACACGATGCCGGAGATCACCCTTCGTCAACTGGAGTACTTCCTCGCCGTGGTTGACCACGGCTCGATCAGCGCCGCAGCCCGGCAGCTGCACATCAGCCAGGCGGCCATCTCTGTGGCGATCCGGCAGCTGGAGAAGGGCCTGGACGCAGAGCTGCTGAACCGAGCTCCGGCACGTCGCGCCCAACCCACACCTGCCGGCCAGGCCCTGCTGCCCCATGCCCGGCGGGCCGCCACAGCCATCTCTGATGCATCAGAGGCGGTCAGCAACGACCATTCCGAGATTCGCGGCACGCTGCGCGTCGTCAGTTCAATGACTGTGTCACCGCACGTGCTTCCTCGACTCGTGTCACATTTCGCTGCGGAGCATCCCGCGGTGGACGTGACCATCGCGGAGGCCACCGTTCCCGAGATCCATCAGATGCTGCGGAGCGGACAGGCCGACTTGGGGTTCGCCTATGCACGCCAGTCAGCCGAGGATCTCGACGAGACGCGGATCGGCACGAATCAGCATCACGTGATGCTCCCTGCGGAGCACCCGCTCGCCGATCGTCCCGGCATTCAGCTTCGCGAACTCATCCAGGAGCCGATGATCATGGTGGACATTCCGCCGAGCGTCGAACGCGTCACCCAGATCATCATGGACCTTGGGCTGCAGCCCCGCGTCCAGTGGTCGTCGTCGAACTTCGAGACGGTCCGGTCTCTCGTGGGGCACGGACTCGGCTGGGCGTTCGTGAATGTGACTCCTCAGACGGACATCACCTATGACGGCCTGAAGGTGTCCTACGTGCCGATCCTCGACGACATCCCAGCGAATCCCATCATCGCGCTCACCGCTCCCTCCGAAGAGCTGCCTGCACGCGTGCGAGAGGCGCTGCGGCACCTTCAGGACCAGATGGTCTGACGTCAGGCGTCGTGTCGAGGATCGGTTCCCGGATGACGCGGCGTGTCACCCTCTGCAACTGGCTCGCCCTCTGACCCCGGGCGGGCTCCTGAGTCGGACTCGGCAACCACACCCTCCGCACGCTCGGCCTCCCGAAACTGGTCGATGGTGGGGCGCATGTTCTTCCGGCGGGAGTCCACCACGGTCCAGATGATCACCGCGAGAAGCAGCGACATCAGCACCAGGGGGATCGGGCGGGTCAGGAAGATCATGAACGATCCGTCCGAGAGCACCATTGAGCGCCGGAAATGCTCCTCCAGCAGCGGTCCCAGGATGAACCCCAGGACGAAGGGTCCCAGCCCGAAGTTGAAAGTGCGCAGCACGTAACCGACGATGCCGAAGATCACCGCAAGCAGCACGTCAAACATCGAGTTCCGGACCGAGTACACGCCGGCCACGGCGACCATCAGGATGATCGGAGCCATGATTCCGCCCGGGATGCGCAGGAGTCTCACAAAGAGGCCGATCAGCGGCAGGTTGAGGATCAGCAGCAGGATGTTGCCGACGTACATGGAGGCGATGACGCCCCAGAAGACGTCCGGGTGCTCATCGATGAGCTGCGGGCCCGGCGTGATGTTGTGCAGCAGCAGCGCACCGAAGATCAGGGCGAGGACCGGATTCGGGGGCACGCCCAAGGTCAGGAGCGGGAGGAAGGAAGAGTTCGACGAAGAGTTGTCGGCGGTCTCCGTGGCGGCCAGGCCGTCCATGGCACCTTTGCCGAACTTCTCCGGATGGCGGGAGAACCGCCGCTCGGCCCCATAGGCCACCACCGCGGAGATCGTGCCCCCTCCTCCTGGGATGATGCCGATGAAGAATCCGATGATCGAGGACCGCAGGATCGCCATCCGGGTCATCAGCCAGTCCGCGCGCGTTGGGAGGACCCTACCGATCGCCGATCGGGCCAGACCGCCGTAGAAGCCCTGCTGTGCGTTGTACAGGATCTCGCCGATCCCGAACAGCCCCACTGCTACGGCGACGATGCTGACACCGGCCGTCAGCTCGAAACTGCCATAGGTCAGCCGTGGATCAGCCGTGGTGGGATCCAACCCGACAGTGGCGACGATCACCCCCAGCGCGGCCGAGACGATCGCCTTGACCTTCGACCCCGAGCCGAGGAACACGATCATGAGCAACCCCATCGCGGCCAGGACAAACATGTCCGGGCTTCCGACCGACTTGGCCACCCCTGCCAACGTCGGAGCAAGGAAGGACAACCCGATGATGGCCACCGTGCCCCCGAGGAACGAACCGATCGCCGTGATCCCCAGCGCAGGTCCGGCACGGCCTTGCTGAGCCAGCGGATATCCGTCGAACGTGGTCACCACCGCAGAGGCGTCACCCGGCAGACGCAGCAGGATAGCGGGGATCCGACCCCCGTACATGGATCCGTAGTAGATCCCGGCGAGCATCATCACGGCACCGGCGGGGTCGAGCGAGAAGGTCAGAGGGAGCAGCAGTGCGATGGTCGCCACCGGCCCGAGCCCCGGGATCAGGCCGATCAGTGTGCCCACCGTGACGCCGATGAGGACGAAGAGCAGATTCTCGGGCTGGAACGCCACGCTGAATCCGTGCCCCAGCCCCGCGAGGATGTCGGTCATGGGAAAAGTCGCTTCTCTCAGGTGGATCAGAACGGACGGAGGTTGACCCCGAGGGCCAGGGCGAAGAGCGCGTAGACGGCGGCGGGTGCGATCACAGCGATCAGGATCGACGTCCGCCACCTCATGCGTGCCACGAAGCGCGCCACGATCAACATCACGGGAGCCCCCGCCCCAATCAGGCCCAGCCAGTCATAGGCGGGGACGAAGAGCAGGAGCGGGCCGGCCACGAGGGCGACCCGGGTCAGCTCAGACCGATTCGGCGGATGGAACCGGTGCCGGGTCGCCAGCAGCAGCGGAATGGCCGCCACCACCAGCATCGCGTTGAGGAAGGGCCAGAGGCCCGGACCCGGCCTGGCGATGGAGCCAAGGCCCAGTTGGACCGCGGGGATGATGACGACGGCGGCCAGGGCAGCCAGAACCACCGGCGACCACCAGTCGACGGGTCCGGGTTCATCCAGCTGAGGAGTGCCCTCAAAGTCATCGAGGTGCTCGCGCAGGGGCTCCTGCTCCCGTGCGGGCTGAGAGTTCCGCATCGCCATCGGACTCACGGAACCTCAAGGCCCAGATCCTCGAACAGCGACCGGAACCGTTCCAGCTCAGTCGGCATGTACTCGCTGAACCAGGCTTCTCCCTCCACATCTGGGACCGCACCGCCGGACTGCTCCACGAACTCCACGAACTCGTCGGATTCGACGACAGCGGTCGACGCCGCGGCCAGCACGTCGTAGACCTCCTGGGGCGTATCGGCCGGTACCACGAGGGCCTGGGAACCGGCCGTCTGAAGCTCTTCGAACCCCAACTCGCCGAGTGTCGGGACCTCCTCATCGAGAGCGTCGGGGAGGTAGTCGGTGCTGATGGCCAGGATGCGAAGCTCCCCGGACCGGACTCGTGGCAGGGCGCTGGTGATGTCCTGGACGCCCCAGTCGACATCACCATTGACGAGCGCGGGCAAGGCAGGGGCGCCGCCTGGGAAGGTCGCCACCTCCGCGTCCAGGCCGTAACCCTGGACGATCCCCTCTCCGATCAGGTGAGTCTGGTGGCCCTCGCCGAAGGCCGAGTAGGTCATCCGGTCGCCGACGTCTTCAAGGTCCTCGAACCTCTCCACCGGCGAGTCATCGGGGACCACGATCACGAACGCGTTCTCAGCGACGGCTTCCACGGAACGGAAATCCTCGATGCCGTAGGAGACGTCCTGCTGAAGCAGCACCGACGTGAAGGCACCGGTTGGGGCGAAGAGCAACGTGTGGCCGTCGGCGGCCGCATTCGCAGCCTCCGTCGCGGCGATGGCGCCGCCTCCGCCTTCCCGGTTGACCACCAGCACGTTCGCATCGAGCTCGGCCTCGAGCCCTTCGGCGAACTTGCGCGCAGTGGCGTCATTATGGCCTCCCGCCGCGAAGCCGACGAGAAGCTCCACGTTCTGGGAGGGGAAGTCAGAGCCGTCTCCGCCCTGCGGCCCGCAGGCCGTCACGGCCAGCAAGGCCAGAACCGCCCAAGGGGCGAAGAGTGCACTGCGGTTCCTCATCTTGTCCTCCACGGGTCATCGGTACAGAAGTGTGGTGCACTTCATAATGACAGTGGATGGGACATCACAAAACGATAAGTTGATTATAGGTGACCCCACGGAACGTTATGTCTCGGAGCTCGGTCCCCGCCACATCCGCCGCTCCTGTTCGTACGGTCGCCGCTCAGCTGCGGCGGGCCTGACGTTCGCGGTGCTGGTCCCGGCTGGTCTGGGCGTGCTCCACGACCAGACGTTCGAGAAGCTCCTCGTCCCGGGAGGCGAGCGCCTCGAACAGGCCGCGGTGCTCCTGGGTGACCACCAGCAGGTCGTCATGCTGGCTGAGCATCCAGCGGACCCGGCTCTGGATGGTGCCCCACAGCTCCTGGAGGTGGGTGTTGTCGGCCAGCTCCACCACGGTGGAGTGGAAGGCGGCCGCGGCACGGTGGGCGGTGACGGCGTCGCCGGCCTGGGCCGCGGCCTCCCCGTTGACCAGGACACGCTCGAGGCGCGCCAGTCCGGCATCGTCGTGGCGCCGGGCGGCCGAGGTGAAGGCCAGCGTGTCCAGGGAGGTGCGCACCTCCTCGAGCTCGCGCACATCACGTTCGGTGAACTCGCGCACGATGGCCCAGGTCCGGGGCCGGGGCGTGATGAGACCCTCGGCGGCCAGCAGGCGCAGACCCTCGCGGACGGGCACCCGGCTCACGCCGAGCTCGGCGGCCAGCTCACGCTCGACGAGCCTGCTGCCGGGCGGGCGCTCACCGTCGATGATCTGCTCGCGCAGCCGGGTGGCCACGCGCGTCGTCTCGGACTCTCTGTTCTCTGGCTCGGCCATAGGCCTCATTGTTCCACTCCGCGTCTGCTGGGCCCGCCTCGGGAATGCTCGTCTCCGCGCCGCCCGTCTTCGCATCGGCCGCCTCCTGCGACTCGCCCGGCGGCGGCCCGTCGGGCGCCACCTCATCATCCAGAGAGTCGGGCGAGGAGGCCCACCAGGCGACGACGGCCATGGCCAGGGCCAGCACGATGAGCCCCACCAGCGGCACGGTCCAGGTGCCGGTGCGCTCCAGGACCACGCCGATGGCGAGAGGGCCGAGGGCGGCGAAGACGTAGCCGCCGGACTGGATGAAGCCGGAGGCCCGCGCGGTGACCTCCGGATCCCGGGTGCGGGCGGTGATCAGCGCCAGCGCCGAGGGGAAGGAGAACCCGCCGATGGCCAGGCAGATCGCCCACAGCCATGGGGTGGCGGTGGGGGCGACCAGCAGACCGGTGTAGCCGACGGCGGAGATCAGGCCGTAGCCGATGAGCACGCTGCGCACATGCCAGCGGCGCACCACGATCTGGGGGGCGATGAAGCCGCCCGGGATGCCTCCGGCAACGATGATCGCGACCATGGCGCCGGCGGCGACAGGGTCCAGGCCGGCGTCGCGGTAGATCCGGGCCAGCCAGCCGAAGTGCGTATAGGCGTGGAGGGACTGCAGCCCGAAGTAGAGCAGCAGGATCCAGGCCCCGGACGAAGCGGTGATGCGGCCGACCGCCCCGGAGGCGCCGCGGTTCTGGGTGGAGGCGGCCGGGACGCCGCCCAGGCGCCGCAGGGCGGCCCAGGCGATGAGCGCGACCAGCGGCAGTCCGGCCCACACTCCCAGCCCCAGGCGCCACCCGCCGACATGCTCGGCCAGGGGCGCGGTGAGCAGGGCTGGGACGGAGGCGCCGAGCCCCAGTCCCACCATGAAGACGGTCACCGAGACGGCCTGGCGTTCGGGGAAACGCGCTTTGGCGAAGACGGGCAGCACCACGTTGCCCATCGCCATGCCGGCGAGCGAGAGCGTGGTGAACGCCGCGAAGCCCCACCAGCTGTCCACCAGCACCCGCAGGCCCAGCCCGGTGCCGATGGCCGCCGCGCAGATGGCCAGGGACCAGAACAGACCCAGTCGACGCAGCAGCAGGAAGGAGATCGCCCCGAAGATCACGAAGGCGGCTCCGGGCAGCGCGGTGAGCAGTCCGGACTGCCACCCCTGCAGCGCGAAGGCAGCTTCGACCTCGGCCAGCACGGGGCCCAGCGACGTCGCGGCGGGACGCAGGCACACGGCCAGCAGCGCCAGGGCCAGGACGGCCAGGGCCGTCGCGCCCCGTCCGGGTTGCGCGTCAGTTCTCATGCCCGCCTCCTGATCCTGTCACCTCAATATCGTGCCACTCCTGTTTGGTATACCATAATACCTGGACGTGATTTCTCCCACTCCCTCGGCAGGTCGCCCGAGACTGACCCTGTCAGCTCCACCGACGCCGTCGACGCCCGACATCACCGACCATCCAGGAGACAGCGGATGACCACCCGATTCACCGACGTCAGACTCTTCCCGCGCACCCCCGACGAACCCGCCGTCGACCTCACGGTCCAGGACGGCCGCATCGCGGAGATCATCCCGGCCGGGACCACTCCCGCCCCCGACGGCGCGGACATCGTCGACGGCGGCGGCCGCGTCCTGCTTCCGGCCCTGGGCGACGTCCACTCCCACCTGGACTCGAACCGCCTCGGGCAGACCTTCCTGCCCCACACCGCAGACGGCACGCTGCACGGCTACATCATGAACGACCGTCGCAAATGGCGCGACGGCGAGCGCAGCGTGGCCGACCAGGCCTCCTACGCGCTGGCGCAGATCATCGCCTCCGGCGGAGTGCGGATCCGCTCCCACGCCCAGGTGGACTCCGACTGCGGCCTGGAGCGGTTCCACGGCGTGCAGGAGGGGCTCTCCCGGTACACCGACATCATCGACCACCAGATCGTGGCCTTCCCCCAGGCCGGCATCCAGCGGGAGGCCGGCGTCGTCGACCTGCTCGACCAGGCGCTGGCCGAGGGCGCGGATTTGGTGGGCGGCCTGGACCCCGTCCTCTATGACCGCGACCCGGTCTCCCACCTCAACGTGGTGTTCGGGCTGTGCGAGAAACACGGTGCGGGCGCCGACATCCACCTGCACGAGTCCGGCACCGCCGGCATCTTCTCGATGGAGGAGATCGCCCACCGCACCCGGGAACTGGGCCTGCAGGGCAAGGTGACGGTCTCCCACGCCTTCGCCCTGCACACCAATCCGGACAAGGAGGTGGCCCGCGTGGTGGAGCAGCTCGCCGAGGCCGGCGTCTCGCTGACCACGGTGGCCCCCTCCATCGGCTCCCTGCCTCAGGGCCTGCTGCGTGAGCACGGGGTCGCACTCGGCCTGGGCGAGGACGGGCAGCGTGACCACTGGAGTCCCTACGGCGACGGCGACCTGCTGCGCCGGACCTGGCAGCTGGCCTTCACCAACGGGTTCCGCCGCGACGCCGACGTCGAGGCCTGCGTGGACATCGCCTCCCGCGGCGGGGCGATGGTCATGGCCGGAGCCCGCCCCGAGGGCGTGAGCCTTCTCGACGACGCCGAGTTCGGCCTCGCCGTCGGCGCTCCCGCGCACTTCATCCTGCTGCAGGCCGACACGGTCACCGCGGCGGTCATGGACAGCCCTGCCGCACGTGACGTCTATTCCGCCGGCCGGCTGGTGGCCTCCGGCGGCGAGCTGATCGGAGGTGTCCGCTGATGATCACCCGCATCCGCGCCCGGTTCGTCATCGGCTACGCCGACGGCGACCACTGCCTGATCCCCGACGGCGAGCTCGTCCACGACGACGCCGAGATCCTCTTCGTGGGCCGTGACTGGCCGGGCACCCCCGACCGGGAGATCGACGCCGGCCACGCCGTCATCTCCCCCGGCTTCATCGACCTCAACGCACTGGCCGACATCGACCACGCCCTGTTCGACTGCTGGCCCGACGCCTCCCGGCTGCTGGGCCTGGCCTGGTCCGAGGAGTACCTGCACGATCACGGTCCGCGCTTCACGCGATCCCAGGAGAAGTTCCGGCGCGAATTCGCGATCAGCCAGCTGATCCGTAACGGCATCACCACGATGATGCCGATCGCCGCCGAGACCTACAAGGAATGGTGCGAGGACTACCAGGACATGGCCGACACCGCCGAGGCGGTAGAGGCGCTGGGCATCCGGGCCTACCTGGGGCCCAGCTACCGGACCCATGTGCCCTACACCGACGGCACGCAGATGCTGCTGCACCGGGACGAGCGGAAGGGCCTGGAGGGGCTGGACGACGCGGTGCGGTTCATCCAGGACTACGACGGCGCCGCCGGCGGACTCATCCGCGGGGCGCTGCTGCCGGCGCGCATCGAGACGCAGACCGAGCAGACGCTGCGGCTCACCCGGCAGGCGGCCGACGACCTGGACGTGCCGATCCGCCTGCACGCCGCCCAGGGGATCCAGGAGAACCGGGAGATGATCGCCCGCACCGCGCGCCGCTCGCTGCCGCATCTGGCGGAGATCGGCTTCCTGGGCGAGCGCACGTTCATTCCGCATGCCTGGACCATGCCGGGGCATCGGCACATGCCTGCCGAGATCAGCGGTCCGGAGCATGGGGCTGGCGGGGACAGCATCGATGACCTGGCGCTGCTGGCCGAGTCCGGGACCTCGGTGATCTTCTGCCCGATCCCCAGCGGGCACTACGGCTCCGCGATGGACACCTACGAGTCCTACCGGGAGCGCGGAGTGCGGGTGGTGATCGGCACCGACTCCGCCCCGCCGAACATGGTCCGCGCCCTAGACCTGGCGATGGCCATGACCAAGACGCTGACCGGCCGGGGCCCGGCGGCCCAGCCGCATGACCTGTTCCGCTCGGCCACCCTGGACCCGGCCCGCGCCCTGGGCAGGGAGGACCTCGGGCGGCTCGCGCCGGGCGCGCAGGCGGACTACTTCGTGATGGATCTGACCGGCACCCATGTGGGCCCCCATGCGGACCCGGTGCGCACTCTGGTGATGAACGGCGACGGCCGGGACATCACCCGCGTGGTGGTGGCCGGACGGACCATCGTCGAGGACGGGGCGATCCTCACCGTCGACGACGGCGACTACCTCCCGCGCGCCCAGGAGCTCCTGGACGAGTACATCGCCTCCCACACGGTCAGCGACCATGCCGGACGGAGCCTGGAGGAGCTGCAGCCGCCGAGCTTCCCGATCCGCTGAACGCCGCGCCTGAGAGGGCGCTGCTCCCCTGATCGGCGCCATGGACCGGCGCCGCCGTACGGGTCGGCCCGGGAGTCTCCCCCTGCTCCCGGGCCGGCTCGTCCGCGTCGCGACGCCGCGCCTGCTGTTGAGCGACAGAACCTTCTCACTCTGTGAAATGCCTCACAGCAGCTATTGACGGACGTCACACGGCTCCCTATGGTTTTGGTATACCAATTCACGCGGGAGGCTTGAATGCAGACCACCGGACAGACTGCGGCGGAGTCGGAACCGATCGCCGTCGAATCACCGCTCCAGCGGCATACACGCCGCTCCTGGATGTGGGCCATGGGACTCGGCGTCGGCGTCTCGGCGGCCGCCGTCCTCATCGGCACCTATGAGCTCACCATCGGCCTCGCCGCCATCGTGCTGTTCCCCCTGCTGTGGGCAGTGCTGATCGGCGCCGTCGTCGGACTCCAGCCCTGGCGTCCCGTCACCGGGCCCACGCGAGCCGTCAGCGAACTGCTGATCCGGGTCGGGATCGTCGTCTTCCTCGCCCTGCTGGGCACCGGCATCGGCCCCTCCCTGCCGGACCTGGTGGACATCGGACCCGCCATCGCCCTGCAGGAGCTGGGCAACGCCTTCGGCACCGTCATCATCGGCATTCCAGTGGCCGTGGCCATGGGACTGGGGAGGGTGGCCATCGGCGCAACCTGGTCGGCCAACCGCGAGTCCTACCTGGCCTACGCGATCGACAAGTGGGGTGTCCGGGCGCCGGAGTACCAGGGCGTGTTCGGCGTCTGGCTGCTCGGCACCGTCTTCGGCGCGGCCTTCATCTCTCTGATCGCCGGCGTCACCGGCGGCCTGGAGATCTTCGACCCCCGCGCCCTCGCCCTGGCCTGCGGGCTCGGCTCCGCGTCCATGATGCTCGGCGGCGCCGGCTCACTGACCGTGCTCTACCCCGAGATGGCCGGCGAGATCATGGCGTTGGCCGCGATCTCCAACCTGGTCACCAACATCGTGGGCTTCTACATGGGCGTCTATGTGGTGCTGCCCTTCGCCCGCTGGTTCTACCGGGTCTGGGTCAAGATCCTCCGCAAGGAGGAGGCCGATGCGCGCAGCATCGCCGCCGAGCCTGCCCCCGCCCCGGAGGAGGGCTCCGCGCGGGCGAAGAAGCCTCAGGACCCGCCGCCGCCGAAGACCATCGCCGCCTGGGTGGCCGCCTTCATCTTCACCGGCGTCGCCGGGCTGCTGATCAACTGGCAGGGCACCGGCGAGCTGAACCTGACCGGCATCATCGGCATCACCATGGTCACCGGGCTCTCCGTGCTGGCCTTCCTCCTGGCCCGCTACACCCGAGGAGTGCCGGCGAGCATCTGGGTGCTCGGCATGGCGACCCTGGCCTCGGCGCCGTTCTTCCCCGGCTCCGAGTTCCTGGTGGCCATGACTCAGGACCTCAATGTGCTGCTGGTCGGCCTTCCGCAGATCGCGATGCTCGGGCTGAGCCTCGGCCGCGACATCGAAGGACTGAAGAGGATGAGCTGGAAGGTCGTGCTCATCGGGTTCCTCACCCTGGGCTCCGCGTATCTGGCGGCCGCCGTCGTCGCGCAGTTCGCGCTTCCAGCAGCCTGATGGGTCATTGACCTCAGACGCATCGATCGGTCGATTCGAAGGGATCCCTCAGCCTCCCCGGCCTCAGAATCCCTTCGAATCGACCGATCGATGCGTGTCAGTGGCTCAGAGGTGGGTCTCCACGTCGGCGTCCTCGCGGAGCTCGTCCACGTGGGCCTGGGCGGCCTCACCCTGCTTCTGGCTGGTCAGCTGGTCCTCGAGCTCGTCCTTGACGTCCTCGAACTCCGGGGCCTCGGGGGCCTCGCCCTCGGCACCCTCCTCAGCGCCCTCCTCGGGCGGGGCCTGCTGACCCACGGACTGGTCGTAGTAGTCCCGCAGCTCCTCCTCGGAGGGCTCCTCGACGTTGATGTCCTCGACCACCTGATCGATGAGCACCTGGTTCTGGGCGTCCTCCCGGAGCTGCTCCTCGTCCATGCCCTGCTCTTCATAGGCGGCGATGAGGCCGTCCACCGACTCCATGCCGGACTGCTCCGCGGTGTCCTCCAACAGCGCCTCGACGTCGCCCTCGCTGGCCTCGTAGCCGGAGTCCTCGGCGTCCTGGATGAGCAGCTCGTTGCCGATCATGGACTCCAGGGACTGCTCCTTGATGGCGTCCTCGTCCGGCTCTTCACCGCTCATCTGGGACTGCATGACGGCCTGCTGGAACTGGCTCTCGTAGAAGGCCGCGAAGTCCTCCCCGTTGATCTCCTCCCCGTTGACCTCGGCGACCACGTCGGGGATGTCCGAGGTGTCCGGCTCGGGCATCTCGCCCTCAGCACCGGCCTCACCTTCGGCACCCTGCTCTTCGGCGCCCTGCTCGGCACCCTGCTCTTCGGCACCCTGCTCCGCCTCGGCGGTGGTGTCCGCGTCAGCCCCCTCCTCGGGGGCATCGCCGCAGGCCGCGACTCCGAGGAGCACGCCGGCCAGGGCACAGCTTGTCAACAGCTTCTTGGACATGACAAGCACCTCCTGATCGTGGATGAGCGGGCAACGTAGCACACGGGACACAACATGCAAGCCAGGCCCCATCCAGCCCGTCACCAGACTCGACGCCGGACGTTCAGGCGGCGTTCAGGCCCACAGCACCGCGAACAGGCCCAACACGCCCAGGGCGACGACGGCACCGGTGGTGGAGAGGACCGCCACGACGTCGGCCTCCACCTTCTCCTGCTGGACCCCGCGGGACTGGCGCCGGTAGCGGAGTCGCTGGGTGAGGTAGATGCCGGCCGCGACACCGGCGCAGACCAGCGTCAGCAGCAGGGTCCAGAGGCCGTAGTGCGGCATCCAGCGCAGGAACACTGCGCCGATGAGGGCGAACAGCAGCATGGTGCGGCCCCAGGAGAGCACGGTGCGCTCCGGCTGGAGCCCGGGGTCGCCGTGCAGTGCGGCCGGGGTGGACGGCATCAGCTGATGACCACCAGCAGGATCACCACCGCCATCGCCACCCCGGAGGCGAAGCTGAGCACCGGGATGATCAACGGCATGGGCAGCGGACGACGACGGCGCAGGCTGCGCTCAACATGCAGCCAGCGGGCCGCCGCCCCAAGGCTGATGAGCAGCCCGACCCCGATGGTGAGCACGGAGATGATGGTCCGGTAGGGGTCGGCGAAGACGTCGGCGGCGAACGCCTCCAGGGCGATGCCGCCGGCCAGGAAGGCCAGGGCGGTGCGGATCCAGGCCAGGAAGGTGCGCTCATTGGCGAGGGTGAACCGGGGGTCCGGCTCCTCGCCGTCGGCGAGCAGCTTCGACTCCAGCCACCCGCGATCCGTGGACTCTGCCATGCGCTCCTCCCTGTCTCAGCACCGCGTCGATGCCGCTGCTGCGACGGCCTCACCCGTCGGCTGCGCCACCACGAGTCTGCCACGTCGGCACTCGGACCCTTGGCGCCCCACCCCTTGGCTCCGGAGCGGTGGTCGGAATCCAGGCACTGAAGCGACGTTTAGCGACAATTGCTCCGGCGGCAACGCAGCAGGACGTCACCGGCCCCGGGCCACCAGCGTGGCGGCGAGCACTGCGCAGCCGGCATAGGTCCCGGCCGCGGCCAACCACCCGGCCTGGAAGCCTCCCGTGGCGCCGATCAGCAGCCCCATCACGAGCGGGCCCAGGGTGAATCCAGCGAACATCCCCGCAGTGGCGATCCCGGTGGCCGAAGCCATCTTCTCCGCGGGGATGCGGCGCAGCAACGTCCCCATGATCACCACGGAGACCCCCAGCGCCGAGGCCCCGTGCAGCGCCACGGCCAGCCACAGCAGCGCCGCCCATCCGGTCGCCCCAGCCAGCAGGAACGTCCCGGCCCCGGCGAGCGCCATCAGCGCCAGGGCGAGCAGCAGCCTCGGTGCAGAGGCGCCGCGCGACGTCACCCGGCCCCATCCCACGCGGGCGGCCACCCCGATCGCGCCGGCGGCCGCGGCAGTCATGCCGCCAGCCAGCAGACTGAACTCCAGCTCCCGCACCGCGAACAGCGGCAGGTACACGTTGGTCGCCTGGACGCCAAGCCCGTTGAGGAAGCCGAAGAGCGTCAGCGCCCACACCGCACCGGGCAGGCGCGATGTCGACGACGCCCCTTCCGGTCCCCGGGCCGCGGCCGGTGACGCGCTGGGGGCCGCCGGCGTCGCACCCGGGGAGGCCGAGGTCGGCCTGGAGTGGCCAGGATCGGGGGCGCTCAGCGGCGGTGCCGCCCGCAGGGCCCGGAAGGTCAGCGCCATCAGGCCCAGGGCCAGCAGCACAGAGAGCAGGGACGCGCCGCGCCAGCCGATCCACACCGCCAGGGCGGGGAAGGCGAGACTGGCGGTGAGCTGGCTGGCCTGCACCCCGGACTGCTTGATTCCGGCCCAGCCGATACGTCGGCGGGCAGGCACGCGCTGCAGCAGGATCCTGTTGGTGACCCCGTTGGGGAAGGACTGGGCCAGCCCGGAGAGCCCGGCGGCCACGAGCACCAGCACGTAGCCTCCCGGCACGGCGGCCAGACCGAGGGCGAGCGCGACGAGCAGGAAGATCAGGCTCATCAGGACACGGTCGGAGAGCCGGTCCGAGAGCCTGGCCAGAGACGCGTTGCCCACCGCGGCGCAGGCGAAGCAGACGGTGGCGAAGAGTCCGAACTGGGCTTCAGTGATGTCGAGGTCGGCGATCACCAGCTCACTAGTGGCGCTGAGCCCGTAGAGCAGCACCGGGCCGATCCCCACCGCACCGAGCAGCGCGGCCAGCAGCCCGATCCCGGGGCTATCGCGGCCCGATGCATCCACCTGTGACGGCTCGCCTCTGCTCACCCGCACCTCCTGACGTGTTCTCACCCCTGCTCAGAGTACGCCGGAGCCGACGACGGCGTCGGCCTGGCCTGTATCGGGACAAACAGCGTCAAGAAGGACGGTGTCAGAACGGGTACTGGGCGATCTCCGGACGCAGGGTCAGCCACTGCAGCTCGGTGAAGGACTCGATGTTGGCGGCCGCGCCTCCCACCCGGCTCCCGTTGCCGGAGTCGCCGACGCCGCCGAAGGGGGCATAGGCCTCATCCGAGACGGTCTGCTCGTTGATGTGGATCTTCCCGGAGGCGAGCTGGTCGGCGATACGCATGGCCGCGCCGACGTCGCCCAGGATGGAGGCGGAGAGCCCGTAGGCGCTGCCGTTGGCCAGGGAGATGGCCTCCTCCTCGGTGCGGAAGCGCATCACCGGGGCCACCGGCCCGAAGATCTCCTGTGCCCAGGCGGGACTCTCCTCGGTCAGGTCGGTGAGCACGGTCGGCCGGTAGAACGGTCCGTCATGGATGCCTCCCGCCACCACGCGGCCGCCGTGGAGCACGGTCTCCTGGACGATGGAGTCCACCCGCTTGAGCTGGTTCTCATCGATGATCGGCCCCAGTGCGACCTGCTCGCGGGCGGGATCACCCACCGGCAGCGTCTCGGCCTTCTCGGCCAGCCGCTGGACGTACTCGTCATGGATGTCCTCGTGGACCAGATGACGTCCAGTGGTCATGCAGATCTGCCCCTGGTGCAGGAAGGAGCCGAACGCGGCCGCAGAGACCGCGAGGTCCAGGTCGGCGTCGGGCAGCACGATCATCGCGTTGTTGCCGCCCAGCTCCAGGTGGGGCCGCTTCAGGAGCCGGGCGCAGCTCTCCCCGATGGACCGTCCGGCCTCGGTGGAACCCGTGAAGGCGACCACGCGCACCTCCGGGGCCTCGACGACGGCGGAGCCGGTCTCCCGGCCGCCGGGCAGCAGGTGCAGCAGCCCCTCGGGCAGCCCGGCCTCCTCGAAGATGCGGGCCAGCACCACACCTCCGGACACCGAAGTGCGGGGGTCAGGCTTCAGCAGCACGGCGTTGCCGAGCGCCAGGGCCGGCGCCACAGCGCGGATGGAGAGGATGAGCGGGAAGTTGAAGGGCGCGATCACCGACACGACGCCGGCGGGGCGGCGTCGGGCCTGGGACCAGCGGTCGTCGTTGGTGGCCAGCACCTCACCCTGCGGGTGGGTGGGGAGCCCGGCGGCCTCGTAGCACTCATCGGCGGCGATCGTGGTCTCGAGCCCGGCTTTGGGCGGGATGGCTCCGGTCTCGGAGATGATCCAGGAGCCGATCTCCTCGGCGTGCTCCTCGAAGAGCTGACCGGCCCGGCGCAGCACAGCCGCACGCTCCCGGGGGCTGCGGGCCGCCCACTCCTTCTGCGCCGCGGAGGCCGCCCGGGAGGCGGCGAGCACGTCCTCCCGCGACGCCCCGCCTACGGTGCCGAGGGTCTCGCCGGTGGCCGGCTCGCGCACGGTGATCGCTCCGTCCGATCCGTCGCGCCAGCTCGTGGAGTGGATCTTGCCTGTCCATGTGGTGGTGTCCAGCAGTGTCATCGGTGCCTCCGTCATCTGTTCGGTCATGCCAGTGCCGTCGTCTCGTCGCAGTCTTCTGGGAGTTCAGTCTCGGTGCGGTCGTCCTCAGCCGAGTCGGCCTCAGTCGTGCCGGTCGCCTGCCCAGCCGGTGTAGGAGTCCGCGAAGTAGGCCTGGCCATGGACGGATCCGGTGATCGCCCGGAACTCGCCGCGGCGCCGGTGGTGGGCGAACTCGTCCTCGTCTGGCGCGCGGTGCAGCAGGTTGGTGGCCCACCAGGAGAAGTTCTGGGCCTTCCACACCCGATCCAGCGAGGTGGCGGAGTAGCGCCGCAGCGGCGCGGTCAGGTCCGCGGGGGCACCAGGGCCCGACCCGACGTCGTCGGCCCCAGCCGTCAGCCCCTCCCCGCCCGTCAGCCCTTCGAGGAACTCGACGATGCGCGGCACCAGGGCGCGCACGTCGGAGAAGGCGAGGTTGAGCCCCTTGGCGCCGGTGGGCGGGACGGTGTGGCCGGCGTCGCCGGCGAGCACGAGCCGGCCGTGGGTCAGCGGGTCGCACACGTAGGAGCGGAACGGCAGCACGGTCTTCTCGATGATCCGTCCGCGCTTGAGCTGCACGACCTCCTCGCCGCCGAGGACCTGCTGGATGTGGTCGAAGATCGCCTCCTCGCTCCAGGACTCCGGATCGGTGTCCGGATCGCACTGGAAGTACATCCGGGTGATGTCTTCGTTGCGCTGGGAGATCAGCGCGAACCCGACCTCGGAGTTCGCGTAGATCAGCTCCGGAGCGGTCGGCGGGGCCTCGCAGAGGATCCCGAACCAGGCGAACGGGTAGCTGGTGAAGTAGTCGGTGCGCACCTCGTCGGGGATCAGCCTCCGGCACATGGATCGGGACCCGTCAGCGCCGACGATCAGCTGCGCCTCAATGCGCCCGGGCTCTCCGGCGGCATCGGTGAAGGTGATCACCGGGGCCTCCGACTCGAGCCCTTCGACGGCGACGTCGTCGGCCTCCCAGTGGATCTCGCCGCCTTCGGCCTGCCAGGCGGTGGCCAGGTCACGGAACACTTCGTTCTGCGGGTAGAGCCACACCGAACGGCCCACCAACTCCTGGAAGTCGATGCGGTGCTGGACGCCGTCGAAGCTGAGCACCGTGCCCTCGTGCTCGTGCCCCTCGGTCAGCACCCGGGAGCCGATCTCGGCGTCGACCAGCATGTCCACCGTGGGCGCCTCTAGGATGCCCGCTCGCTGGGTGGTGCGGATGGCCTCCTGACTGCGGCGTTCGACGACAGCGGCGCTGATGCCGCGCCGCTTGAGCAGCAGCGCGGTCATCAGGCCGGCGGGTCCGCCGCCGACGATGCCGACGTCGACTCGGCTGGTCTGTTGATCCATCCGCTCCCTCGCTCTCCACTCACGCCGCTGCTTGGATGGCGGCCCTCCGCTCGAATGCCTCCCTCAGTGTGGCCGGAGTCATGTAGCCCAAGCCACAGCAGTCCCATTGAATGAGAGACCTAAGGTGCCTGCATGGCTTTCGTGCGACCGTAAACGTGGCGCTGACGCCGCTTCTGCTGACCTCGGGGCAAGCCAGAAGCGAGGAGTCGGCCAGGAGCTGGGCCGCCGATGAAGCCGGTGAGCATTCCGAGTCGATGACACCGAGGCTGCAATGAGACGCGAGGTGATGATGGATCTGAATCTGATCCGGGTCTTCGTCACGGTGTACGAGGAAGGCACCGTAACGGCTGCTGCCAGTCGCCTTCACATGTCACAACCTTCGGTAACCCATGCTCTGAACCGCCTCCGGCGGGAGACGGGAGATGCACTGTTCGTCCGTGAAGGACGTGGGATCGTGCCGACCAGAGCGGCGGTGCTGCTCTATGAAGAGATGGGCGATTTCCCAGCGAAGGCCGAGGCGGCGGTCAGCAGGCTCTCCGCTTTCGATCCGCAGAACACGCGAGAGACATTCAGACTCGCCCTGACCGATGTAGGGCAGCTGCTCTTTCTCCCGACACTGATCGCCGAGCTTTCAGCCATAGCGCCTCTGAGCAAGGTCGACGTCGTGAATCTCGATGTAGACACCGCCCCCGGTGAGCTGGAAGAGGGTCAGGTCGACCTCGCTGTCTCCTCGACCCACATCAAGGGCGCGCTCAAGTCAACGACGGTGCGCACCGACTCGTACTGCTGCGTCGCGCGGCGGAGCAGATTCGGCTTCCAGTCACCCACGCTCGACGAGCTGGCCTCCCTGCCCCGGGTGATCGCGAAGAACTCAATCGGGCACACCCTCGTCGAGTCCCTGATGCCACCCCCCGCGGTCGGCTCCGTCCTGCTTCCCGCATTCTCCGCGATTCCGGCGATCGTCGCGACAACAGAATTAGTGGCATATGTACCGCTGGCGCTCGTGGAGATGTGGTCGGCCGGATGGGACCTCGACGCCTGGGCGCTCCCCAGGGAATCCTTCACCGCCACCGTCCGCGCCCATACTGCAGCCCATCCCACGTCGCCTGCTGGGGCATGGTTCGCGCAGTGGGCGGTCGAGGAGCTCCGGGCCATCCCTCCGCCGCAGACCTGCCCTCCCGAAGTGGAGGCGCACTCCGCCAGCAGTACGTCGTCCGATGAGAGGAGACAATAATGGATATCGCGATCGTCGGCGCGGGGGCCATGGGGCAGCTCATCGGGGCACGCCTTGCCGACGCAGGCTCTGAGGTGGTGCTCATCGATGTCTCCGAGCACCTGATCCACCACATCGAGTCAGAGGGCCTCCGGGTGCGCACGGAGAAGGGGGAGCGCAGCATCTCTGTGCGGGCGTCCCCTGCGGCAGAAGCCGAAGGGCCGGCGAAACTGATCATCCTCCTTACCAAGAGCGTCCATACTCGGGCCGCCGTGGACTCAATCCGACATCTGGCTTCCCCGAAGACGTACGCCCTCACGCTGCAAAACGGACTGGGCAACGAGGAGCCCCTTGCCGAGCTGGTGGGCCGTGAACGAGTACTGATGGGCGTGACGACGTATCCCGCAGATCAGACCGCTCCAGGTCGTGTCATCTCCTCGGAGGAGGGGCGGATCGTGCTCGGCCCCCTGGGGGACGCTCCCCACGCCCGCCGGGCGGCTGAGTCCGCGGCCGCCATGCTGATGGCCGCCGGCCTGAGGACCCTGACGCATCCACGCGTGATGATCCCTGTGTGGGAGAAGCTGATCTTCAATACGGTCCTCAATACCGTCAGTGCCGCGACAGGGCTCACGGTGGGCGCCGTCAAGGAGGGGCAGTCAGCCCGAAAGCTAGCCGATGCGGTACTGGAAGAGGCATTGGCGGTCGCCCACGGCCTCGACGTGGATGTAGATGACCACGGGGTACGTGCGCAGATCGAGCGGGCCTACGAAGAACACGGAAGCCATAAGACCTCGATGCTGGCCGACCTTGAATCAGGGCGGGAGACCGAGGTGGATGCCATCGGCGGTGCGGTCGCGGCACAAGCCCGCAGGCTGGGCATCCGTACACCGCACCTCGACGTTCTGTGTGACGTGGTGAGGGCCCGCATGCGCCTGATTTGAGCACCCGCCGCTGCACTTCCGGGGATGCGCCTCCGACGAGTGAATGTATAGACGCTATCTATAGGTTCACTCGAAATCATTCATTAGATCCGTGCGATTCACGTCACATACGGTGTTCTTGCGTGCCGAACCTTTTGCTCGGTCACGTTTCCAATGGAACACGCAGGGCAGAAAGGCATCCGATTGGCGCAGCACACCGTCCTTGAGTCCACCCTCGAGGTATTCCGCAGACACGGGGTCACCAAGATTTTCGGCAACCCTGGCTCCAATGAGATCCCGTTTCTTGCGGGACTTACGGAGGACTTCGACTTCATCCTGGGGCTGCACGAGCAGGTGGTCGTCGGAATGGCTGAGGGATACAGCCGTGCCACGGGGAAGCCTGCCCTCGTCAACCTCCATGCGGCCTCGGGGAGCGGGAATGCCATGGGCGCGCTGACCAACGCCCGGTATGGACACGTCCCTCTCGTCATCCTGGCGGGCCAGCAGGTGAGACGGACCGTGGGCCAGGAGGTCATGCTGGGCAGCGCAGATGCTTCCATCCTGCCTGCTCCGCTGGTCAAATACTCCCATGAACCTCTGGCGGCCGAAGACGTGCCGAGGACGCTGTCCCAGGCCTTCTTCGAGGCCGAGACGCAGCCCCGCGGTCCCGTCTATGTCTCTGTGCCGCTAGATGACTGGGCGCTGCCGGCCCTTGACGACGACAAGCTGCTCGCAGGGCGATCAGTACGCGCTGGCGCGACGCCTGATCCAGAGTCTCTGGCCGAGGTGACCAGCGCGCTGAACTCCTCCCGAGCCCCGGCTATCGTCCTGGGACCGCAGGTCGACGCGGCCGCCGTGGACGATCCGGAGATCTTCGGCGCCGCAGTCCGCCTGGCTGAGAAGACCGACGCCTCAGTGTTCGTCGCGCCCTCACCCTCACGTGCCCCCTTCCCCACCCGGCACCCGAACTACAAGGGCGTTCTCGTCCCGAGCATCCGCTCGGTGAGGGACCGACTCGCGAAGCATGACCTCGTGCTGGTGGTGGGAGCCGGGCTCTTCCGCTACCACCGCTGGGAGCCGAGCAACTACCTGACAGCCGGCACCACGGTGTTCCACCTGACCCAGGACCCCAGGGAAGCCTCACGGGCCCCGTTCGGGACGTCCTTGCTCACGGAGGTCGGCGCCGCTCTCACGACGTTGGCCGAGACAGCCGAGGACCAGGGGAAGCGCCGGCCAAGGGAAAGGGAGAAGCCCCAGCGCACCCCTGAAGGAGAGACCGACGAGACGATGACGGGAACTCAGCTGCTGGAGGTGCTCAACACCCATCTGAACGAGACCGTCGCCTACGTCAACGAGACCACCACTCTGGATCTGGACTATCTGGAACGCATCGTCATCGACCGGCCCGGGATGTACCACTTCCCTGCCTCGGGTGGCCTGGGGTTCGGCATCCCGGCCGCCGTAGGCATGTCGCTCGGGGCGCCGGACAAGACGATCGTCGCGACAGTCGGAGACGGGTCGCTCCACTACGGAGTCTCAGCGCTGTACACGGCAGCCCAGAGGCGAACCCGGACGGTCTTCGTCATCGTCAACAACTCCGGCTATGGAGCACTGAAGGGATTCTCCCGGCGAATGGGGGCCGTCAACATGCCCGGGCTCGACGTGAAGGGCATCGACGTGGTCGCCATCGCGGAGGGTTACGGGGTCCCCGCGCAGCGGGTCTCCACGCTCGATGACTTTGACCATGCCTACCGAGAAGCACTTGAGAGCGAAGGGCCCGTGCTCATCGACGCGCACGTCTCGTGAGCCTCGCACTCACCTAGTGGAGGGAGAAATTCGGATGAACACCAATTCGCGAAGAATCATGAGGAAGAGCGCCGTAGCAGGGGCCGTGGCGTCCCTGGCACTGACCGCCTGTGGCGGAGAGTCAGGCGAGGAGAATATCGAGCTCAATGTCGCCTCGTGGGCCACTCCCGAGAGCATCAGCGAGTACATGGGAAACTGGTGGTACCAGGAGATCGAAGAGCGTACCGACGGACGGCTGACCTTCAACGTCGCGGCAGGGGACTCTCTCTGCAGCAGCTCGGAGATCCCAGAATGTGTCCGTGACGGGCGGGCGGATGTTGGCCAGACCCTCACGGACTATTCCTCTCAGCTGTTCCCGATGGCCTCGGTTGCTAGCATTCCCTTCCTCAACCCCAACAGCTTCGCTGTCACCAACGCGATCTACGATCTGAGCACTGAGCATGAAGGCGCCGCCCAGCTCTGGGACGAGAACGGGCTGCGCATGATCGCCCACGTTCCTCCAGGCCGCCTTCTGCTGGGTGGAGACACGGAGCTCAGCTCACTGGACGACCTGGAGGGACTCCGCCTGCGCATGGCCGGCCAGTACGCACACCATGCGGTCGAGGCCGCCGGAGCGAGCCCGATCTCGCTCACTGCGCCTGAGACTTACGAGGGCATCGAACGGGGAGTGGCCGACGCCGCAGGATTCCCGCTGGACGGACTCATCGCCTATCAGCTCAAGGACGTCCTTCCGAAATGGACAGATCCCGGGGTGGGCACTTACACGACGATCGGCATGTGGATCAATCAGGATGTCTACGACGGGCTCCCAGACGACCTGCGTGAGGTAGTCGACGAGGTGACCGAGGAGTTCAACCGGAACGAAGCGGCCCGCATCAACACCGAGGTCCTCACAGACATCTGTGACCGTTCCTTGGAGACGATCGGCGAGATCACTCAGTGGGACGAGGAGGAGGCTCAGCGCTGGAGCGACGAGCTGGGAACCAGCCTCGAGGAGCTCTGGATCGAGGAAGCCGAACGAGACGGCCTCGAGGACCCCGAAGGGTACCTGGAGGCCTATAAGGAGAAGCTCGACGAGTACCAGGGCGAGGTGGAGCAGGACCCCACCATCGCCTGCGCCGAGCGTCAGTGACGCACAAGGAAGGCGAGCACCCACTGTATGGATACCCCCGCACCTCAACAGTTCTCCAGACTCTTGCGACGGATCGCCCGTGGCATCTCCGCACCGCTGGCAGCCCTCGCCTCCTTGGCGACGATCACCATCATGGTGGCGACCACGGCTGATGTCATCAACCGCAATGTCGCAGGCCGCTCCGTGGCCGGGCTCCTGGAGATGAGCGAGTCGGCCCTGGTGGCCTGTGTCTTCCTCGGCTTGGCCTATGCAGGAGCGACCAATGCGCACGTCTCTGTGGACCTGCTCACCTCCAAACTTCCCCTCGGAGCGGCCCGCCGGCTCGCGGGGGTGGTCTGGACGGCCTCGGCGACGATGGTGGTCTGGCTGCTCGTGGCTACCACCGAACGCGCTATACAGAGCACGGAAATCGGAGAGATCCAGGCGGGCATGATGGACTGGCCCGTCTGGCCTGCCCGATGGCTGATCGTCGTCGGATACCTCTCTTTCCTCATCATCGCGCTGATCAACGCTTATCTCTCGTTCCGCAACGAGCCGCTGCTAGGTGAGGACGACGAACCGGACCCACCCGATCAGGAAGTCATCTCCGCACCAAACCCCTCCGGTGCGGACGGACAGGCCTGGAAGGAGACTGGAGCGTGAACAGCGAATTCGTGGTCGCCCTTGTCCTGCTCCTCATGGCGGTACTGCTACTGGCCCGGATGCCGGTCTGGCTCGCGCTGGCGGCCTCAGGAGCAGTCGGCCTGCTAATGCTACGCAACGAGACATTCGTGACCAGTTCGATGGCAGCGGCCTCCTTTGAGCAGGCCCACACCTTCTCGCTGACGATCATCCCGATGTTCATCCTGCTGGGGGTCTTCGCCGTGCGGGCGAAAATCGCGGAGCAGGTCTTCATCGTCGCCCGCAGGGCTTTCACCCGCCTTCCGGGGGGATTAGGGATCTCCACCGTGGCCGCCTGTGCAGGATTCGCCGCAGTGTCGGGATCGAGCATCGGCACGGCGGCGACGATGTCCAAGCTGTCCATCGGAGAGATGCGCAAGGCCGGCTACCCGGTGAGCCTGGCTGGGGCTCTGGTTGCCGTGGCCGGGACGCTGGGCGCGATGATCCCGCCCAGTCTGTTCTTGGTTCTCTATGCGATCCTGACAGGCGAGTCCATCGCCCGGATGCTGGCGGCCGGCATCATCCCCGGGGTCCTCTCTGCGGTGGTCTACTCCGCCTATATCCTGATTCGCACTCAACGGCTGGCGAAGGTTCCCGCTGCGGCGGGCGGCGGAGGCGCCAAGCTGGTGGACGACCTCTCCGGCGGGATCGATGAAGAGATCACCAGGAGTCGTGCAGCTCAGGACTCCGACCCGCTGCCGTGGCGAGGGCTGGTACGCCTGGCCATCATCTTCGTCATCATCATGGGCGGAATCTACACCGGCCTCTTCACGCCCACGGAGTCGGCTGCCATCGGCGCGCTGACCGCGCTGGCGATGGTGGTCCTGGAATTCCGCGGGGAGGGTGTGCGAGGCGTCGCCTTCGAAGTGGTGGAGGCGCTGAAGGAGACGGCGAAGACCACCAGCATGGTGTTCGCGATCATCGTCAGCTCTGCACTGCTCTCACTGTTCTTCGTCGTCGCCCAGGTGCCCCAGTCGCTGACCGACTCGGTGACCGCCTTGGATCTGCCGGATTGGCTGATCCTGGCGACGCTGCTGGCCTTCCTCATCCCGCTGGGGATGGCGCTGGAGTCCATCGCGATCCTGGTGATCACCGTGCCGCTGATCTATCCGGTGGCGATGTCCATGGGCTTCGACGGGATCTGGCTGGGAATCATGATCGTCAAGCTCATCGAGATCGGAATGGTGACCCCACCGGTGGGCATCAACTGCTTCGTCGTCGCGGGTACGGCACGAGTGTCAGTGGTCGAGGTCTTCCGCGGGGTCTGGCCGTTCGTGGTCCTGGAGATCGGGATTCTCATCTTGTTCTTCGCCTTCCCGGAGATCGTCCTCTGGCTGCCCTCGATGGTGGATTAGCCTGCTCACCGTGGCCCGCGCTGCCGGCCCATGAGCGCCTCCACGCAGTGCCCGAAATGCGGGTGCGCACCAGTTCAGCCAGGGCCCGATCGCTGCGTCCTCTGGGTGGCATCAACGCCGTTCGCCTGTTTCCCTCTCGATCCCGTGCGTCGCGATCTGCAGCATGCGCACCCACGGCGCACAGTGGTGAACGTGGGCCTGTCAGGTCGGCGATCGGGGCGCTCCTTCTCATCGAGAGTCAGTGGGATCACTCTGGGATCCCCGTGGTGGCAATCACTCTGTCCCAGCAACACGAGGATCCCTCATTCAATGGCATCTGGCTTCCCGGCCTCGGGTCACTCTGCCGATACTTCTCCGCTCGCGACGAAGGGTACCGATACCCTGATCCCATGGCCAACTCCCCCAGCGGCGACGCCGTCCTGGACCGTGTGATGCGACTGTTCGCCGCCCTGGAGGAGCAGCCGGCCCAGACCCCGGGCGACCTCGTCGCCGCCGCACGCCTGCCCCGGACCACCGGCTACCGGCTCATCCGGGAGCTGCGCACGCGCGGCCTGCTGGCGCTCACCGACGGCGGGGAGATCGTCGTCGGGCGCCGGGTGTGGGAGATCGCCCAGCACGCCCCCATCCACCGGGAGCTGCGCACCGCGGCGCTGCCGTACATGCAGGACGTCAATGCGGTGGTCCGGCAGACCACCCAGCTCTCGGTGCTCGCCGACGATGGTGCGCTGATCGTCGAGCGGCTCTCTCGGCACGGTGCCGTCGCCAACCCGGCGGAGGTGGCGACCACCATGCCGGCGCATCTGACCTCCATGGGGCATGTGCTGCTGGCCTTCGCACCTCAGCGCTCCGCCGAGCGCTGGTGGGGCGAGCACGGGGACCGCGCGGAGACGGCCCGGCCGGAGCTGCGCCGGGAGCTCGCCGAGGCCCGCCGGCGGAGCCACGCACTGCTGGTGGGCGTCATCAACACCGAGACCGCAGGGCTCTCCGTGCCGGTGCTGGACCCTCGCGGACGCGCACTGGCCGCGCTGACCGTCGTCGTACCGCGGGACTCGCCCGAGATCCCGCAGTTCCTCATGGCGCTGCAGACCGCCGCCCGCGGCATCAGCCGCGCCATGCCCCAGCCGACCGTGCCATTGAATGAGACACCCGTGGTGCGGTCCCCGGAGAGCCCCGCAGACTGAGGACGCACCCGTCCCCACCGGCATCCTGAGGGAGCGCTCGGTCTCACCTGCGAAGGAGCGGATCCATGGCGGAGAAGCCCACCGATCCGGATGCGGCGGCGGCCTCCCAGGAGGAGATCGACGCCGAGATCGCCCAGATCCACCGCGACTACGAATCGCGCAAGGCCACTGACGGGGAGGAGACCAGCGCCCGGCTGAACTTCCCGCCCTACCGCAGCTCGCTGCTGCGCCACCCCACCAAGTCGCTGCACCACGCCGACCCCGAGGAGATCGAGCTCCACAGCCCGGCCTTCGGCCACCAGGACGTCTCCCCGCTGGAGGCGGACCTGACCATCCAGCACCACGGTGAGCCCATCGGAGAGCGCATCGTCGTCACCGGGCGGGTGCTCGACGGCGACGGCCGCCCCGTGGCGAATCAGCTGATCGAGATGTGGCAGGCCAACGCCGCCGGCCGGTACATGCACAAGCGGGACCAGCACCCCGCCCCGCTGGACCCCAACTTCACCGGCGTCGGCCGCGCACTGACGGGCCCGAACGGGGAATACACGTTCACCACCATCAAGCCGGCGCCCTACCCGTGGAAGAACCACCACAACGCCTGGCGCTCGGCGCATCTGCACTTCTCGATGTTCGGCACCGACTTCACCCAGCGGATCGTCACGCAGATGTACTTCCCCGGGGACCCGATCTTCGACCTGGACCCCATCTACCAGTCCATCACGGACCCCAAGGCGCGCGACCGCCTGGTGGCCGAGTACGACCACTCGGTGTCCCAGCACGAATGGAACACCGGCTACCGCTGGGACATCGTCCTGTCCGGCAGCAACCGCACCTGGTCCGAGCAGGAGGAGCACTGATCATGGCCCGCACCCCCGGCGACCTGACCCCCATCCCCGCCCAGACGGTGGGCCCCTTCTTCGGCTTCGCGCTGCCCTACGAGGGCGGGCCGGATCTGGTGGACCGCTCCCACCCGCAGGCGGTGCGGCTGCACGGCACCGTCTACGACGGCGACGGCGCCCCCGTCCCGGACGCGCTGATCGAGATCTGGCAGCCCGACGGCGAGGGCCGCATCCCTGCCGAGCCGGGCTCCCTGCACCGTGACGGCCACACCTTCACCGGGTGGGGCCGGGCCGCCGTGGACGCAGTGGGCCACTACAGCTTCACCACTGTGGAGCCGGGCCCGACGTCGGCCGGTGCGGCACCGTTCATCCTGGTCACGGTCTTCGCCCGCGGACTGATGGACCGACTCTTCACCCGCGCGTACCTGCCGGAGCACACCGACGCCCTGGCCGCCGACCCCCTGCTGGCCTCCGTGCCGGAGGACCGACGCCACACGCTGATCGCCGCCCGCGACGACGACGGCGGCCTGCGTTTCGACATCCGGTTCCAAGGCCAGGACGAGACGGTCTTCCTGAGCTACCCGAACACCCCACAGGTCACCGGCCCGGTGGACTGACACGATGGTGTCCATGACATCTCCCCTGCACCAACACTCTGCTGGGCCCGCGACCGGGCAGCACGGCCTGCTGAACCCAGCCTGGGCCGGGACCGCCGCGGCGTCGATGACCTCCGACGCCGCCGTCGTCGCCGCGCTGCTGGAGGTGGAGGCGACCTGGGGCGAGGTGCTGGCCGAGGCGGAACTCGCTCCGGCGCAGAGCGCGGACGCACTGCGGGAACTGAGCCGGGACATGGCAGCCCATCCGGACCCGGCGGTGCTGGCCGAGGCCGCCACCGGCGGCGGCAACCCGGTGATCCCACTGCTCGCCGAGGTGCGCCGGCTGCTGGCCGAGCGCGGAGCCACGGATGCCGCGCTGCACCGCGGAGCCACCAGCCAGGACGTGCTGGACACCGCCCTGATGCTGGTGGTGCGTCGGGTGATCGACCAGGTCGTGACGGATCTGCTTCGCACCGGGGAGGTGCTGAGCCGGACGGCGGACGCCCACCGGGAGACGCTCGCCGTCGCCCGGTCGCTGACCCAGCCCGCGCTGCCCACCGTCTTCGGGCTCCGCGCCGCCCAATGGCTGGCCGCGCTCAGCGACGCCGCCGAGAACCTGCATGTCGCCGCCGGTGCCGCCCCCCTGCAGTGGGGCGGGGCCGTCGGAACCCAGGCCGCGCTGGTGGAGCTCGCCGGCTCCCCCGCCCGCGCCGAGGAGCTGACCGCCCGGCTGGCCGAGAAGCTGGGCCTGGCGCTCCCGGCCATGCCCTGGCACACCCGCCGTGGCCCGGTGCTGCAGGCGGCCTCCGCCGCAGCCGAGGCCCTCGCCGCGCTGGGCACTCTGGCCTCCGACGTGCTGACCCTGCAGCGCCCGGAGATCGGAGAGCTGCGCGAGCCCTCCGCCCCAGGCCGCGGAGGCTCCTCCGCGATGCCGCAGAAGCAGAATCCGGTGCTCTCGGTGCTGATCCGCTCCGCCGCCCTGGCCGGACCCGGACATCTGGCCACGCTCCACCAGGCCGCCGGCGCCGCCGTGGACGAGCGCCCCGACGGCGCCTGGCACGCCGAATGGCCGGCCCTGACCGAGCTGCTGCGCCTCAGCGGGGGCGCGGCCGCCCGGGCCGCAGAGCTGTGCGAGGGCCTTCAGGTGTTCCCGGCGGCGATGCGTCAGAACCTGGACGCCGCAGGCCCGGGGGTGCTCGGCGAGCGACTCCTGGCCCGACTGGGCGACGCTCACCCGGGCGGACCGGCCGTGCTGAAGGCGCTGCTGGCGGAGGCTGCGCGTGAGGAGGTCGACCTGACCGTCCGGCTGCGGGAGGAGCTCCCGGCCGAAACGATCAGCGACGGCGAGCTGACCGAGACGCTGGACCCTCACCGGTACCTGGGCCGCTCGGCGCAGCTGATCGACGCCGCACGGGCTCGGTTCGCCGAGCTGCGGGCGGGGCTCTCCCCCTGACGCCAAGGCCGCGACGCCTCGGCATCGCACCACCCGGCACACACACCACAGACCAACCGGCCACCACTGGGAGACCCGATGACGCATCCGCGCAGCACCCTCACCCTCACCCCGACCCTGCTTGCCAGCCGCATCGAGGACCTGGCCTCCGGCGAGCGCCCGCTGCTGCTGGTGGGCCCGTCGTTGGGCACGAGCGTCTCGGCGCTCTGGGGGCCCGCGGTGCCTCACCTGCAGGAACAGTTCGTCGTCATCGGTTGGGATCTGCCGGGCCACGGGGCGAGCCGGCCCTCCGACGGTCCGTACACCCTCCAGGACCTGGCCGACGGCGTGGAGGAGGTCCTGGCGGGAGTGGTCGCCGAACACGGAGTGCCGTCGTCGACCCCGGTGCTGGCCGCCGGGGTGTCCATCGGTGGAGCCACCACGCTGACCCTGGCCCAGCGGCCGGGGACCCGCATCGACCGGCTGGCCGCGATCTGCACCGCCGCCCGGATCGGCACCCCGGAGGGCTGGGCCGAGCGGGCCGAGCTCGTGGCCCAGGCGGGGACCCCCACGATGGTGGAGGGCTCGGCCCAGCGGTGGTTCGCCCCCGGGTTCATGGCCGAGCACCCCCGGGTGGCCACGTCCCTGCTGCAGTCCCTGCAGCACGCCGACCGCCACAGCTACGCCCACGCCTGCCACGCCCTGGGCACCCATGACCTCACCGGCCGTCTGGACCGGTTCACCCGTCCCCTGCTGGTGATCAACGGCGCCGAGGACACCGTGTGTCCGCCGGCAGATGCCGCGGTGATCGCCGACGGCGCGGCGGCAGGCTCCGTACCGGTGCGGGCGGTGACGCTGCCCGACGTCGCACACCTGGCCCCCGCCGAGGCCCCCGAGGCCACGGCCCGACTCCTGGAGGAGCTGCTCGATGACTGACCCCCGCCCCACGCCCGCTGAAGACCCCTACGCCGCCGGCATGGAGGTGCGCCGCGAGGTGCTCTCGGATGCGCATGTGGACCGCGCCGAGGCGAAGAAGGACGCCTTCACCGAGGACTTCCAGGAGCTGATCACCCGCTACGCCTGGGGCAGCATCTGGACCCGCCCAGGTCTGCCGCGCACCACACGCTCAGCCATCACGCTGACCGCCATGATCGCCGGCGGCTACTGGGAGGAGCTGGAGATGCACATCCGCGCCGCCCTGCGCAACGGCATGACTGCCGACGAGATCAAGGAGGTCTTCCTCCAGGCGGCCATCTACTGCTCCGTGCCGGCGGCGAACGTCGCCTTCGGCATCGGCCAGCAGGTCATCGCCGAGGAGCTCGGCGGGGAGCTCGGCGGGGACTGAGCATCGAGTGGCCACGAATCCCGCCATCTGCCCGATGCCACGCCGCAGATCGGGTCGAGATGCCGGGGTTCATGGCCACTCGATGACGCCCGCCACTCGATGCCGCCCAGGTTCATTCGGCGACGTCGAAGGGCACCTCGAGCCGCTCCCGCAGCTCGTTCACGCTGAGACCGCGCGCTTCGCGCAGGACCAGCCGGACGCTCCCGTCCGAGCGGCGGTCCAGCAGGAACACCCCGTGGTCCGTGTACACCCGGGTCACGCAGCCCAGCCCCGTCACCGGATAGGTGCACTCCGGCACCAGCTTGGGCGAGCCGTCCTTGGCGAAGAGCGTCATCATCACGAAGACCTGCTTCGCGCCCGCGGCCAGGTCCATGGCGCCGCCGACGGCGGGGATCGCCTCCGGGGCCCCGGTGGACCAGTTGGCCAGGTCGCCTGCGGCGGAGACCTGGAAGGCGCCGAGCACACAGACGTCCAAGTGCCCGCCACGCATCATGGCGAAGGAGTCGGCGTGGTGGAAGTAGCTGGCCCCAGGCAGTTCGGTGACAGGGATCTTTCCGGCGTTGATGAGATCGGGGTCCACATCCTCGCCGTGAGCTTGCGCCCCCATGCCGAGCATCCCGTTCTCGGTGTGCAGGGTGACCCCGCTCTCTGGGGTCAGGTAGTCGGCGACCAGAGTGGGCTGCCCGATGCCGAGATTCACATAGGACCCCGGGGCGATGTCGGAGGCGATCAGCCGGGCGAGGTCGTCCCGGCCCAGACGGGCTGAGGGCTGGGTACCGGTGCTCTGCTGCGCGGTCATGCGATCTCCTTCAGGGCGGCCTCTCCGGAGGCGGTCGGGATGACGGTGACGGTGTCCACGTGGATGCCCGGGGTGATCACATGCTCGGGATCGATGCCGCCCACCGGCACGACCTCATCCACCTGGACCACAGTGTGGGCGGCGGCGGCGGCCATGACCGGCCCGAAGTTCCGGGCCGTCTTCCGGTAGACCAGGTTTCCGGCCTCGTCGGCGCGCAGCGCCTTGATCAGCGCGATGTCCCCGGGCAACGGCTGCTCCAGCACATAGCCGCGCCCCTCGATGACGCGGGTCTCCTTGCCCTCAGCCAGCACGGTGCCGTACCCGGTGGGGGTGAAGAACCCCCCGATGCCGGCCCCGGCGGCCCGCAGCCGTTCCGCCAGATTCCCCTGGGGGACCAGCTCCAGCTGGATCTCCCCGGCCCGGTAGGCCTCATCGAAGTGCCACGAGTCCGACTGCCGGGGAAAGGAGCAGATCATCTTCGCCACACGCCGCTCCTTGATGAGCAGCGCCAGTCCCGCGTCGGCCTGTCCGGCGTTGTTGTTCACCACGGTCAGGTCCCCTGCGCCGGAGTCCAGCAGCGCGTCGATCAGCTCCATGGGCTGCCCCGGGTTGCCGAACCCTCCCAGCAGCACCGTGGATCCGTCCTGCACCTGGCCCACCGCCTCGGCGGCATCCTCCGCGATCATGATCATCCTCGTCCTCCTCCGTCAGCGTTCTCCAGCACAGCTCAGTCCGCGCGCTCCAGCACGACAGCAATCCCCTGGCCCACTCCGATGCACAGCGCCGCCACGCCCCACCGGACGCCCTCGGCCTGCATTCGCCGGGCCAACGTGGCCAGCACCCGAGTGCCGGAGGCGCCGAGCGGATGCCCGATGGCGATCGCGCCGCCCCAGGCATTGACGATCGCCGGATCATGCGCCGTTCCGAAGCCCCAAGCATCCAGGCAGGCCAGGGACTGGGCGGCGAAGGCCTCGTTGAGCTCCACGGCGCCGACGTCGGCCCAGTCGATCCCGGCCCGCGCCAGTGCCCGATCCGCCGCCTCCACCGGGGCATAGCCGAAGAACTGCGGTTCATTCGCGGCGGTGCCCCATCCGGCCATGCGCGCCTGCGGGGTGAGCCCCAGCAGCTCCCCGCCGCGGGCCGAGCCCAGCCAGGCCGCCGAGGCGCCGTCGTTCATGGGTGAGGCGTTGCCGGCGGTCACTGTGCCGTCGTCGCGCCGGAAGACCGTCTTGAGCCCGGCCAGCGACTCGGGAGTCACGCCGTCGCGGATGGTCTCGTCCCGGGGAAGGTCCACGCCGGGGACCTCGACGACCATCTCGGTATAGCGGCCCTCCGCCCAGGCCTGACCGGCCCGGGCGTGGGAGTCGACGGCGAAGGCGTCCTGCCGTTCACGGCTGATGCCGTGGCGTTCGCGCAGCCGTTCGGTGGCCTCCCCCAGGGAGACGGTCCACTCGGCGGGCATCCGCTCATTGATCAGCCGCCAGCCCAGCGTGGTGTTGACGGCTTCGAGGTTCTTCAGCGGAAAGGGCCGGTCCGTCTTGGGCAGCACCCACGGCGCCCGGGACATGGACTCCACGCCGCAGGTGAGCACGACGTCGGTCTCCCCCAGCGCGATCTGCCGGGCACCGGCGATCGCCGCGTCCAGCGAGGAGCCGCACAGCCGATTGACGGTGCTGGCCGGCACCTCCACAGGGAGACCCGCCAACAGCCACGCCATGCGGGCCACATTGCGGTTCTCCTCCCCCGCGCCGTTGGCATTGCCCAGGATGACCTCGCCTACGACCTCTCCGGCCGCGGCAGGATCGAGCTCCGGGGCGCGGTCCACCAGCGCACTGATGACCAGCTGTGCCAGGTCGTCCGGGCGCTGCCCGGCCAAGGCACCGCCGACCTTGCCGAAGGGCGTGCGCACGCCGTCGTAGACGAAGACATCCTGCATGACGTCCTGCATGAGAGCTCCTGCCCGCGTCCACCCCATCGGTGATGTTCGCTATGCGTACGTGTGTTCGCTTTTCGCACCCAGTGTAGACCGCCTGCTGCGCCGCGCCAACCCCTCATCCCCGCCCCTCACTCCCCGTCCTGACACCCCACCCTCATAGCCCGCCGACCCGCAGAACCGTGTCCAGATCCCCCAGTCGATATGTCACAGGGTCAGACGTCAGGGTCATGCATCAGGGCAGGGCTCAGGCCCGAGCGGGGTGCTCCTGCCGGCCTGCCAGGCGGCCGCCGCCATCACTGACGAGCACAGCAGCAGCATCCCCGTCCCCCACCACCCGGACCGGGTGGCCTCGTGGATCACCCCCACCAGCACGGGCCCGGTCGCGGAGATCGCATAGCCGACCCCCTGCACCATGCCGGAGAGCTGCCTGCCGAAGGTCAGGTCCACCGGGCGCATGGCGATCAGCGTCAGGGACAGCCCGATGCCCGCCCCCTGCACGAGACCTCCCAGCACCATGAGGAGGGGCCCGAGCTCCGGGACCGTCTGCAGGCCGGCGAAGAAGAGGAACCAGCCGGCCCCGATTCCCGCTCCGATGATCCGCGCGTCCCCGGAGATGCGCAGCATCGAGGGCACCAGCAGCGTCCCGGCGATGCCGATCACGTGGAAGATCGACAGGGCCGTGCCGGCCGTGGCCTCACTGAGCCCGCCCGACTCCACCAGCTGCGCGGGCATCCAGGTGGCGCCGGTGTAGAACAGCAGGGACTGCATCCCGAAGAAGACCGCGAGCCACCAGGCCCCCGGCTCTCGCCAGACGGCGCCGCCCGCCTCCGCCCGAGCACCAGCACCCGGCCCCGGAATCGGCCCTGGAGCCGGCGAGCACCGCCACCGGGACGGCGGCACCGGCGGCCACCGCCTGCCCCAGCCCGTAGGCACTGGTGGATGCGGCCATCACCTGCGGCACCTTCTCCCGGGCGTCGCGCCGCACCAGCACCGGGATCACCACGTTGCCCATAGTGATCGCCGCCCCGACGGCCAGCGTGCCGAGCAGCAGCCCCGCAGCACCGACCCAGGGCCGCAGCAGGATCGCCGCACCCAGCAGCACCAGGCACAGCAGCAGAGTCAGGTCCACCCCCAGGCGGCGCATCAGCTGCGGCACCGCCGGGGAGAGCAGCGCGAAGGCCAGCAGGGGCAGCGACGTCAGCAGCGCCGCCGTCGTCGAGCTGAAGGCCAGCTCAGCACCGATGGCGCCCAGCACCGGGGGCACTCCGACGATCGGCGATCGCAGGGTCAGCCCCACCAGGATGACCGCCAGCACCAGCAGCCCCAGGCGCTCGGGGCCCGCCGGACCGCCGGAGGCGCCACGGGGCGCGGAGGTCATCACACCGCGCTCTCCGCCGCCTCCTCGTCGGGACGATACCCCTGCTTGGCCCGCTGGACGAGGTCATAGATATGCGTGCGCAGACGGCCGAACTCGGGATCGTTGCGCGTGGTCAGTTGATCCCGCTCATCGGGGAGGTCCACGGCCACGTCCTCGAGGATCACCGTGGGCCGGGCGGAGAGCACCAGCACCCGCTGACCCAGATAGATGGACTCATCGATGTCATGGGTGACGAACAGCAGCGTGATCCCGAGCCGCTGCCACAGGTCCCGCACCAGATCCTCCAGATCGGCGCGCGTCTGGGCGTCCACGGCCGCGAAGGGCTCGTCCATCAGCAGGATGTGCGGCTCATAGGCGGCGGCGCGGGCGATGGCCACGCGCTGCTGCATGCCGCCGGAGAGCTGCCACGGGTAGGAGTCCGTGACGTCACCCAGCCCCACCGCCTCCAGAGAGTCCTGGACCAGCCGGGCCCGATCAGACTTCTTCAGCCCCTTCTCCTTCAGGGGCAGCTCCACGTTCTGCGCGACGGTCAGCCACGGGAACAGGGAGCGCGCGTACTCCTGGAACACCACGGCCATGCCGCGCGGGGGGCCGGAGACGTCGTGACCCTCCAGCGTCACCGTTCCTGAGGTCGGGGCCAGCAGCCCGGAGATGCACCGCAGCAGCGTGGTCTTCCCCGCGCCCGAGGGCCCCACGATGCACACGATCTCCCCCGCCGTGGCGTCGAAGGTCAGGTCGCGTATCGCCTCGGTGTCCCCGGACGCGGACCGGTAGACCTTCTGGAGGCCCCGGACCTCCAGCATGGGAGATCCCGTCGGCGGTCGATGAGCTGAGTGGGACATCAGTTTCCTCCCCTGTGGGACTGGCGCTGGCCGTGGTACCAGAAGAGCACGGGCCTTTCGATGATGCGGAAGAGCACGGACAGGACGACGCCGACCAGGCCGAGCAGGATGATGCCGGTCCACATCTCCGGCATGGCGAAGGACCGCTGGAACTGCACGATGGTGAAGCCCAGGCCGTTGTGGGCGGCGAACATCTCGGAGATGACCATCAGGATGATCGCGATGGACAAGGCTTGGCGAGCCCCGGTGACGATCTGCGGAGTCGCCCCGCGCAGCACGAGCGTGCGCAGCTGGGTCAGCCGCCCGAGCCGATAGGTCCGTGCGGTGTCCCGCAGCACCTCGTCGACGCCGCGGACACCCTCGACGGTGTTCAGCAGGATGGGCCAGACGGCGCCTGCGGCGATGACGAAGACCTTCATGCCGGTGCCGATGCCCAGGAACAGCATGAGGATCGGGACCATCACCGGCGGCGGGATGGCGCGGAAGAACTCCAGCACCGGCTCCAGGAAGGCCCGCAGCCGGGAGCTGAGACCGATGGCGGTCCCGAGCCCGACGCCGATCACCATGGCCAGCGCGTAGCCGGCCAGCAGCCGGCCCAGCGAGGGCACGACGTCGGGGGTCAGCCGCCCTTCGAACCAGGTGGGTCCGAAGGTCGCCAGGATGTCGCGCAGCGGCGGGTAGAAGAAGCTGTCCGCCCGGTCCGAGGTGACCCACCAGATCACCACCAGGATCAGCGGCAGCGCCAGCAGCGTCAGGAGGCGACGCCACACCGGAAGCCGCCGCAGGGCGGCGAGGCCGCTCGCGCGGGCGGGGGCGGGGGCGGTCGCGCGGGCGGGGGCGGTCGCAGGCTGTGTGGTGGTCATGACGCGGTCTCCCGTCGGACGGAGGAGTGCCAGTGCAGGACGCGGCGCTCCACGGCGCGGGCGCCGAGGTTGACCAGGACCCCGATCAGTCCGGTGACGATGACCAGGGCGTACATGGAGGAGACCTGGCCGGACTGCTGGGCCACGGCCAGCAGACGTCCGAGCCCGGGGGTGCCGATGATGAGCTCCCCGGTGATGGTGAGGATCAGCGCCACAGTGGCCCCGAGCCGGAATCCGGTCATCGCGAAGGGCAGGGTGGTCGGCCAGACCACGGTCCGCGCGGTGGTCAGGAAGCGGAAGCGGTAGGAGCGGGCCGTATCGCGGGCGACCGGATCGACGTCCTGAACCCCGTAGAGCACCTGCACCAGGACCTGCCAGAAGGTCGCATAGACCACCAGCAGCAGGGTCCCGGGGCGACCGGTCCCCAGCATCAGCACCGCCAAGGGGATGAGCGCCACCGAGGGGATGGGCCGCAGGAACTCGATGGTCGACGCCGTGGCGTCCCGCAGGATCCCTACGGAGCCGATGACCATGCCCAGCACGATCCCGGCCACCAGCGCGATGGAGAATCCGATCGCCCAGGTCACCAGGGTGTCGCCCAGGGCGGTCCAGAACTCCCCGGTGGTGATCCTGTCGGCGAGCGCGGCGGCGATCTCAGAGAAGGGCGGCAGGCGTCGTCGTCGACGGCGGCGCGGCCGTCCGAGTCGTCATGGTGGTGGTCCTCCGGTCGTGGACGTCAGCGGCGGATGTCAGCGGCAGGTGTCAGCGGATGATCTCGGCGACGTCGAGCTCGTCTCCGATGAGCCCGTGCTCATGAGCGAGGTCGGCCAGATGCTGGAGCGACTCGCGGTCGATCTCCGCGGGGAACTCCGGCATGACCATGCGCTCGAGGATCTCGTCGTCGATCTCGGTGTAGGTGCTCAGGATGGCGCGGGCCTCGTCGGGGTTCTGCTGGGCGTGTTCGAGGGACTCCGTCATGGCGGCCGTGAAGGCGTCGACGACCTCCGGCTCCTGCTGGGCGAAGGGCTCATCGGTGAAGTATCCGGCGATGAGCAGGTTCTCGTCGGTCTCGGCGAAGTTGTAGGTCACCACCTAAGCACCCTGCTCCTGGGCGATGCTGGAGAACGGCTCGAGGATCCAGGCGGCGTCGACCTCCCCGGAGGCCACGGCGGCAGGCATGTCCGGGAAGCCCATCTCCACGAAGCTGATGTCCGTGGGATCGCCGCCGTCCTGGGCCACGACCTCGCTGATGGTGACGTCGCCGATGTTGTTCAGCGTGTTGACGGCCACGGAGCGGCCCTCGAGGTCGGCCGGTGTCTCGATCCCGGTCTCCGGCATGGTGAGCACGGCGCCGATGTCCTCGGTGGTGTCCCCGGTGGTGGCCGCCCCAGGGGTGAGCAGTGTCAGCGGCAGGTCGCGGTCGGCGGCGATGAACAGGGAGACGGTGTTGGAGAAGCCGAAGTCGTAGTCGCCGCTGACGACGGCGGGGGCGATGGCCGCACCGCCCTGGGCCACCTCCAGCGTGACGTCGAGGCCATGGTCCTCGAAGATGCCCTCCTCGACGCCCAGCCAGATGGCGGCGGTGTCCACGATCGGCATCACGCCCACCGTGATCTCGGTGAGTTCGCCCTCGGAGCCCGGGCCGTCGTCGTCTGCGGCGTCACCCCCGCCGCATGCGGTCATCAGAGCCAGGGCGGTGACGGCTCCTCCGGCAGTCAGGGTGCGTCGCATGGGGACTCCTCGCGGTGAACGGCTGGGCCCCCTGGCCCGTGAGGGCCCCTCAGGGCGTACCCAGAGCGAACAACAGTTCGCTATAGGCACATTACACCGCTGTGATGCGGATCACGTCAAAAGGCGCATGTGCCGTCGCGTCGCTGACCGGGCGGTATAGGCTCGTCGCATGGAAGACCACCGCACAGCGAACGGCGCGTCCACCCAGCGCACCGATGCGCCGCAGGAGACCCCGCCTTCCTCGGAAGCCCCGGACAAGGAGGAGTTCGTCAGGTCACTGGCCAACGGGCTCAAGGTGCTCGAGTCCTTCGCCGAGGCCGAGGACCCGATGACGCTCTCCGACGTCGCCCGGCGCACCGGGCTCTCCCGGGCCGCGGCCCGGCGCATGCTCAAGACGCTGGTCCACCTGGACTACGCGAGCACCGACGGGCGGCTCTTCGTGCTCACGCCGAAGGTGCTCAGCCTGGGCGTCGGATTCTGGTCGGGAAACGGGCTGCACGAGGTGCTCCAGCCGCTGCTGCGCTCCCTGGCCGCGGAGCTCAACGAATCCTGCTCCGCCTCGGTGCTGGTGGGCGACGAGGTCGTCTACATCGCCCGGGCCCACACCCGGCGCATCATGCGCATGGACCTCGACATCGGCACCCGCCTCCCGGCCTTCGCCACCTCCATGGGCAGGGTGCTGCTGGGCGGCCTCGACCCCGCGGAGCGCCGTCGGCTCCTGGAGACGGCGGACCGACCCGCGCTGACCCCGGTCACCCGGACCGGGGTCGACGAGCTCCTGGCGATCATCGAGTCCGCCGTCGATCAGGGCTGGACACTGGTGGACCAGGAGCTGGAGACAGGGCTGCGGTCAGTCTCAGCACCGGTGGAGCATCCCGACCGCGGCGTGGTCGCCGCGATCAACGTCTCCGTCTCCGCAGGGCTCGAGACACCGGAGCAGACGCGCGACCGCGTCCTGCCTCCCCTGCGACGCGCCGCAGAGGAGGCAGGCCGCTCGGTGGCCGCCTGGGAGCGGAGCACCGGCCGCCCCGTCCAGGGCTGACCAGCGCGCCCCGGTCACACCTCCCCGGTCACACGTCCCCGGTCACACAGCCCCGTCCGCGACCCCGTCCGTGACCCCGTCCGCGACCCCCTCCGTGACCCCGTCCTGGTGCGCGGCGGCGATCACGGCGGCGGCCACTCCGGCGGCGACGCGCTCGTCCAGCGGTGAGGGCACGATGTACTCCGCGCTGAGCTCCTCCCCCACGATGTCGGCGATGGCGGTGGCCGCGGCGACCTTCATCGCCGGGGTGATCCGGCGGGCGCCGGCGTCGAGGGCCCCGCGGAAGATGCCGGGGAAGGCCAGGACGTTGTTGATCTGGTTCGGGAAGTCGGAACGCCCTGTCGCGACGACGGCGGCGTGGCGGGCCGCGACCTCCGGCATGATCTCCGGGTCCGGGTTGGACAGGGCGAAGACGATCGCGTCGTCGTTCATGGCGGCGACCGCCTCCTCCGGCACCTGGGAGGAGGACACGCCGATGAACACGTCAGCACCCTCCAGCGCCTCGGTCACCCCACCGATGATGTTCTCCCGGTTGGTCTGTGCCGCCACACGCGCCTTGACAACGTTGAGGTCGTCGCGGTCCCGGTGGATGGTCCCCTGGGAGTCGGTGAGGATGATGTCCCCGACGCCGGCCTCCAGCAGGATGTCCGCCACGGCGATGCCGGCCGCGCCCGCGCCGGCGATCACCACACGCGTGTCGGCGAAGCGGCGCCCGGTCAGCCGGGTGGCATTGGTCAGCGCGGCGAGCACCACCACGGCGGTGCCGTGCTGGTCGTCATGCATGACAGGGCAGTCGAGAGCCTCGATGAGGCGCTGCTCCAGCTCGAAGCAGCGCGGGGCGACCACGTCCTCGAGGTTCACCGCTCCGAAGCTGGGCCGCAGCCGCACCATGGTCTCGACGATCTCGTCCACGTCGGTGGTGTCGATGACCAGCGGGATCGAGTTCAGTCCGCCGAACTCACGGAACAGCGCAGACTTGCCCTCCATGACAGGCAGGGAGGCCGCCGCGCCGATGTCTCCGAGGCCGAGCACCGCAGTGCCGTCGGAGAGCACCACCACCAGCCGAGAGGCCCAGGTGTGGGTGGCGTGCCTGGCGGGGTCGTCCCGGATCGCGCGGGAGACCTGGGCGACCCCGGGGGTGTAGGCGATGGACAGCGCCCGCTTCGAGTCCAGCGGCATGGTGGACTCGACGGTGAGCTTGCCGCCGGCATGGGAGGCGAAGACCTCATCGTCGGTGATGGGCGCGGTCGTGTCGATGGTGGACATCAGTGATGACTCCTGGAAAGTGTCTGATCAGGTCGGCACGGCGCATCGCGGATCCCGCGGGAGCTCCACACGTCGTCGGGTGGATCGTGCGCTCCGGCCGTGCGCTGCCGTGCACGCCGAGGTCATCGGCGCTCGCACCGTCGCAGTGGTCAGTACTTTCTTTAGACCGTGCAGGCCAGGGTACGGCACCGATGCGCCTCCCCGTGACATCCGTCCCATCAGGTGGACTCCCGAGTCGCCTCGTCGTGGCCTCCGTGGGCGTGTGGCCTGGTGCTCGTCACCGCCGCACGTCTACCCTTCGCCCCATGACCACCTCCCCTGAGCACCGGCGGCACCGCCCCACGGCCGCGGAGCTCGACGGCGATGCCGCCCGGATCGCCCGGCGTCGTCGAATCTTCGCCGTCGTCGTGGGCGTGGTGCTGACTCTGCTCGTCGGCTGGCCGGTCTTCCAGCTGCTGTTCATGGCCCTGGCGAGCTACGGCGTCGCCGTTCCCTGGATGGGGTGGCTGTTGGGCGGCTTCGTGCTGGCCTGCCTGCCGGCGGCCGCGGCGGTCGCGGCCGGCACCGGCAGCGTGCGCCGGGGGCTGCTGCACGGGCTGTGGACCGGCGCGACCTTCACGGTGCTGGCCATCGGCGTGCTGATCCTGGTGCTCGGATGACCTGCGCCCGCTCACCCAGAACAATGCATGTTTCCCACGGCGTCGAAGCTCCTCGGGAACCGGCCACCGCTCTGCTACGTTGATCACGATGCCTGCCTCAGACTCTCTCCGCGCCCCCGGCGGCTCCAGCACCGCCGGAGCTGCCAGCCCGACCCGCCCCCGTCGGCCCACCGGCGCCGATGTGGCCGCGCGCGCCAACGTGTCCCGCGCGACCGTGAGCTTCGTGCTCAACAACACCCCGGGCCAGACGATCTCCGAGGAGACCCGGCGGGCAGTGCTCAACGCCGCTGAGGAGCTCGGGTACCACCCCAACCGGAACGCCAAGTCGCTGGCCTCGGGGAAGTCCACCAACCTGGTCTGCGTGGTGCCGAAGACGCAGCTCGGCGAGCCGGCCACCGCACTGATCGGCATGCTCACCGCCGAGCTGAGCCGCCGCGGCTATTCCATGGCCGTGCACTTCGAGTCCACCGACCACGCCTCGCTGACCGCGCTGGTCCAGGACCTCGCCCCGCAGATGATCTTCCCGCTCTTCGGGGCCCTGCCGGAGTGGATCGACGACGACGTCGCCTACGGCACCGCCCTGATGCCCGCCACCCAGCTGCCGGAGAACGCGCGCGACGCCGGCGTGGCGGCCCAGGTGGAGCATCTCGCCGCCGCCGGACACACGCGCATCGGATACGTGGGCACCGCGAATCCGGTGGCTCATGAGATCTCCGAGTTCCGGGCCTCCACCGCACAGAAGGTCGCCCAGGACGCCGGGGTCGAGCTGACCCTGTCGGCCGAGGTCGCCGCCGACGGATCCGACGTGGGCGAGGTGGTGCGTCAGGCCCGGGAGGCCGGGGTGACCGCACTGTGCGCCTTCTCGGACACGGTCGCGTTCATGCTGCTGGCCACCCTGATGGACGAGGGCATCGCCTGCCCGGAGGAGATCGCGGTCGTCGGCTACGACGACGTCTCCCTGGCGGAGTGGTCCCGTCCCCGGCTGACCACGGTCCAGTGGGACCAGTCCGTGATCGCCACACTGATCGCCGACGCCGTCATCGCCGCCGTCGACGACGACCCGCGCCGTCGCACCCCCGCCGCGGAGCAGGCCTCGGTCGATGAGGTCTGGATGCTGGGCCGCGCCCACGTCGTCGCGCGCGAATCCGCCTGACCCGCAGGATCCGCTCCTCATGAGCTCTGCCGCACCCCTGGTGCTCCTCACCGGCTTCGAGCCCTTCGGCGGAATGGCGCACAACCCCTCCTGGGATGTGGCGACGGCCGTGGCCGAACGGGCCGCCGGCTCCCTCGACCCCACCGGCCCGACCAGCCCGACCGGCCCGACTGACATCCCCGGCCTGGAGGTCCGCGCACTGCGCCTGCCGGTGGCCTTCGGCCGGGCCGCGGGCCTGCTCGCCGACGCCGTGGACGCCGCCGTCGCCGAGGGGCGCACCCCTGCCGCCGTCGTCGCCCTGGGGCTGGCCGCCGGCACGGAGGCGGTCCGGCTGGAGCGGGTGGGCGTGAACCTACGCGACGCCCGCATCCCGGACAACGACGGCGCCCAGCCGGCCGACGAGCCCGTGGTCGCCTCCGGCGAGGGAGCGCTGTTCTCCACCCTGCGGCTCAAGGCCGCCCTGGCCCGGATCCGCGAGGCCGGGATCCCCGTGCACCTGTCCCTGAGCGCCGGAAGCTTCGTGTGCAACGACGTGCTCTACGCCCTGCTGCATGACCTCTCCGCCCGCGGCCTCGACGTTCCCGGGGGCTTCGTCCATGTGCCGGACCTGCGTGATCCGCAGTCACCGGTGAGCTTGGCCCAGGCCGTGGAGGCTGTGGAGCTTCTGCTGGCGGAGACGTTGCGCGGCGGCGCCGATTCCAGCGTCCCGGGCGGCGCCCTGCACTGAGCGACACAGCCACGCCCTCTCGGTGCGTGTCAGTCGTGACCCCTACCCTGGGAACAGGCGTCGAGACCCGGCGCTGATCAGGCAGGAGGCACCCCCATGCATACTCCCGAGCACACGCTGACCACCACCACGCGGCCCGGCCGCTTCGTCGTCGTCTTCGACTCCGCCGATCCCCAGGTCCGAGAGGACTCTGCCCCGGGGCTGCTGAGCACCGAGGGATTCTCCACCGAGACCTATTTCTCTCGGCTCGGCGTCGCCGTGGTGGACGCCGACTCCGACCACCTGAACGCGCTGCGCAGTCGCTGCCAGGCCGAGCGCCGCCCGGTCCATGTCCTGCCGGAGCGGATCTACCGCGTGCTGGACGCCGCCCCGGCCGCCCGACCGGCGGAGCTGCCGGACTCCTTCACGGACACCGAGGAGCTCACGTGGGGCCTGCAGGCCGTCCGCGCTCTGGAGTCCGGGTACACCGGCGCCGGTGTGCGCGTCGCAGTCCTGGACACCGGGGTGGACCTGGAGCATCCGGAGCTCGCCGGGCGCGGGATCGTCGCCGAGTCCTTCATCGACGGGGAGACCGCCCAGGACGGTCATGGTCATGGGACTCACTGCCTGGGGACGGTGGGCGGTCCGCGCAGCCGCGAGGACGGCCCTGGCTACGGGGTGGCGCCGGAGGCGGAGCTCTTCGCGGGCAAGGTGCTCGGCGACGACGGCTCCGGCTCGGACACCTCCATCCTCTCCGGCATCGACTGGGCGCTGCAGCAGGAGTGCGCCGTGATCTCCATGTCGCTGGGGGCCGACGTGCCGGAGGTCCACCCTCCGTATGTGGCCGCCGGACGCCGGGCCCTGGAGCAGGGGTCGCTGATCATCGCGGCTGCGGGCAACAACGCCCGGCGCAGCTCCGGGGAGAACGGCTTCGTGGGTGCCCCCGCGAACAGCCCGTACGTGATGGCGGTGGGGGCCCTGGACTCGCAGCTGGGCATTGCGGACTTCTCCGCAAGGACTCTTCCGGGTCGGGGCGGTCAGGTGGACGTGGCAGGCCCGGGAGTGGACGTGCTCTCCGCCTGGACCGGCAACCAGCGGCACCGGGTCATCAGCGGCACGTCCATGGCCACACCGCATGTCTCCGGGGTGGCAGCCCTGCTGGCGGAGGCCACCGGTTTCCGGGCCCGGGAGCTGTGGGCGGAGATCGTCCAGGAGGCGGCCCGTCTGGAGCTGCCCTCGGTGGATGTGGGCTCGGGGCTCTCGCTGGCCCCGCCCGCTGAGGAGCAGCAGTGAGACGTCCCGGGAGGGCCCGCCCGCTGGTGCCGCCGGAGGGCAGGGCTGTCCGCCGACGCCGGCGCGACGTTACCCTGGCGGCATGACCTCCCCCGGAGAGCGCCCTGTCGGCTGGATCGTCACGGTGGACGAGGAACGGACCGCGCGGCTCGACGAGGTCGTCGCGGAGCTGCAGGCCGCTGGCCTGCAAGTCAACCGTGTGCTGACGTCGCTGGGGATGGTCCATGGCCGCGCCACGGAGGAGCAGCTGGAGGCTCTGCGCTCCGTGGACGGGGTGGTCTCGGTGGACCGCGAACAGGAGCACCGGATCAGCCCTCCCGACGCCGAGGTGCAGTGACCAGGGTTGAGCCCAGGCCATGTGATCCCGGGAGATGCACGCGCGGGCGATGAGGGGCCGGCCACACCGGCCTGTCCCCTGAGCTCCGCTGTCACCCCTGCGCGCTACAGTGGACTGCCGTGAGCACCCGAAAGAAGCGTCCGAGCCCGCCGCCGTCCCGGAGCTCCGCGCGCACGGCGGGGCGGGCCCCGGGATCCTCTCGGCCGCCTGCATCCGCCCGACGCCCGCGGCGACCCTGGGGCCGCTACCTGTGGGCCGTCGTGACCGCCGTGGTGATCGCCGCGCTGCTGTTCGAGTTCACGATGCTCTGGACCATCGGCGTCGGGGTGTACATGCTCGCGTTGCGGGAGTTCACCGGCCTGTGGTTCCTGGTGGGCGGCTATGCGCTGGCCTGCGTCCCCTGGGCCTTCGGCCTACTGATCGCCACCGGCCAGTTCTGGCGCAGCCTCACCCACGCCCTGTGGATCGGTGCGGTCTACGGCCTGGTCGGCTTCCTCTTCCTGGACAAGATCCTCGGAGCCCTCTGATCCGGTCGGCCGCGGTCGGCCGACACCTCGCTGCGCGCCTCGGCAGCATCGGGGAGGCCTCCGTCAGGTCCGGGCTGGGGCGGCCCGTCCTCCTCGACAGGCCGCCACAGCGCTTCACAGGTCGTCGCAGGCTCAGGCTGGCACCATCCCGTGGGGATCGATGACGAACTTGCGGGCCGCGCCGTCGTCGAACTCCTGGTAGCCGCGTGGTGCGTCATCCAGACTGATGGTGGTGGCGCTCACCGCCTGCGCGATCTGCGCCCGATCGTGGAGGATCAGGTTCATCAGCTTCCGGTTGTACTGCTTCACCGGGCACTGACCGGTGGCGAAGGAGTGCGACTTCGCCCAGCCGAGCCCCAGGCGGACACCGAGGGTGCCCTCCTTGGCGGCGTCGTCCACAGCCCCAGGATCACCGGTGACATACAGTCCGGGGATCCCGATCCCGGCCCCGGCGCGGGCGACGGTCATGCAGTCGTTGAGCACGGTGGCGGGAGCCTCCCCGGCGCCTTCCCCGTGACCACGGGCTTCGAAGCCGACGGCATCCACGGCGGCGTCGACCTCCGGGTCGCCGACGATCTCGGCGATCATCTCCGTCAGCTCCCCCTCGGCGGTCAGGTCGATGCCCACGCAGCCGAAGCTCTCGGCCTGGGCGAGGCGGTCCTTGTTCATGTCCCCGACCATGACCACGGAGGCGCCCAGCAGCTGGGCCGAGTGCGCGGCGGCCAGCCCCACGGGTCCGGCCCCGGCCACATAGACGGTGGATCCGGTGGTGACACCGGCCGTGTAGGCACCGTGATAGCCGGTGGGGAAGATGTCAGAGAGCATGGTGAGGTCCAGGATCTTCTCCAGCGCCTGGTCACGGTCCGGGAACTTCAGCAGGTTGAAGTCCGCATAGGGGATCATGACGTACTCCGCCTGCCCGCCGATCCAGCCGCCCATGTCCACATAGCCGTAGGCGGCGCCGGCGCGGGCGGGGTTCACGTTGAGGCAGATGCCGGTCTTGCCCTCGTCGCACATGCGACACCGCCCGCAGGCGATGTTGAAGGGCACCGAGCAGATGTCTCCCTCACGGAGGAAGAGCACATCCTCCCCGGTCTCCACGACTTCTCCGGTGATCTCGTGCCCCAGGGTCTGACCCTGGGGTGCGGTGGTGCGTCCGCGGACCATGTGCTGGTCGGATCCGCAGATGTTGGTGGTGACGATCTTCAGGATGGCGGCGTGGGGCGCCTTCTTCGTGATCCCGAAGTGGTCCGCCACCTCCTGAGGGACCTCCAGGGAGGGGAAGTCGATGGACTCGACGGCGACCTCTCCGGGGGACTTGTACACGACGACTCTGTTCGAACTCATGGTGGAACTCCTGATGGGCGAGATAGGTGAGGTGGATCACACTCCACCCGCACACCATGCAGACTGCAGAATGCGTCTGACAACAGCTCACGCTCCGTCTCAGCAGACGGACCCGTGTCTGAAGGATGTGGCCGGCTCCAACTCCCCCACGTCCACCCACCGGGAGAGCACCCGGGCGATGCCTTCGTCGTCGTTGCTGGAGGTCACGACGTCGGCGGCCTCCTGCGCCTCGGGGATCGCGTTGCCCATGGCCACACCGAGCCCGGCCGCGCGCAGCATAGTGACATCGTTGCCGTTGTCCCCGAAGGCGACGGTCGCCGCGGCGTCGATCCCTTCGGCCCGGCACCAGTCGAGGATGGCCGTGGACTTGTCGACGCCGGCCGCGGTGGCCTCCATGTAGATCGGTGAGGAGTAGGTCAGCTCGATCTGCTCCCCGTAGTCGGACCGCAGCTCCGCCTCCAGGGATTCGAGGACCGGACGTTCCGCGCAGTAGAGGATCTTGGTGGGCTCGATGCCCGGGGAGGTGATGTCGTCGACGACCCTCAGGGTCAGCCCGTTGCCGCCGGCCTCATGGGCGGCCTGCGGGTGGCCGTCGTCGGCCACGATCAGCTCGTCGTCGTGCGGGAGCATCAGCAGCACGCCGTGCCGGATGCCGGTGGCGATGAGATCACCGGCCAGCTCGGTCGGGACGGGACGCCGGGCCAGGGTGGCGCCGGTGGCCTGATCGACGATCACCGAACCGTTGAGCCCGGCGAGGATCAGGTCCTCACCGAGGCCGTGCCGCTCGGCAAGCGCCCGCAGTCCGGGGATCGGCCGGCCGGAGGCAAGCATGATGCGCGTCCCGGCGGCGCGCAGCCCGTCGAGCGCCCGCAGCGTCCCCGGCTGGGGCGTCTTGGAGGAGCTCAGCAGGGTCCCGTCGATGTCGAAGGCGACCAGCCGGGGAGCCTCGATGGCTGTCTGCTCGACTGTCTGGTAGGCGGGCTGGGCGGCGGAGCGGGGTGGGGTGGTCACAGCCGTGATCCTATCGTGGACCCTTCAGCGCTCGTGCGGTGCGTTGCGGGCCACCAGATCCCGGCCACGCGCGGCCAGCGCCTCCCGCAGCTCAGCGGGTTCGATGACCTCCACGCCCGGCACAGCCAGCAGCTGGGTGCTCACGATGCCCAGGGATTCGGTGAGCAGCGAGATGTCGAGGTGGTCAGGCTGCGGCGCCGGCTCCTGCCTGAGCTGTCGCGCCGCTGCGGATGCGGCGTCGATGGCCACATCGATGGCGGCGTCGATCCCGGTGCCGGACAGAGCGGCCCGCAGGGCGTCGGCCGAGGCGACGGGGATCCGCAGCCGGACCGGCAGGCTCACCACGGAGGCTTCGAACTGGGCACGGCTCTGTCGCCAATGCTCGGCCAGAGAGAAGTCCGGTGGGCGCCAGGCGGACTCCTGATGCCGGGTCACCGATTCGATCCTGGAGAGTCGGTAGGTCCGCACGGAGCGCCGGTGCGCGGCCACCAGGTACCAGCGGTCGGTCTTGAGCACCAGGCCCAGGGGGTCCAGGAGTCGGCTCACAGGCGCCGCTGACGGATCGGAGCGGGTGTACCGGATGCTGATCCGCTGACCGGACCAGACCGCCTGAGCCACCTCGGCGAGCGCGGCGGGGCGTTCGGGCTCGTGGAACCACCGGCCGTGGTCCACGTGGAAGCGCTCGGCCACTGCGGCGTGCTGCCGGGCCTCGGCCCCGGGGGCTGCGAGCATCTTCATCCGGGCGGCCTGGTAATCGGCCTCCAGGCCCAGCTCCCGGGATCCTGTCTCTCCGAGCAGCAGGGCCTGCAGCTCGGCGGCGAGCATCCCGGTCAGCGGGGAGCGCCAGCCCTCCACGAGCCCCACTCCCCCGGCGGGCCCGGTGCGGGTCCATACCGGTACGCCCATCTCCTGCAGGGCGGCGAGGTCCCGTTGGATGGTGCGGGCGGAGACGCCGTGGCGCTCGGCCAGCTCTGTCACCGTGGTGCGCCGCAGGCGGGTCAGCTCCAGCAGCAGGGCCACCAGTCGGGAGGTGCGCATGAGCTGAGCCTACGCAGTGATCCTGCTCATTGGCGACATCAGGTGTCGTCAATGGAGGAGATGATCATGCTGACGCCCCGTCCGCAGACGCGGCACACCCCGCCGCAGCACAGCACACTGAGGAGGACTCCATGACCGCATCGCAGACCGCTCCAGACCTGACCGGACGCATCGCCCTGGTCGCCGGCGCCACCCGCGGGGCCGGCCGGGCCATCGCCCGAGAGCTCGGGCGAGCCGGCGCCGTCGTGTATTGCACGGGACGCTCCACAGCGGGAGTGCCATCGGACTACGGGCGCCCCGAGACCATCGAGGAGACCGCGCAGCTGATCACCGCCGAGGGTGGGACGGCGCACGCGATCGTCGTCGACCATCTCGACGTGGACGCCGTCGAGGCCCTGGTGGCGCGGATCGACGCGGAGCAGGGCCGGCTGGACATCCTGATCAATGACATCGGCGGGGAGGCCTACGTGCAGTTCGGCACCCCGCTGTGGGAGTACGACCTCGACGCCGGCCGGCGCCTGCTCGACACCGCGCTGCTGACCCATCTGAACACCAGCGCCTGCGCCCTGGAGCTGCTCATCCGAAACCCCGGCGGGCTGGTCGTGGAGGTGACCGATGGGACCCGCGCGTACAACGCCGCCCACTACCGGGAGACGGTGTTCCTGGACCTGGCCAAGACCGGCGTGGACCGGCTCGCCTACGCGCAGGGCCACGAGCTGGGCGCCCACGGCGGCACCGCGGTATCGGTATCGCCCGGGTGGCTGCGTTCGGAGATGATGCTGGACCACTTCGACGTCACCGAGGAGACCTGGCGCTCCGTCGCGGAGGCGAACCGTGGCACGAGCGGCGTGGTCCCGCCTTATGAGTTCGTGATCTCCGAGACCCCCGCCATGCTCGCCCGCGGCATCACCGCCCTGGCCGCCGATCCCGACCGGGCCCGGTGGAACACCCGCTCCACCAGCTCCTTCGAGTTGGCGCAGCACTATGACCTCACTGATGTGGACGGCTCTCGGCCCGACGCCTGGAGCTTCATCACCGCCATGGAGGACACCCCAGTCGAGGAGCTCGACGTCAGCGCGTATCGGTGAGCAAGCTCAGCGATCGGCGCCCCAGCCGGGCCCAGGTGTGGGCCCGTCGTCGTCCGGCTCCTCGGCCGCCAGGCGTTCGGCGCTCCCCCGCGATGCCCGGTACCCCTGTCTCCGGTGCCGGACCGTCTCCAGGATGAGGTACGTCAGAGGCCCCAGGACCGGCACGAGGAGGATGACCAGCGCCCACACCGCACCGTACGGCGCACGATGCCGGGTCTGGACCAGCACCATGAGGGCCGCCAGCGCCAGCGCCCCGGCCACCAGCAGACCCCACCGCAACCACCAAGGGGCCGGCGCACTGGAGGCCGCGTCCTGGACTGCCAGCAGCAGGATGGACAATCCGTGTTCCATGGTCCCTCTAGCCTAGTGCTCCCCTGGCAGACCGATCCGGCTATGCTCCAGGCATTGCACCGCTGCGGGAAAGGGTCCGCCATGACGACTCCGAAGAATCCGGCTCAGGTCGCCCGGAGGGTCTTCCTCTGGTCGATGATCGTCTCGTTCACGCTCGCCGCCGGGGCCGGCATCCTGGCGCTGCTCGGGCTCAGCCTCGACGACACCGGCGGCAGAGTGCTGCTGTCCACGGTGGTGGTGGGCCTCTACAGTCTGGCCATGCTGTGCTGCGCGGCCATCTTCGGGCGTCCCGAACGGCTGGTCGGGGTCGTCGGCGCCCTCGTGGCGGCACTCAGCATGCTGTGGTCCCTGGTGATGGTCTGGTCGGAGAGCAGCTGGATCTGGGACGCCTACGAGGTGCTGCTCACCGGAGTCACGCTGACCGTCGCTGCCAGCTTCCTGTGCCTCATGCTGACGATGGCCTCCTATCGGGACGCGGTGATCCGCTGGATGCTCGGTGCGGCGGCCGGACTCATCGCGCTGGCCACGGCCCTGACCCTGGTCCTGATCTGGTCGGAGACGTGGGAGAGCGAGACCTTCGGCCGGCTCTACGGGATCGTGCTGATCCTGGCGGTGCTCGCCGGAGTGGTCACACCCCTGCTCTCGTCGCTGCGCCGTCGGGCGGCACCCGGAGCGCCGGAGCCCCCGACGACGGCGCCGCAGACACCGGCGCAGCCGACCGGCGTCGACCCACAGACGATCGCCGCCCTGCATGCGGAGGCCCAGCGTCGCGGCATCACCGTCGCTCAGCTGGTCGCCCCGCTGCTGGAGAACACGAGCCGGCCTCCCACGGAGTGAGCCGGGCGTCCTAGGCCCGAAGAGCCCCAGATGCCACGCTGGTCCTATGACGCCCGCGGATGACCTCTCCACGCGTGTGTTCCGTCGACACGCCCACCCCGTCAGCGCCTGGTCCCGGCTGATCAGCACGCCCCTGCTGCTCGTGCCCCTGTGGACTAGGAGGTGGTGGCTCTACCGGCCCATCGGAGCATGGTTCGCCGTGAACCCTGTGATGACTCCGCCGGTCGGCAGGACTCCGTCGCCGGCCGTGATCCTCCCTCCAGCTGGCCCACGACCTCAGATGTCCTGCGCCATGTCCTGGAAGCGGGCATAGTGACCCTGGAAGGCGACCACGATGTCCCGGGTGGGGCCGTTACGGTTCTTCGCGACGATGATGTCCGCCTCGCCGGCGCGCGGGGACTCCTTGTCATAGACCTCTTCACGGTGCAGCAGCAGCACCATGTCCGCGTCCTGCTCGATGGAGCCGGACTCACGCAGGTCGGAGACCTGGGGGCGCTTGTCCGTGCGCTGCTCGGAGCCTCGGTTCAGCTGGGAGAGCGCGATGATCGGCACATCGAGCTCCTTGGCCAGCAGCTTCAGGGTTCGGGAGAACTCGCTGACCTCCTGCTGGCGGGACTCCACCCGCTTGCCCGAGCTGAGCAGCTGCAGATAGTCCAGCACGATCAGCTTCAGGTTGTGCCGCTGCTTCAGCCGCCGCGCCTTGGCCCGGATCTCCATCAGGGACATGTTCGGGGAGTCGTCGATGAACAGCGGCACCTCGTTGAGCTTGTCCACCGCCAGGGACATCTTGTCCCAGTCGTCCTCCCGGATGTCGCCCTTGCGCAGGTCCTGGAACTGGATCTTCGCCTCGGCGGAGAGCAGACGCATGGCGATCTCATTGCGCCCCATCTCCAGGGAGAAGAACGCCGAGGTCATCCCGTGCCCCACCGAGGCGGCGCGGGCGAAGTCCAGGGCCAGGGTGGACTTACCCATGGCGGGACGTGCGGCGACGATGATCATCTGCCCGCCGTGGAACCCATGGGTGAGATCATCCAGATCCCGGAACCCCGTGGGGATGCCGGTCAGGCCGCCGTCGTGGCTGGCGTTGGTCTCGATCTCATCGATCGTCGGCACCAGCACATCGGCCAGGGCCACGTAGTCCTCGCTCTGCCGGTTCTCCGCAACGTTGTAGATCTCCGACTGGGCCGCATTGACGATGGCCTCGACCTCGCCGTCGGCGGTGTGTCCCATCTGGGCGATCTTGGTGCCGGCCTCCACCAGGCGACGCAGGATCGCCCGCTCATGGACGATCTCCGCATAGAAGGCCGCATTCGCCGCCGTCGGGACCGACTGCGCCAGGTTGTGCAGGTAGGCCGGCCCACCCACACGCTGCAGCTCCTGGCGTTTGGTGAGGTGGTCGGAGATGGTGACCACGTCGGCAGGCTCCCCGCGTCCGTAGAGGTCCACGATCGCGTCATAGATGAGCTCATGGGCCGGTCGGTAGAAGTCCGGGCCCTTGAGGATCTCGACGACGTCGGCGATCGCGTCCTTCGAGAGCATCATGCCGCCCAGCACCGACTGTTCGGCGACGAGGTCCTGCGGCGGAGTGCGGGACTCCGCGGCCGGTGGGGCGTCATAGGCTTCCAGGCTCACCGTGCTCCTCCGTGGGGGTGGTTCTCGGGTGGCGCGGACTCCGCGGTGGCGGGCCGTGCCGGCGTCGGGCGACGCGGGTCAGCGTGGCTCGGCAGAGACCATCTTCTCACCCCGAGCTGACAGCTCCGAGCGCCCCTGCTCACGGCCGCGGAGACCGCAGTCCGGAGGGGCAGGACGGGCCGGATGGGCCTCCACATGGGCGGCCGTGCGCCCCGGCCACGTGGCCAGATCCTCCGGGGTGGCGGCGACGCCCAGGGTCGAGCCGTCGATGAGCCGGTGCAGCTCCTCTGCGGTGGTGACCGGGTGGGAGGGGTCGTCCTCCCAGGCGAGGATCTGGGTGGGGATCTGCAGCCGGGCGATCTGATCGGCCGCCGGAAGATCTGTGAGCGCGGCGCCGCGGAAGATCGCGGGCAGCAGCTCCTGGCTGACCGCGGGCACCCGTTCGCGAGGCCGGTCGGCCAGAGCCGGCGGGGGCAGCACCTGGGCACCGATCCGCACGAAGGCACCGATCCCGTGGTCCTCCACCAGCTGGGCGGAGCGCCGGTAGTTCTCCGCTTGGGCAGCACGGGTCTGCCAGGCGGTGGGCGGGACCAGCAGGGTCAGGGTCGCGAAGCGGTCCGGGTCGGCCAGCGCGGCGTGGAGCAGCGTGGCCGCTCCCATCGAGGGGCCGGCGGCGTGGACCTGCTCCCCGGGAGCCAGAGCGTCCAGCAGGGCCAGCAGATCCTCGGCCAGACGCGGCCACCGGTAGTCCTCCGCGCGGTCACGGCCGGTGGAGGAGCCGTGGCCCCGGGCGTCGTAGCGCAGCACGCGCATTCCCTGGAGGCGGCCGGCCATGTCGAGGCCGGCCCGCTGCTCGCGGGAGCCGCAGGAGGTCAGGCCGTGGAGCTGGACGAAGGTCCCCGCGTCTGTGGGCTCGGGGGCGCTGAGGTCGTAGCTGAGGGACGCACCGTCGGTCCGGAATGTGCCCACTGCTCCTGCCTCACCTCGCTGTCCTCGCCTGCCGGCATGCGTCCCCGCTCGGTCCCCGTCAAGGGGTCCCGGGCGGAGGGATGTCCCTCTAGACTACGCCTATGCGGCTGACCAACGTCGCCCGGATGGACACCCGTCCGGGGAGGCTCTCCAGCTACTCGGTGACGGTCTCCGCCCCCGAGGGCTCACCCCTGCCGGTCTCCTTCGATCAGAACCGCCATGTCAGCTTCGGGTCCCGTCCCGGCTCCTGGATGGCCGCGGCGTTCTCCCTGGAGCATCCGTCGAGCCGGGACGAGGTCGCGGCGGCATGGCATGCCGTCATCGAACGTCATGGCACCCTGCGCACCACCTTCAGCTGGGCGGACGCCGGGCTGCGGCTGAACCCGGTGCGCATCGGTCCCGGTGGCTGGGAGCAGCTGGCCCCGGTCCACGCACGCCCGGTCGCCGAGATCAGCCTGCGTGCGGGGAGCGCCGACGTCGCCCCGGCCGGCCCGACCGCCCCGGACGACGGCGTCCTCACCGCTGAGGAGGTGCGCCAGGCGCTGCGCGCCCATTTCGACGCCGTCTGCGACCCGTTCGCCGCACCGTCGCACCGTCTGTGCCTGCTCGAGCCGGAGGACGGCTCCCCACCTCAGGTGATCATCGGCGCCGATCATTCCCATGTGGACGCCTGGTCGCTGCTGGTCATCATCCGGGATCTCACCACGTGCCTGAGGGACCTGCAGACGGGCCGGCCACCCGGGGCGACCCTGCCTGCCGCGGAGCCCTTCGCCGCCCACACCGCAGCCCTGGAGGCGCGGCCCGCGCCACCGGAGCCGCTGGTGGAACGGTGGCGGGAGATCCTCGACGCCGGAGGAGGCGTCATGCCCCGCTTCCCCCTGCCGCTGGGCGACCTGTCCCTTCCCCAGCCCGAAGTGGTGGAGGTCCGGGACGTCCTGGACCCCGCCCAGCTGGCCCGCCTGGAGGCCCACGCCATCGCCCACGGAGTGCGTCTGATCGCTGTGGCGGTCTCGGTGATGACCGCGCTGTTCGCCGAGCTGGGGGACCAGCCGCTGCGTACCGTGTTCCCGGTGCACTCCCGGGATGAGCGGCGCTGGTTCGACTCCGTGGGCTGGTTCATCACCAACGCGGTGCTGGAGAACGACGACCCCTCCCTGGAGGCGAGCCACCGAGCCGTGAAGGAGGCCATCGGGCTGGGCAGCCAGCCGCTGGCCCCGATCATGCGGCCCTACGGCGGCATGCCGGCCGAGCCAGGGATGTTCGCCATGTCCTGGCTGGACCACCGCAGACTGCCGATCGCCGTCGACGAGGCTCTGCGTCCCCAGCATGTGAGCGCGGTGATCAGCACCGACGGGGTCATGATCTGGTTCGTGATCAACGAGACCGGGCTGCACCTGCGGTGCCGCTACCCCGACACTCCTGAGGCCCGGGTGACGATGCCGGCCTGGCTGGACGCGCTCGAGACCCGACTGCGCGAGACGGCCTGAAGCCAGCCGCTCTTTCAGCTGCCGGAGGCCTCGGCGTCGTCCTTCCTGCCGCCGGGGATGGGGTCTCGCCCCTCCTCCCGACGCCGGACCAGCGAGGCATGCGTGGGCGGCTCGGGCGTGCCCTGGGGAGTCCGGGCCGCCACCTCGCGACGCAGCACAGGCACAACCTCCTCACCGAGCATCTCGACCTGCTCCAGCACGGTCTCCAGCGGCAGTCCCGCGTGGTCGATGAGGAACAGCTGACGCTGGTAGTCGCCTGCATACTCTCGGAAGCTCAGGGTCTTCTCGATGACCTGCTCCGGGGTGCCCACGGTCAACGGGGTCATCTCGGTGAACTCCTCCAGCGAGGGTCCGCCGCCGTAGACCGGCGCGTTGTCGAAGTAGGGCCGGAACTCCCGGACGGCATCCTGGGAGTTCCGGCGCATGAACACCTGGCCGCCCAGGCCCACGATGGCCTGCTCGGCAGATCCGTGGCCGTAGTGCTCGTACCGCTCCCGGTAGAGGTCCACCATCCGCCCGGTGTGCTCCTTGTTCCAGAAGATGTTGTTGTGGAAGAAGCCGTCGCCGTAGTAGGCGGCCTGCTCAGCGATCTCCGGGCTCCGGATGGAGCCGTGCCACACGAAGGGTGCGACGTCGTCGAGCGGGCGAGGCGTGGCCGTGAAGCCCTCCAACGGGGTGCGGTAGCGGCCCTGCCAGTCGACGGCGGCCTCCCGCCACAGGCGGTGCAGCAGCGCGTAGTTCTCCACAGCCAGCGGGATGCCGGCGCGGATGTCCTTGCCGAACCAGGGGTAGACGGGGCCGGTGTTGCCCCGACCCAACGTGAGGTCGATTCTCCCGTCGGCCAGATGCTGGACGTACGCATAGTCCTCGGCGATCCGCACCGGGTCCGTGGTGGTGATCAGCGTGGTGGCCGTGGAGAGCAGGATGCGTTCGGTCTGCGCAGCGACGTGCGCCATGAAGATCGGCGGGTTCGCCGGGGCCACGAAGGGCGGATTGTGGTGCTGGCCGATGGCGAACACGTCGAGCCCGACCTCCTCGGCCTTCCGCGCGATGGCGACCGTGGCCTTGATTCGCTCATGCTCGGTGGGCGCGCGTCCGGTGGTGGGGTCGGGGGTGACATCGCCGATGCTGAAGACGCCGAACTGCATGTCCGCTCCTAGGGGGTCTGGAAGGCCACGGGTGGAAGGAGCCCGTCCGCCGTTATTTCAAAATTGAATCTGTTCACGGGCGGCAACGCCTCCGCCTCCCACGCTATTCCAGGACACCTCCCCCAGGCGACAGGCCAGGAGGGCCTGAACACCAGATGCCCCTGACGTGCAGGTATCTCACCCACCATCCCGCGAAGGCCCGCCATGCTGTGGAATCCTTGTGGAAAACCCGACGCAGAGAGGCTTATACACCCTGATGCGGCCGCACCACAAGCCCTGGAAGCGGCGGTAAGACCGCTCTCAAAAAGAGTTGAATTCACAGGTGTGTCGCTACATCACCGCAGGTCAAAGCGCGACTGGCACCAGCTGTGGAAAAGTATCCACAGAGTTCCCCCCAGGTTGTTCACAAGACACGCCGCACACTCCACACTTTATCCACAGGCTTGTCCGATCGGGGTATTGCTACTGACGAGAAGTCGCCATATGGTGTGAGGCGTCCCCCACTCGCAGGGCGGGTATTGGCTGGCTCCGTCGGCGCGCATCCGCCCACCTGCTGATCGGCCGACCTGATCGGATTCGAGCATCGGGCCGGGAACAGCTTCGCGGCCGGCTCGGGTTCACCACAGCCCGACCGACCAGCATGGACTCCTCTGTCGAGCGGGTCCGGTGATGACGGCAGCAATGTCATCATGCGAGTGGACGACGGAGGCCGCCCACGGGCGGTCTGCCGCATGACGGCCCTGCGCGGACCGCACGCGGGCGACGACGACGGCGACGTCCGCCGGATCCGTGTCGCACCGTCCAGGGATCGGGCGAGAACTGCATCGGATCGCCGGGAGACCGGCGCAGGGAAGGGAATCACGGCGCGGAGGCGACCGGACCTGCCCCACGGCCCGCCACAGGCGGCCGGGCGGCACCGGAGGTCGACCTCGCCGTCGTCGTGATTCTGCCGGACCCGGCGATCCGATCAGCTCGCCCCCGTGAGCGCGCCATCACACCAGGCGCCCCGCCCCCACTCCTCGCATCCCCGGTTGCTCTGCGCGTCCAGCCGGCCAAAATCCCGCGTGCTGCCCATCCAGGAGTCACTTTCCCGTGCATGTCACCCTGGGTGACGCGGGCGGATTCTATGAGTCGTTGCACCAGCTGATGGTCAGCTGGTGCAACGACTCATAGAATCCGCCGCGCGCAAGCGATGCGAGATGTGCCGGAGAATGACCCCTCGATCCGTACACCCCTCGATCCGAACACCCTGTGATCGGCGCGCCCCCCAGGCTCGCGTGACCCCACCCCAGACATACCACGGGCCCAGACACACCACAGGCCGCGGACACACCACAGGGCCCCGGGAGGATGTTCTCCCGGGGCCCTGTGGTGATGCGGTGTCCGCAGCCGGAGCCTCAGTGAGGCCCGACGCGGACTGCGTGGGTCACTTGGCGGCGACGACCTGCAGGTCGAGCGCGGCGGTGACGTCAGCGTGCAGCTTCACCGTGGCGGAGTAGCTGCCCACGGCCTTGATCCGCTCGGGGATCTCGACGGTGCGCTTGTCGATGGAGCCCAGACCGGCGGCCTCGACGGCCTCGGCGATCTGCGCGGCACCCACGGTGCCGAACAGGCGACCGGACTCCCCGGTCTTCACGCCGATCTTCACCGGCTGCGCCTGCAGCTTCTCAGCGATCGCCTGCGCCTCCTCGACGGTGGCGATCTCGCGAGCCTTGCGAGCGGCGCGGATACGCTCCACGTCCTTCTCGCCGCCCTTGGTCCACGTCAGCGCGTAGCCACGCGGCAGCAGGTAGTTGCGCGCGTAGCCGTCCTTGACCTCGACGATGTCGCCCGCGGCACCCAGACCGGACACTTCCTGCGTCAGGATGAGCTTTGCCATTGGTGTGTTCCTTTCCTTCCCAGACAGCCTGGATCAGCCGCGACCCGCGCCGGAGTACGGCAGCAGAGCCATCTCACGAGCATTCTTGATCGCCTGGGCGATCTTGCGCTGCTCCTGGACGGACACGCCGGTCACGCGGCGAGCACGGATCTTGCCTCGGTCGGAGATGAACTTCCGCAGCAGGGCGGTGTCCTTGTAGTCGATGACCTTGATGTCAGCAGCCTTCAGCGGGTTCGCCTTGGGCTTGGGCTTCTTGAGTTCAGCCTTTGCCATCGTGGTGCTCCTTCTCTAGATCGGAGCCCGCAGGTGCTTCCTGCGGGATGGTGAACAGGATTATGTGGTGGGCCTTCCTCAGAAGGGAGGCTCGTTGGTGTCAGGAGTGTCCCAGCCGCCGCCGGAGGGCTGTCCGCCCCACGGGTCGGAGGAGCCGCCGCCGGAGTCGCCGCCCCAGCCGCCGGAGCTCTGCTGGCCGCCGCCGCCACCGCCGAAGGAGTCTCCCCCTCCGCCGAAGCCGGCACCTGCCGCAGCACCGCCGCCGAAGCCGCCGCCGCCGCCGCCGTTGAATCCTCCGCCGCCGCCACCGCGGCCCTGACGCTGCACGCTCGCCGTGGCGAAGCGCAGCGACGGACCGATCTCGTCGACGTCGAGCTCCCAGGAGGTGCGACGCTCGCCCTCCTTGGTCTCGAAGGAGCGTGCCTTCAGGCGACCCTGGGCGATCACCCGGGTGCCCTTGGTCAGCGACTCGGCCGCATTCTCGGCCGCCTCACGCCACAGCGAGCAGCGGACGAAGAGAGTCTCTCCGTCCTTCCACTCGTTCGCCTGACGGTCGAAGAACCGGGGCGTGGACGCGATGACGAAGTTCGACACGGCCGCACCCGAGGGGGTGAAGCGCAGCTCCGGGTCAGCGGTCAGGTTCCCGACAACAGTGATGATGGTCTCGCCGGCCATGTACAGCTCCTCCTGGGTTCATGCCTGACAGGGTTCGGGCCTGACGGCCCGTCCACCGGAGGATCAGGCGATGCGCTGGTCCTCGGGGCGGATGATCTTGGTGCGCATGATCGTCTCGTTCAGGCGCAGCAGTCGGTCGAGCTCGGCAGCCGAGTCGGGCGTGGAGTGGAAGTTCACGACGGCGTAGATCGCCTCGTTCTTCTTCTTGATCTCGTAGGCCAGGCGACGACGTCCCCAGACGTCGATCTCCTCCACGGAGCCGCCGTCCTTCTTGACGATCTCCATGTACTTGCCGAGAGTCGGCTCCACAGTGCGCTCATCAACCTCGGGGTCGACGAGCACCATCAGTTCGTAGTGACGCATGTGTGAACCCACCTCCTTCGGTCTTGCGGTCACGGGCTTTCCGTAACAGGAGGTTCATTGCATCGTGCGTATCTGCGCGGCCCAGTTCCGACGACCGGGAGTCCCGGCGTCGACCCGCAGGCGGGCACACTGAACCAGCGTCAGACAACCTGCCCTATGCTACCGGCTTTGCGTCTCCGACACTAACCGACCCCTCCGACAGGAGGAACGGCCGCGTTCACACCGTCAGCTCGGCCGTGAAGAAGGCCGCCGCCGCGTCACGCAGGTGAGCGACGTCGTCGATCCCGCACATCTCCCGGGCCGAGTGCATGGACAGCAGCGGGATCCCGACGTCGACGGTGCGGAGCCCCAGCCGCGTGGCGGTGATGGGGCCGATCGTCGAGCCGCAGGGGACGTCGTTGTGGGAGACGAACTCCTGGCTGGGGATGTCCGCGGCCCGGCACACCTGCGCCCACATGGCCGCCCCCGGGGCGTCGGTGGTGTAGCGCTGATTGGCGTTGATCTTCAGCAGCGGACCCCCGTTGGGCAGCGGGCGGTTGGCCGGGTCGTGACGCTCCGCATAGTTCGGGTGCACCGCATGACCGGCGTCCGAGGACAGGTGCCAAGAGGCGGCGAATGCTCGGGCCCGCTGGCCCGCGCTCGCGCCCAGCCCTTCGTAGACGCGGTCCAGGACCTCCTCCAGGAACGGACCCGCGGCGCCGGAGCGGGAGGCGGATCCCAGCTCCTCATGGTCGAAGGCCGCGAGCATCGGGATCACCGCGCCGCCGTCGGCGGAGGACGCCACCTGCTCCAGCGCGACGAGCCCGGCGTGGACGGACGAGAGGTTGTCCAGCCGGCCGGAGGCGAAGAACTCCCCGGCCCCGTCGCGCCCGGCGCCGAAACGCGCCGGTGCCTGGGCGTCGGCGACGACGACGTCGTAGCCGTCGACCTCATCCGCCGCGACGCCTGCGGCCTCGGCCACCACGGCCAGCACGTCCGCCGCCGCGGCGCCCTCCGGCGAGCCGGCCAGACCCAGGATCGGAGCGGTGTGCTCCTGCCTGCCGAGCGTGAGCCCGTCATTGACCTTCCGATCCAGGTGGATGGCCAGCTGCGGGATGCGCGCCACCGGGCCCGTGGCGGCCAGATGGGTGGCGCCGTCGCGGGTGACGAGCCGGCCTGCCAAGCGCAGCTCCCGGTCCAGCCAGGAGTTCAGCAGCGGGCCCCCGTAGACCTCCATGCCGGCCTGCACCCAGCCGTGGCTGACCACGGTGGACTTCGGCTTCAGCTTGAACCCCGGGGAGTCGGTGTGCGCACCCAGGATGCGCAGCGGCGTGGTGGCGTCCGCCCCCTCCGGGACCACCCAGGCCAGCACCGCGCCGTCGCGGACCACCACGTACCGGCCGGGGGCGGCGGGCCAGTCCTGGTGCTCGCCGAGCTGGGTGAATCCCGCCTGCACCAGGCGCCGGGCCGCCGTCACGGCGGCGTGATACGACGACGGCGAGGCGGTCACGTAGCCGGCGAGGTCGTCGAGGAGCGCGTCGCCGGTGAGGGCGGTGGTCTGCGGGGTGGGGGAGGTCTCAGGCATGACCTCATCCTACTGTTGGGTCGGGAAACCTGTCCGACCACCGGGGCGTGTGCTGTGCCCTTCGCCAGAAATGCTCGCCTACAGTCGGCAGTGACGACGACCACTGCTGAGGAGGGGCCGTGAACCTGGTCCACGTGAGCATCCTGATCCTGTACCTGCTGGGCCTCATCGCCACCGGCATCTGGTTCAGCCGATCCAAGAAGATCTCCACCGGGGATGACTTCATCTTCGCGGGGCGCCAGCTGCCGACGGTGGTCATGGTGGGGACGCTGGTGGCCACCTGGGTCGGCTCCGGAACCATCATCGGCGGAGCCAGCTTCGTCTACAGCTACGGCCCGCTGGCCTCCCTGATCTTCTTCGCGGGCACCCCGCTGGGCATCCTGGTGCTCTACGTGCTGGCCCGCCGGATCCGGGTCTCCGGGTCCTACACGGTGCCGCAGATCCTGGAGATGCGCTTCGGGATCTCGGTGCGGATGCTCGCCGCGGCGATCACCATCCTGGCCTACATCGGGATCGTGGCCTATCAGTTCACCGGCGGCGGCAGCATCATCGCTCTGGTGACCGGGCTGACGCCCGGCCAGGGCGCGACCATCGCCACGTTGATCATCACCTTCCTGGCGCTCGGCGGCGGGCTGAAGTCCGTGGCCTGGTCCGACTTCTTCTCCGCGGCCATCATCGTCACCGGGCTGCTCATCGCCGTGCCCCTGGTGCTGGGGCACACCGACGGCTTCACCGGCTGGTGGGAGAACCTGCCCGAGGACGCCACCACGTTCTCCGGCGGGCTGAGTGCCCTGGCGCTGCTGGGCTACTTCCTGCCGACCTTCCTGCTCATCATCGCCGATCAGAACATGTATCAGCGGCTGGGTGCCTCCAAGGATCCGGCCGCGGCCCGGCACGCCATGGCGGGCATGTTCTTCGCCTCCTTCCTGATCTACTTCCCCGTGATCGTCCTGGCCACCGCGGCGATCACGCTGCTGCCCGACGGCGACCCGGGCGACGCGGTCCTCGGGCTCGCCTCGGCGGGGCTCATGCCGACCGTGCTGGGCGGGCTCATCCTCGCCAGCGCGCTGGCATTCATCATCACCACCGGATCCAGCTTCCTGCTCTCCGTGGGCAGCAACATCGTCTACGACGGCTTCGCCCGCTTCTCCCGCGGCGAGCTCTCGGACCGGCGTCGGATCGTGACCCACCGGCTCACCATCTTGGTGATCGCCGTGCTGGCCTACGTGCTGGGGACGTTCTTCCCCACCGTGCTGGAGCTGCAGATGTACTCCTACACCGTCTACGGCGTGGCTCTGGTGCCCCCACTGATGGCGGCCTTCTTCTGGCGGCGGGCCACCACACCCGCGGTGCTGACCTCCATGGGGCTCGGAGTGCTGGTCACCATCGGCTGGGAGCAGCTGGCCGACAGCGAGCTCAACGCCGTCATCGTCTCGCTGCCGGCCGCCGTCGTCGCCCTGGTGGTGGTCAGCCTCGTGACCACGCCGCGCGCGGAGGCCCTGCCGGATGAGCTGGCCGACGCCGAACCCGGCGGCTCTGGCCCCGACGCCCCTGACTCCGGCACCACCGACCCGTCCACCCGCAAGGAGCCCTGACCGATGACCGATCTTCCCGCCGCCGCTCCCGGATCGACCCCGCTGGTCATCCGTGACGCCACCGTGGCCGACGTAGCGGCCGGGTCCCTGACGGAGAACCAGACGCTGGTGCTGGCCGAGGGACTCATCCAGGACATCGGCTCCGCCCCGGACCTGCCCTCCGACGCTCGGGAGGTCTCCGCCGGGGGCCGCATCGTCATCCCCGGCCTCATCGACGCCCACGTGCACGTGCTGGCCGGCACCGCCGACCTGTTCCGCCAGGCGGAGGAGTCGCCGTTCTACGTGGGCGCCCGAGGGTCGCAGATCATGCGCTCCATGCTGCGGCGCGGCTTCACCACGGTCCGCGACGTCGGCGGGGCCGACCACGGCGTCAGCCGTGCCGTGGCCGAAGGGCTCTGGGAAGGTCCCCGGGTGGTGTTCGGCGGCCGGGCCCTGTCACCCACCGGGGGACACGGCGACGGACGCGCTCCCAGCCGTTTCGCCTCGGACGACACCTGCTGCGACATCGGGCTGGTCTGCGACGGCGAGGCGGAGGTCCGCCGTGCGGCCCGCCACCAGCTCCGCACCGGAGCCCACCACGTGAAGATCATGCTCTCCGGAGGCGTGGCCTCCCCCACCGACCGGGTGGACTCCCTGCAGTTCAGCGACTCCGAGATCACGGCCGTGGTGGAGGAGGCCGAGGCCGCGAACCGCTATGTGGCCGGGCACGCCTACACCGCGCGCGCCGTGAACCGCGGGCTGCGGCTGGGCGTGCGCAGCATCGAACACGGCAACCTCATCGACGACGAGTCCGTGGAGCTCTTCCGAGCCCATTCCGCCTTCCTGGTGCCCACGCTGGTGACCTACGACCGGCTGAAGGCCGAGGGCGCCGCGGCAGGGCTTCCGCCGGCGAGCCAGGAGAAGATCGACGTCGTCCTCGAGGCGGGTCTGCGTGCCTTGGAGAGGGCGTGGCGCGGCGGTGTGGACGTCGTCTTCGGCACGGACCTGCTGGGGGCGATGCATCCCCATCAGTGCGCGGAGTTCCGCATCCGTGGGGAGGTGATGCCGGCCCGGGACGTGCTGCTCTCCGCCACCGAGACGGCGGCCCGCCTGCTGAACGCCGAAGGGCGCCTGGGCGTCCTGGCTCCCGGTGCGGCCGCCGACCTGCTGGTGGTCGACGGGGACCCCCTGCAGGACCCGGGCGTGCTCGCCGACCCGGACCGTCACCTGCGAGCGGTGGTGCAGGCCGGCCGGCTCGTCACCTCCTCGCTGCCCTGAGCCGGACTCAGCCCACCAGGCCGGTCTGGTACGCGTAGACCACGGCCTGGACCCGGTCGCGCAGCTGCAGCTTGGTGAGGATGCGGCGCACGTGGGTCTTCACCGTGGCCTCGGAGAGGAAGAACCGACCGGCGATCTCCGCGTTGGACAGCCCTTCCGCGACGGCGAAGAGCACCTCGGTCTCGCGCTGGGTGAGCGGCTCGCGCACCACGCCGTCGTCGAGGGCCGCGGCGATCTGCTCGCCGGTGGGTCGCTCACCGCCGGACTGCCCACCCCCGGACTGCTGAGTGGCGGACTGCTGGGTGCCGGACTGCTGGGGAGCCGCGTTCGACGAGGCGGCGAGCGGGGAAGCCGGCCCCTGCTGGGACGCGGCCGGTGAGCCGTCGTCGGACCCAGCAGGCCGGCGCACGTAGGTCTCCAGCAGCCGCTGGGTGATGCGGGGCGCGACGACGGCGTCGCCTTCGGCCACCACCCGCACGGCGCCCACCAGGTCCTCCGGGGCGACGTCCTTGAGCAGGAAGGCGCTGGCGCCGGCCTGCAGCCCGGAGAAGGCGTACTCGTCCAGGTCGAAGGTGGTCAGGATGATCACTCGGGCGCAGGGGTGGTCGGAGACGATCCGTCCGGTGGCCTCGATGCCGTCCATGCGCGGCATGCGCACATCCATCAGGACCACCTGCGGGAGCTGCTCCTCCGGCAGGGTGCGCATCAGCTCCAAGGCCTCGACGCCGTCCGCGGCCTCCGCGACCACCTCCAGGTCCTCCTAGCCCTCCAGGATGAGCCGGAAGCCCATCCGCAGCAGGTGCTGGTCGTCCACCAGCATCACCCGCACCGGCCCGGTCCGCTCGGCGGCCTGCTCGAGCGCGTCAGCGTGCTGATCCATCCTGCTCCTCATCCTCAATGCCCCTCGTTCTCCGCGCCGCTTGTCCGCGGCGCCCCTCATCACGGTCATTCCCCCACGGCGACGGCCCGTCCGTCCAGTCTCCTCAGCCGGACTCGCCGGACGCCCATGACGGCGTCGAGGAGCTCGGCGGCGGCTCCAGCACCGCGCGGACCATCCATCCACGATGCCGGCCGGGCCCCGCATAGACGGACCCGTTGTAGAAGGCCGCCCGTTCGTTCATCCCTCTCACCCCCTGGCCCGAACCCACCGAGGGGGCCCGGTGGCCCACCTCCGGGGAGAGGCCGTCGTCGGTGATGGTGAGGACCACCTGCCCGGCGCTGCTCATCCCCAACGCCGCCTGCTCCTGCTCGTCCAGACCCTGGGCGCGCAGCTCCTCGACCTCCTCGGCGGTGCGGCCCGGCTGGTGCTCGATCCGGACCTCCACCGCGCTGACCTGCCGACCATAGCGCAGCACATTGGTCAGCGACTCCTGGATGATCCGGTGCACCGTGAGTCCGAAGGCGGCGTCGTCGGGCAGCGGCGGGCCCTGCATGGTGACCGTCAGGGGGAGTCCCGCCTGCCGGAAGCCCTCGTAGAGCTCTTCCAGGGACTCCTGCGCCGGACGCAGCACCTGATCCACGCCGTCGCCCTGCTTGAGGACCCCGATGACCCGGCGCATGTCCGCCAGGGCGGTGCGGCCGGTGCTGGACACCTCGTGGAGGACCTCGGCGGCCCGCTCGGGGTCCCGGCGGACCACCACCCGGGCGCCGTCGGCCAGCGAGATCATCACCGACAACGAATGGGCCACCACGTCATGCATCTCCCGGGCGATCCGGTTGCGCTCGGCGACCTGCGCCAGCTGACGGGTGTGACCGGCCCACTCGAGGATCTCCCGCTCATGGCTGCGTCCGCGACGCACCGCGGCTCCGATGCCCGCGGCGATCCCTGCGGAGAGCACCATGATGATCACCAGCGGCACGAGAGACTCCTGCGGGGAGGAGTAGACGCCGAAGACCTCCTCCCAGTAGTTGAACTCATAGCGGTCCAGCCAGGCGTCCACCCGCAGCAGAGGGAGGTAGGCCGCCAGGGTGGCGGGCAGCCCGACACCGAGGCCCCAGGTCAGTCCCCGGTGCAGGCCGATGCAGTACACGACGAAGCACAGGCCCAGCATCTGGGAGCCCTGCCAGGGGTAGACGAAGACCCCGGCCGCCTCGCCGAGCATCACCACCGCGGCGGTCCCCAGCGGCCACCGGTGGCGGAACAGCAGGACGACGGCGATGATCACCTGGACCACACCCACCCACCAGCCGTGCGCGCCCATGTCGATGAACGCGCTGGGCAGGGTCCAGGCCGAGAACAGCAGGTAGATCGCGGAGACGACGACGTTCATCGTCCGGGGGTGGCGTCGAAACCAGCCGCGCATCCCCCGGCGGCGGACCAGGCCGAGGTCCTGCCACCCGGGGGGCTGCTCGGCGGGCGTCTCCGGCGGCGTCGTGCTCATGGTCTCGAGCCTACGCGTCCATGCAGTCGGCACAGGGTGCCTGTGCCTCAAGCATCACGACGCCGGAACAGCAGGCCGCCGGCGACCGTCGCCGCCGCCGTCCAGGCCACCATCCCCAGGCCCGCGGTCAGGGTGCTCATCTGGTCGGAGAGCTGCGGGACGGGCACGGTGAAGCTGCTCATCAGGTTCGCGAACTGCCACCGGTGCAGGACCTCGATCAACGCGGAGTCCCCGGCCATCGCCAAGAGGATCTCCAGGGACATCGGGAGCACGAACAGCAGGATCGCCAGGCTGACGATCCCTCCGGCGGTGCTGCGCAGCACCGCACCCAGTCCGAAACCGATGAGCCCGGCCAGCACGACGCCGACCCAGTGGGTGATCAGCCGATGCCAGGTCTCGCCGGCGGTGAGGTCCGGGGCCAACCCGTGGGTGGCCGCGGTGGGCACGGCGATCAGCAGAATTCCAAAGATCAGCACCGCCGTGAGGGCGCCGAGCACCAGGGCCACGGCGAGGCCCTTGGCCGTGTAGAGCATGGTTCGGCGCGGCACGGCGGTCAACGAGGAGCGCAGAGAACCTGTCGCGTGCTCCGAGGTGATGGCGATGACGCCGATGCAGCCGACCAGGATGGCGGCGAAGGCCAGACCGGTCAACGGGGTCTCGAGGGCCATGTCGCGCATAACCCGCTCGGGAGGGGCGGAGAGCGGGTCCTCCTGCTGCCAGCGGAGCATGCTGCTGAGGCTGACGGCGGAGATCCAGGCGAAGAGCAGCACGAGCAGCAAGGCTCCGGCGCCGAGCCACCAGGCCGCCCGCATCGTGAGGATCTTCTGCAGCTCGGAGCTCAGCACCCGGAGGAGGCTGAGGCCCTTCAGAGAGGGATCGACGTCGTGCTGCCGCCGGGTGGGCCGCGGGGCCGTGCCGTTGGCGGTGTTGAGACGTGGGTTCTGGGCGGCGGCGGAGGTCTCCGGGGTCACGTCAGTGCTCTCCGTCCTGCTCGGCGGTTCGGTCCGCCGTCGCGGGACCGGTGAGGGCCGGGCTTGTGAGGGCCGGGACTGTGCCGGCCGCATTCGTGGCGCCCGGGCTTGCGGCGGCCGGCTTGGAGGGGGTGAGGCCGCCGCTGCGGTGCTCCACGGCATCGTGGGTCAGCCGGAGGTAGGACTCCTCCAGGGAGGTGCGCAGCGGGGTGAGCTCATGCAGCGCCGCGCTGATCTCGCGGGCGCGCCGGCCGATGGTCCGCGCGTCGAGCCCGACGACCTCGAAGGTCTCGGCGTCATGGGCGGTGACGGTGACATCCTCCGCCGAGAGCGCCGTCATCAGCTCAGTGGCGTCTTCGCTGCGCACCAGCACCCTGGTCCCGCCGGCGGCGTCGATGAAGTCCGCCAGGGGCATGTCAGCCAGAATGCGGCCCCGGCCGAGCACGATCAGGTGGTCGGCGGTCTGCGACATCTCCGACATCAGGTGGGAGGACAGCAGCACAGTGCGGCCCTCGGCGGCGAGCTGCCGGGCGAGCTGCCGGACCCAGCGCACCCCTTCGGGGTCGAGCCCGTTGACGGGCTCGTCGAAGATCAGGGTGGCGGGGTCACCCAGCAGCGCGGCACCGATGCCGAGACGCTGGTTCATCCCCAGGGAGTAGCCCTTCACCCGACGGTCGGCCACCGAGCCCAGTCCGGTCATCTCGATGACCTCGTCCACACGGCGTCGGGCGATCCCGTGGGTGCTGGCCAGCACTCGCAGATGCTGGCGACCCGTGCGACCGGGGTGAGTGGCGCCGGCGTCGAGCACCGCGCCGACCTGGCGCAGCGGGGCGGCATGCCGTCCGACGGGGAGGCCGTTGACGGTGATGCTGCCCGAGGTGGGACGGTCCAACCCCATGGCCAGGCGCATGGTGGTGGTCTTCCCCGCACCGTTGGGGCCCAGGAATCCCGTGACCCGGCCGGGCTCGGCGGTGAAGCTGATGCCGTCCACGGCCCGGTGAGGTCCGGACCGTCCGGCCCGGTACACCTTGGTCAGCGCCTCGGCGGTGATCATCGGGACCCTCCCTGATGGTGGTGATGGTGTCCCTCACGCTACGGGCCGGTGGGCTGGCAGGCTTCAACCTGTGGGGTGATCTTCTGCCTCCCCTGTCCCCGAGCGCTGCGGGCGGGTCATCCTTCCGGCTGAGGGGACCTCCGTGGGCCGCGCCCCCTCACCGCCAGCGGGGAGCCCGGCCGTAGGTGATCGCCCGCAGCGGGGCCTCGAGCGGCCCCGTGCGGAAGCCGGCCATCCAGAGCCGGGAGAGCAGCAGCTGCAGCAGCCACAGCCCGAGCACAATCACGCCGATCTGCAGCGCGGTGAGCTCTCCGGCCAGGCCGAGCCCCAGCGCGGAGAACACCACGGCGAGCACCAGCGACTGGCCGAGGTAGTTGGTCAGCGACATGCGTCCGGCGGGAGCCAGGGCGGCGGTGAGCCAGCCGAAGGCCGGGCTGCGGAAGACCAGCAGCGCGAGGATCACGTAGCCCAAGGACTGGACCGGCCCGCCGGCCAGGGTGAGGGCCTGGGCCAGGAGCATCATTCCCATGCCGGGTTCCTCGGTGGGGACGGAGCCGGGGGCGCCCCAGTCGATCCAGGCCGCGGCCCCGGAGATCAGCAGTCCCACCACCAGGACCGGCAGCATGATCGCCACCAGGCGGCCGGTCGGCACGCCCCGGCCGACGATGCGCTCCAGCAGCTGCGTGCGCCCCACCACCAGTCCGATGAGGAACGCGGCGAAGGCCATCAGCCCCTGCCCGAAGATGATCATGGGAGCCATGGTGGCGTAGGCCTCCAGCTGGAAGCCCAGATACGAGCCGATGGTCCCGGTGTAGGCGGCGACGGCGGCGTCGGCGTCACCGGGCAGCATCATGGTCTCGTCGAAGCCGGGGGTCCCTTCGGCCAGCAGCACCAGCGCCGCGATGCCGAACAGGAACAGGGTGACCGCCCCGTAGAGCACGCCGGCGACGATCAGCGCAGTGCGGGTGCGCACCCGCCGCATGCCCAGCAGCGCGAAGCCCAGCAGCGCGTAGGCCAGCAGGATGTCCCCCACGAAGAGGAAGATGCCGTGCAGGACACCGAGCACGGCCAGCGTGACGAAACGGCGCACCGAGCGGCCCACTTCGGAGACCCCGGCCCGGTGGGCCGAGGCCCACTGCATCACGAAGGACAGCCCGAAGAGGAAAGAGAAGACCACATAGGACTTCGCCTCGAAGAGCAGTGTGGCGGTGAAGGCCGCCAGCTGGTCGCCGGGGCCCTGGATCTCCCGGTGGAACTCGCCGGTGGTCAGCTGCCCGGGCTCCGCGAAGAACCAGATGTTGACCGCCAGGATGCCCAGCAGCGCCACGGCTCGCAGGGCGTCGACGGCGACGAGCCGCGGCGGCCGTGCCGGCTGGGCGGGCTCACCGGCGGCCCGCGGCGCGCCGCCGTCGTCGGGGGTGTGGGGCTGCGTGCCGAGGGGGCCGTCCGGCTGCTGTCCGCTCATGGCACTCAGCCTAGGCAGGCTGCCACCGCCGCTCATCCCTCCGAAGGATGATCCTCAGCGCTCCACCTCGCCGCGGATGAAGGCCTCCACGCGCTCCCGGGCGACGGTGTCGTGCAGCTGCTCGGGCGGGGACTTCATGAAGTAGCTCGACGCCGAGACCAGGGGGCCGCCGATGCCGCGGTCCAGGCCGATCTTGGCCGCCCGCAGCGCATCGATGATCACGCCCGCGGAGTTCGGCGAGTCCCAGACCTCCAGCTTGTACTCGAGCGCCACGGGGGCGTCACCGAAGTTGCGGCCCTCCAGGCGCACATAGGCCCACTTGCGGTCGTCCAGCCACTGCACGTAGTCGGAGGGTCCGATGTGCACATCCTCGGCCTGCAGGTCCGCGCTGGTGTTGGAGGTGACCGCCTGGGTCTTGGAGACCTTCTTGGACTCGAGCCGGTCGCGTTCCAGCATGTTCTTGAAGTCCATGTTGCCGCCCACGTTGAGCTGATAGGTGCGGTCCAGGATGACCCCGCGGGACTCGAACAGCGCGGCCAGCTCACGGTGGGTGATCGTCGCGCCGATCTGGGACTTGATGTCGTCACCGACGATCGGCACGCCGGCGTCGGTGAACTTCTGCGCCCATTCCTCGGTGCCGGCGATGAACACCGGCAGCGCGTTGACGAAGGCGGCGCCGGCGTCGATGGCGGCCTGCGCGTAGTGCCGGGCGGCCTCCTCGGAGCCCACCGGCAGGTAGCAGACGACGACGTCGACCTCGGCGGCCTTCAGCGCCTCGGCCACGTCCACCGGCGCGGCGGAGGACTCGGTGATGGTCTCCCGGTAGTAGCGGCCCAGCCCGTCCAGGGTCGGTCCGCGCTGGACCGTCACCCCGGTGGGCGGGACGTCGGCGATGGTGATGGTGTTGTTCTCGCTCGCACCGATCGCCTTGGAGAGGTCCAGCCCCACCTTCGCCTCATCGACGTCGAAGGCCGCGACGAACTGCACGTCGGAGATGTGATAGTCGCCGAACTGCACGTGCATCAGACCCGGCACCTGCTGGTCGACCGGGGCGTCCTTGTAGTACTCCACACCTTGGATCAGGGAGGCGGCGCAGTTGCCGACGCCGACGACGGCGACGCGAATGGGGTTGGTGGCCACAGGTATGCTCCTCGGGAAACTCGGCTCAGGTCTCAGGACGTCTCAGGCGGACGTCCATCGAGCCGCCATTATTCCTCATCAGCACCGGCGCCGGGCGGAGGACCGCGGGCAGATTCGGGTCATAAGGTGGTGGCGATGAGACCTCCAACAGGAGCCCCGGTCAGCTCCGACGCCGACGGCGACCTCCGCGGCGCCGGAGACACCGTCGCCCCCACCCGGTCCGACCCACTGCTGCGGCTGCTCTCCGACCGGCTGGGCGGCCCGGCCGGCTCCCGGCTTCGCGCCTCGCCGCGCCGGACCGTGACACGCGCGCTGCTGGTGATGACGGCCGTCGCGGTGCTGCTCTCGGTGCTGACCATGCAGCACTGCCGAGCCGAAGGCTGGGTGGGCGTGGGCGTGTACCACCACGGCTGCTATTCCGACGTCTCCGCCCTGTATGTGCAGCGCGGACTCGCACAGGACCCGTGGGCGCCGTTCGTCGACGGCGCCTGGTTCGAGTACCCGGTGCTGACCTCCCTGCTGGCCTCGCTGGCCGCCCTGGTCACCCACGGGGTGAACGCCGTGACGAGCACGCTGGCGCCGTCGCTGGTGTATTGGGAGGGCCGCCTGTCCCTGCTGTACTGGGACGTGACCTTCCTGGGTGCCGCCCTGGCCTGGTTCGTGCTGGTTCTGGCCGTGATGCGCGCGGCCGGGCGACGCCCCTGGGACGCGGCGATCGTGGCCACCTCCCCGGCGATCATCTACGGAGCGGGCATCAACTGGGACCTCTGGGCCACGGCCGCGCTGGTGCTGGCGCTGCTGGCGCACCAGCGCGGACAGCACCTGACCGCCGGCGCCCTGATCGGAGTGGGAGTCTCCTTCAAGCTGTTCCCCCTGTTCCTGCTGGGGGCGGTGTTCGTGCTCGCCGTACGCCGGGACGGCCTGCCCTGGGGCGCGTTCGGGGGTACTCTGGGCGCCGCCGTCCTCGCCTGGATGACCCTGAACCTCCCGGCCATGCTGGTCAGCCCGGAGAACTGGTCCCAGTTCTGGGCGTTCTCCGCCGAACGGGGCGCCGGGTACTCGTCGATCTGGCACATCTGGCAGGTGCTCGCCGAGGGTCAGGGCGGCAGCGGGCCGGCGCCGGGGCTCATCTCCACTCTGAGCCTGGCGCTGTTCGTGGCTTGCTGCCTCGGCGTGCTGATCCTCGGAGCGAAGGCACCCGTCCCGCCGCGGACCGTCCAGCTGCTGCTCCTGATCGTCGCGGCCTTCGCGCTGGTCAACAAGGTCTACTCGCCGCAGTTCATGATCTGGCTGATCCCGCTGCTCGCCCTGGCCGCCCCTCGGTGGAGGGACGTGCTGATCTGGCAGGCCGCGGAGATCCTGCACTTCTGGGCGGTGTGGATGTACCTGGCCGGCGTCGTCGGGGACCACCAGCCGCAGCACAGCATGGCCGACGGCGTCTATGTGCTGGCCGTGCTGGGCCACATGGCCGCGACCCTGTGGATCATGGCCGTGGTGGTGCGGGACATGTACCGGCCGGAGCGCGACGTCGTGCGGAACCCGCCGGTGCTGGATCAGCGGCGCTGAGCACCATGGATCCGCGGGAACCTCAGGGTCAGCTCCTCACTCCTCGAATCCCGCGCGCCCACCGGCGCACCCACCCCTGCAGCCACCCGCGCCACGTGGCGAGGAGGACCTCAGCGAGCGCGAGGACCGTCGCACCGACGAGCACGACATGGGACGGGCCGCCTCCGCCATACTGAGCCGCATGGACCTCTGGGTGATGGGATCCGCCGTGCAGAGGGTGGCCACCTCCCTGACCTGCACTCTCCCACGGCGCGACGGCGCTGGGGTCACCGAACAGGATCAGGTGCACGACCACCATGAGCCCGTTCATCAGCCCGATCAGCCGCCAGGAGAGGATCGCCTCGCGCCGCCACAGATGCACCGCACAGGGTACGCAGGCCAGCGCCATGGTCGTCATCACCGCTGACCAGAGCAACCCTCCGTGACCGATCATCAGCAGGTGAAGCCCTGCTGATGCGAGTGCCATGACGGCTGCTCCTCGCCGCACGAAGGCCGCGCAGGGGGTCTCCCCGTCACCCGCCGACCGGCGACGACGCCGCGCCTGACGCCCTGCCGTGCTCCGGACAGCCGTGGGCCCCGGTCCGGCCTCCCTCTGCCTGGTCTCCATCAGCGCACCCTTCCCCGCCCTCGTGACATATGCCATACTTTTTCTGAGCAATTGCTCAAGAATACGAAGGAGACGTCATGTCGCACAAGACCCCGACGAGCGAAGTCCCCCATCCGCTCGCTCCGCTCACCGTGGACGAGATCGATGCGCTGCGTGAGCTGCTCCGCGCGAAGGGCCTGGTCACGGAGAGCACGCGGTTCTCCTACGTGGCCCTCCGCGAGCCCACCAAAGCCGACCTGCTCGCGTGGACTCCGACGGATCCGCTGCCGCGTGAAGCGAGCCTGCTGCTCACCGATCTGGAGACCATGACGCTGCGGGACGTCATCGTCGACATCACCGGGGGAACGATCGTCCACGAGCACCTCGTCGATACCGCCGCTGAAGGCACCGCCCCGGTCTTCGACGGCGACTACGGAGCCGCGGCCCCGCTGCTGGAGAAGGACCCTCGATGGATTGCCGCCTTGGAGCGCCGCGGAATCACCGACCTCTCCCAGGTCGTGGTCATCAGCCTCTCCGCCGGAGTCTTCGACTACGACGACGAAGTCGGACGTCGGATGGTCCGCGCCCTGGCCTTCCGCCAGGACCACCCCACCGACTCCATCTGGGCCCACCCGATCGACGGTGTCGTCGCCCATGTCGACCTCACCAGCCAGCAGGTGCTGCGCGTGATCGAGACCGACGTGACTCACGTGCCTGAGGAGTCCGGCGACTACCTGGATCCAGCCGTACGCGGTGAGCACCGGACCTCGCTGAAACCCATCTCCATCACCCAGCCGGACGGCGTGAGCTTCACTCTGGAAGACGGCCTGCTGAGCTGGGAGAACTGGAAGGTCCGAGTCGGCTTCAACGGCCGTGAGGGCCTGACCCTGCACCAGCTCTCCTTCACCGACCGCGGAGAGGACCGTCCGGTGATGCACCGCGGCTCCATCGCCGAGATGGTCGTCAACTACGCCGACCCCTCCCCGGTGCACGCCTGGCAGAACTACTTCGACGTCGGCGAATACCAGTTCGGCCGGCTCGCCAACTCTCTGGAGCTGGGCTGCGACTGTCTGGGCGAAATCACCTACGTCGACGCCGTCGTCGTCGATGACTTCGGCCACCCCAAGGTCCTGAAGAACGCCATCTGCATCCACGAAGAGGACTACGGCATTCTCTGGAAGCACACCGACGACTACTCGAAGTCCAGCGAGGTGCGACGCCAGCGCCGCCTGGTGATCTCCTTCTTCGTCACTGTGGGCAACTACGACTACGGCTTCTACTGGCACCTCTACCTGGACGGCAAGATCGAGCTGGAGTGCAAGGCGACCGGCATCGTGTTCACCGCCAGTCTCCCCGACGGCGGCACTGACCAGGTCACCGAACTTGCCCCGGGGCTGGGGGCTCCCATCCACCAGCACATGTTCTGCGCCCGCCTGGACATGGACGTCGACGGCACCGCCAACGCGGTGGACGAGCTGGACGTGGCCCGCGTCCCCCAGGGGCCGGGCAACGAATGGGGGAACGTGTTCTCACGGTCCACCACCCGACTCACCACGGAGCAGCAGGCCGTGCGCGACGCGGACGGCTCGCTGGGACGAATCTGGAGGGTCTCCAGCACTGAGCGCACCAATCGACTGGGCCAGCCGACGGCCTATGAGCTGCACCCCACCGACGCTCCTCCCCTGCTCGCCGCCGAAGGCTCGTCCGTGCAGCGCCGGGCCGCCTTCGCCTCCCATCACCTCTGGGTCACCCAGAACGCTCAGGACGAGCTCCACCCGGCCGGACGGCTCGTCAACCTCAACCCTGGGGATGACGGCCTGCCCCGATACATCGCTGGGGACCGGCCCGTGGAGGGAGAGGACATCGTCCTGTGGCACAGCTTCGGCCTGACCCACTATCCCCGTCCCGAGGACTGGCCCATCATGCCGGTCGACTATGCGGGCTTCACGCTTCTGCCCAGCGGATTCTTCGATCGCAACCCCACCCTGGACGTACCGCCTCCAGCGTCGAATCACTGTTCAGCATCGACCGCCCCAGAATCCGGCGACTCGTCCGACTGCCGCTGCGACTGAGCCCGAGGCGCACGTCTCCACATCCCGCCACTGGGGGCCCCGCGGCAAGCGCTGCGGGGCCCCCAGTGCCATCGTCACGGCCGCATCTCCTCGACGGGAGACCAGGGGCAGGCGATCAGCTCCCGCCCAGCAGCCGTCACCCACGGTGAGAGCGACCCGCAGAGCAGACGCCACTGCCTGTCCCGCTCCGCCAGCGGGGCTCCGAGCGCAGATTCGATCTGCAGCCCGTCCGTGAGCACCAGCAGCGTCTCCGCGAGCGTGTCGACCGGGGCCTCCGGCACGATCTCACCGAGCTCCGCGGCCTCCTCCAGTCGCAGGCGGAACTGGCGCCCCCATTCGTAGACCACCGCGATCTGATGTCGGGCCATCGCACGATTGGTGACCACCCGGCCCCAGAAGCTCACGACGACGAGTGCCTCCGACGTCGCGACGGGGTCCAGCGGTGCGATCTCCCGGAGCATCGCCACCAGAGCGGCCAGCCCACGCCGCCCGGCCACACGGTCTGCGATACGTTCGTTGGTGCGTGCGAAGGTCAGCTGGAAGGACTCCGAGAGCAGTTCGTCGAAGGAGTCGAACCAGTACCAGAGGGATCCGGTGGAGGTCCCCAACTCCTGGACGAGCGCCCGTGTCGACGCCGCTTCGATGCCGTCGCGCGCGACGATCCTCATGTACGTCTCGGCGATCTCCCGTCGACGCTGCCGCCGATCGACCTTCTTGGGCATGCCCCCATCCTGGCATGGCGGGGCACCTCGGGCGGAACGGTCAGCCGAACTGGATCCAGGTGGTCTTCAGTTCCGTGTAGTTCTCGATCGCATGGGCAGAGAGGTCCTTGCCGAAGCCTGACTGACGGAATCCTCCGAAGGGCGTCGTCGGGCCGAGGGCATCGACGGTGTTCACGGAGACGGTCCCCGCCACCAGGTTGCGTGAGACCCGGTGGACCCGGCCGACGTCGCTGGTCCACAGGGACGCGGCCAGCCCGTAGTCGGTCGCATTGGCCATCGCCACGGCCTCCTCCTCCGTGTCGAAGGGGGTCACGGTGACCAGCGGGCCGAAGACCTCCTCGCGGTGCAGACGATGCTCCACCGGCAGGTCGGTGACGATCGTCGGCTCGATGTAGCAGTCCGAGCCTCGGATCTCGAGACGCTGCCCTCCGCTGCGCAGCACGCCCGCCTCTCGAGCCTCCTGCACTGCCGCCATGATGTCGGCCGCGTGACCCGCGTCCACCACGGCCCCACAGCCCTGATGCTGCGGATCCAGCGGATCCCCCGGGCCGAAGGCGACGGCGGCCTCGACCAGCAGGTCGACGAACTCATCGTGGACGGTCCGTTCCACCAGGATCCGTGAATTGGCGGAGCAGACCTGTCCGTTGTTGTAGAAGGCGCCGAAGGCAGCCATCTGTGCCGCCTTCTTCAGGTCCTGTGTGTCGGCGAAGATCAGGTTCGCGCTTTTGCCCCCGGCCTCCAGGGCGAGGCGCTTGAGGTTCGACTCACCCGCGGCGACCTGCAGGCGTTTGGCCACCGCCGTGGATCCCGTGAAGGTCAGCATGTCGACCTCCATGTGGCGAGCCAACGCGTCGCCGGTGACTCCGCCCGGTCCCGGGACCACGCTGAGCACGCCGTCGGGCAATCCAGCCTCGGCGGCCAGGTCGGCCAGTCGCAGCGCGGTCAGCGGAGACTGCGTCGCCGGCTTCAGCACCACCGAGTTTCCCGTGATCAGAGCGGGGGCGAGCTTCCAGGTGGTGATCTCGAGGGGATAGTTCCACGGCACGACGGCGGCGATCACGCCCAGCGGCTCCCGCTGCACCAGGGCGATGGAGTCTCCCGGTGTGGAAGGGATCTCGTCGAGGAGCTTGTCAGCCAGTTCGGCGTACCAGCGGAAGATCTCGGCGGTTCCCGCGACGTCGACAGCCGTGGACTGGGCCAGCGGTTTGCCCATGTCCATAGTCTCGAGATGGGCCAGCTCCTCGGAGTTCACCTCGATCAGCTCGGCCAGGCGAAGCAGGACGGCTTTCCTGACCCCGGCGTCGGCGCGACTCCACAGGCCGGCGTCATAGCTCTCCCGTGCCGACGCGACCGCCCGGTCGACGTCGCTGCGCGTGCAGGAGGCGATCTGTGCCAACGTCCGACCGTCCACGGGGCTGACATCCGCGGTGGTGCTGCCATCGGAGCTGGGGGTCCGGCCCCCGATGTAGGCGCGTCCGTCGATGTTCTGTGGCAGAGCCATGACTGTCCTCTCCTCTGTCTCTGAACCCCCGGATGAGGCACGTGCCTCGCGTCGTCTCCCGAAGAATGTCCGGAATCGGTCCGGGCGGACCTCCCTACGACTCACGGCGACCTCGATCCGATTCCTGTCCGCGACGCTACGCACGTGCGATGCGGACATCAATCGCTGGGATATGGAGTGGATCATCGAAAAATCAGATTCAGCACTCCATGATCGTCTCTTCCGCCATCGATCGACGCCTCGACTGCGAGCCGCCACAACGATTCCCGGGATGCATCATCAGAACTGATATCGCTCTGCAGGAGCGACTATTTGATGTTCTCTGCCTCGGATTGGAAGCTGACATCGAGCGGATCGGCCGTGAATCCACGTGTCGTCGCAACCAGCAGGACGAGTCGACGTCCTGGACTGACGAGAGCACCGGTTGCCAGAGACTGGCTGACGGAAGTGGAGGCGGAAGAGTGACACAGGAGACTGAAGTGCTCGTCGTGGGCGCGGGGCAGGCCGGCATCGCCATGAGCGAGCATCTGACCGCGCAGGACATCGACCACCTGGTGCTGGAGCGCCACCGGATCGCCGAGCGCTGGCGCACAGAACGGTGGGACAGCCTGGTCGCCAACGGTCCCGCCTGGCATGACCGATTCCCCGGCCTGGAGTTCACCGAGGTCGGCGCCGACGAGTTTGCCAGCAAGGACCAGGTCGCCGACTACATGGCCACGTACGCCCAGACCTTCCACGCCCCCATACGCTGCGGAGTCGAGGTGACCTCAGTGCGCCGCCGTGAGAGTGCCCCGGGATTCGTCGCCGAGACCTCCGAGGGCACTGTGCTGGCCCGCCACGTCGTGGCCGCCACCGGTCCGTTCCAGAAGCCGGTGATACCCGCCCTCGTCCCGGAGTCCGCGGGCATCCATCAGCTCCACTCCAGCGACTACCGGAACCCCGGACAGCTTCCGCCGGGGAATGTGCTGGTCGTCGGAGCGGGGTCGTCCGGCGTGCAGATCGCCGAGGAGCTCCAGCAGTCCGGCCGCCAGGTGCACCTGGCCATCGGCCCCCACGACCGCCCGCCGCGCCGTTACCGCAGCCGGGACTTCGTGTGGTGGCTGGGCGTCCTCAACAAGTGGGAGGCCACCGCTCCCTCCCCGGATGCCAGCCACGTGACCATCGCCGTCTCCGGCGCCCACGGGGGACGCACCGTGGACTTCCGTGACCTGGCCGCCACGGGCATCCACCTGGTGGGTCGGGCTGAGGCCTATCACGACGGCACGGTCAGGTTCGCCGATGACCTGGAGCGGAACATCGCGGCAGGCGACGCCAACTACCTGACCCTGCTCCACGAGGCTGACGCCTATGTCGAGCGCAATGGCTTGGACCTCCCGGAGGAGCCTGAAGCGCACAGGCTCGGTCCATACCCCGACTGTGTGACAGCACCGCTGCGCGAGCTGGACCTCGCTGCCGCCGGAATCACCACCATACTGTGGGCCACCGGGTTCACCGTCGACTACGGCTGGCTCCAGGTCGACGCCTTCGATGAGCGCGGCCGTCCGCAGCACGAGCGAGGCGTGTCCTCCGAGCCAGGCGTGCACTTCCTCGGACTGCCCTGGCAGTCCCGCCGGGGCTCGAGCTTCATCTGGGGCGTCTGGCACGATGCTCGTCACCTGGCCGAGCACATCGCCATCCAGCGTGCCTACCTGAGATACGCGCCCCAGCAGGCGGCGGAAGACTCCACCACGACGACGCAGCCGAGCGCCGTCTGACCACACACCAGATTCACCCCGCCACCGCACCCGAGAGAAGGGCAGCTGCCATGAGACACACCAGGATCCGGCCGTTCAACACCGCCGAGACCTACCCGGAACAGAATCTCGACAATGACCTCTGCCAGGCGGTCGTAGCAGGTGGCATCGTCTACCTCCGCGGTCAGATCGGACAGGACCTGGACACCCGCGAATCGGTCGGCATCGGGGACGTGGAGGCGCAGGCCGAGAAGGCGATGGCGAACATCGCGATGCTCATGGAGGAGGCCGGCGGTGACCTGCAGGACATCGTCAAGGTCACCGTCTACCTGACGGACATCCGGTACCGGGAACCCGTGTACCGAGTCATGGGCCGTTGGCTCCGAGGCGTGCACCCGGTCTCCACGGGGCTGGTGGTGGATGCGCTCGCCCGGCCGGAGTGGCTCGTCGAGATCGACGCCACCGCCGTGCTTTCCGGAGGTGAGGATCAGTGACCTTCAGCATCGCCGGACGCGACGACGCCGGCCGCCTCGGCATCGCCGTCTCCTCATCCTCCCCGGCCGTCGCCGCCCGCTGCATCCATCTGGCCGATGGGATCGGCGCCGTGAGCTCCCAGAACATCACGGATCCGCGGCTGGGCCCCGCGGTGCTTTCACGCCTGGCGCAGGGCCGCAGCGCCGATGAGGCGCTCCAGGAGATCGTTGACCAGGAACCCACGCGGGACCACCGTCAGCTGGTGGTCCTCGATGCGGTCGGCCGCTCCGCCGTCTTCAGCGGTGCCGGGACCTTGGGCGTGCATGCCTCCGTCCAGGGCAACGACTGTGTGGCGGCCGGCAACATGCTCGCCTCGCCCGCCGTGATCCAGGCGGTCTGCGATGCCTTCTCCACCACCACGGGTGAACTCGAAACCCGGTTGCTGGCTGGCCTGCGAGCCGGGCTCGACGCCGGCGGAGAAGCCGGTCCCGTCCGTTCGGCCGGCCTCTCGGTGGTCACCGGCCACGGGTGGAGAGACACCGACCTGCGTGTCGACTGGCATGAGACGCCCGTCGCCAAGTTGGGTCGACTCCTGGAGGTCTGGCTCCCCCAACGTGAGGACTACGTGATCCGTGCGCTCGATCCCGACGCGTCCGTCGGCTACGGCGTGCCGGGGGATGAGCGCTGAGATGAGTCCGGACATCCCCCGTGAGCATGGGGCCGCAGAGGCCCGGACCCGTGTGCTGGATTCCGTCGCCGAGCATCGCGGCTCGCTGATCGACTTCGCGGACCGGCTCCATGCCCACCCGGAGACCGCCTGGGAGGAACATCGCGCCGCCGCGTGGACGGCTGAACTTCTCGCTGGCCACGGATTCGACGTGACCACGGAGTACCTCGGCCTCCCCACGGCCGTCTACGCGCAGTGGGGCTCCGGATCCCGGCGCATCGGGCTGATGGTCGAGTACGACGCTCTTCCCGGTCTCGGCCATGCCTGCGGACACAACCTGATCGCTGCCATCTCCGTAGGCGCAGCCCTGGCGTTGGCTGAGTTCGCCGCCGAGCAGGATCTGACGGTCGAGGTCTACGGCACTCCCGCTGAGGAAGGAGGCGGTGGAAAGATCGAGATGTTGGACCGTGGTGCCTTCACCGGGCTGGATCTGGCACTGATGGCCCATCCGGGGCCAGTGGACTCCGCCGAAGCGAAGCCCTATGCCGTCTCCCACTCCCATGTCGAGTATCGGGGTCGTGCAGCCCATGCGGCGGCCTATCCGGAGCAGGGGATCAACGCCAACGACGCGTTCCTCATCGCGCAGATGGCGCTGGGCCTGCTGCGTCAGCAGCTGCCGGCCGGGACCCGCGTCCACGGGATCCAGACCCGCGGCGGCGAAGCGCCGAATGCCATCCCGGAGCGTACCGAAGGGCGCTGGTACGTCCGTGCCGAGACGTTGGAGAACCTCCAGGGGCTGCAGGCGCGGGTCGAGCGCTGCTTCGAGGCCGGTGCTCATGCCACGGGGACGGAACTCACCATCACCCCCGAGTCGAAGCCCTATTCCGAGTTTCGCACAGATGAGCGAGCGCTGGCGCTCTATGTGGCCCATGCGGAGTCGCTGGGGCGCCGATTCGACTCCCCAGCCGCCCACGCAACGATGAACCGAGCCTCCACAGATATGGGGAACGTGTCCCAGGTGGTGCCAGCCATCCACCCCTATATCGGCTTGGGCACCTATCCGGTCTCGAACCATCAGCCGGCGTTCGCGGCCCACTGCGTCGGAGAGGCCGCCGAACAAGCGGTCGTCGACGGCGCGGCGGCCCTGGCCCTCACCGCGCTGGACTACGTCGGCCCGGCGACGACCGGCGTCGAAGGGCCACCAGCGGGCACCTGAGCTGGTGGAACATGGGCCGTCCTATGATGGAGGCGACCCCCGACAGCCCAGCCATGCGGGCCGGTGCAGCTGCCACGCAGCCCGACGAAGGACGTCCGACCATGCCGAAGTCCACTCAGGACATCACGGTCTCCCAGATCCGCTACTTCCTCCGCACCGCGGAGCTGGGATCCATGACCGAGGCCGCGGGTGAGCTCTACGTCGCCCAATCGGCGGTGTCCACCGCCATCGCTCAGCTCGAGGACACCCTGGGGTGTCAGCTGCTGATCAGGCGCCGCTCGCGCGGGGTCGTGCTGACCGAACAGGGCAGGAACTTCTACCATGGCGCCCTGGAGGTCATGCTCACCCTGGACGACGCCGTGAACTCCGTGCACCCGTCCGTCATCACTGGCCACCTCACCGCCGGGATCTTCACCACTCTGGCACCGTTCTGGCTCCCCGAGGTTCATGATTCGCTCCGGGGGAGCCACCCGGAACTCGCCGTCCGACTCCATGAGGTCACCGCCGACCAGATCGAACCGATGCTGCAGCGGAGGGAGTTGGAGATCGCCCTCACCTACAGCTTCGACTACGGCCGCGAGGTCATGTTCGATCCACTGTGCGATGCCCCCATCTACGCGGCAGTCGCCCCAACCAGCCCATTCGCCGCCCGCGACTCCGTCACACTCCAGGAGCTGGTGGACGAGCCGCTGATCCTCCTGGACCTCGGCAAGAGCTCCAACTACTTCCTCTCGCTGTTCCGCGCCGCCGATCTGCAGCCCAGGATCCACCAGCGATTCGAGAGCTTCGAGGTCGTGCGGTCCATGGTCGCCCGAGGCCACGGCTTCACGATACTCAACCAACGCCCAGCCCATGATCTGACCAACGACGGACGACGCATCATCCGAGTGCCCCTGGACGGCGTCCCGTCCGGCCTGCAGATCGGCGTCGCGCATCGAGCTGATGAGCAGCTCTCGCGCAAGGCGGAGGCATTCCTGGCCACCTGCCGCACCGTCTTCGACGGCGGCACAGACCTACCCTGATCTGCCGCTGCCCCTCCCCTAGGGCGGTCCACGTTCTCTGGTCTGTTCCGCCTGCAGGAAGGCGAGAGGGAGTGAGACCTCCATCACATCATCTGATGAATGAACTCGTTTCCTGATGTTTGAAGTGCGCTGAGGCGCGGAGAACACTGGCAGTGAGCCCATCGGACGTCACGCGGAACCGTTCCGCGACACGGAGTGCACTGCCCACGCGCGACCGTCGCGACCCGACTGACGGACCGCAGCTCGGGCTCCACGAGCGCCGCGGAAGCACCCCGCGTCCCGACTGCCTCATCGGAGGAACAGCATGTCAACCACCCCCACAAGGAAAATAGGCCTGTGGGCCGCCATCGCCACGGCGGTCGGCATCGTCGTCAGCTCAAGCGCCATGGTCTCTCTGGGCGAAGGCTTCGGTCTGGGCGGGCGCGGATTCATCATCGCGATGATCGCCGCCTTCGCCCTGAACCTCTGCGTCGCATTCTCGTTCGCCGAGCTCTCAGGAATGATTCCCCGAGCCGGCGGGCTCAACCGGTACACCGCTCCTGCCCTGGGTTCCACTGTGAGCATGATTGCGGTGATCAGCGGCTATGTGCTCGTCACGCTCTTCGCCGGAAGCGCCGAGGCCGGGATCGCCGGTCTGGTGGTCAGCGACGTGTTCGGACTCGACGCAGAGCCTCTGCTGATCTCACTGCTCTTCGTGGCGGCACTGGTGGTGGTCAACATCTTCAGCGTCAAGGTCTACGGCGCGGTCCAGATCATCCTGGCGACGGCGCTGATCCTCTCCATCGCTGTTCTCGGCATCATCGGTCTCACCGGCCTCGGTGCGGGAGAACCGGTCACCACGGAGCTGCCCATCAATCCCCTGGGTGCCGGAGTGCTGTCCCTGACGGCGTTGGCGTTCTGGCTCTTCATCGGCGTGGAGTTCATCACGCCGCTGGCCGAGGAGCTGCGACGGCCTCGGCTCTACCTCCCCTTGGCGATGATCCTGGGCCTGCTGATCATCTTCGCCGCGGACATCCTGTTCGGATTCGGTGCATTGAACTATCTGCTCCCCGAGCAGCTGGCAGGCAGTCCGAACCCACACCTACTGGCGGCCGAGGCCCTCGCAGGTCCTGTAGGGGTGCTCTGGATGGGCATCATGACGTTCCTGGCCACTGCAAGCACCTTGAACACCCTGATGATCGCGATCCCGCGCATGCTGGCAGCCCAAGCCGAAGAGGGTGAGATGCCCTCGATCCTCGCTCGCCGAAACCGCTTCGGAGCCCCCTGGGTCGCCGTCCTGGTGCTGGGCGTGATGTTCGTGCTCTTCCTGCTCACGGGATTCACCGACGGAGAGTCGATCATCACCTTCATCCTGGCGAGCGTGTTCTGCTGGGTGCTGGCCTACATCATCGCGCACCTGAACGTCATCGTCCTGCGCATCCGTCACCCCCACGCCGAGCGCTCATTCCGCTCACCGCTGGGCCTCACATTCCAGGTGGTGGGCATCCTGGGCATGCTGTTCGTGATGGCCAACATCTCAGGAGACGCGGACCAGGCCGCCGAGATCTACTCCACCGTCCTGATCCTCCTGGGAATCACCGCGATCTACTCGGTGGTCTGGGTGAAGTTCGTGATGAAGAAGGGGATCTTCGAGGTGACCCCGCTGGAGGAGATCAGGAAGCCTCCTGGCACCGTCCAGGAGTCCGCGGGGTCTGCGCAGGGGTCCAGCGTCACCACGTGACACTCCGCCGGAGGCGAAGGGTGACCCGGTGACATCCGGTGACACCGATCGGGGGCGGCCCGCACCAGCGGACCGCCCCCGATCTTCTGCGTCTTCAGCACCTCAAGGTGTTCAGTGGTTGCCCTCGTCGTCGTAGGTGCCGAACTCCATCTCGGCGTCCCATTCTTCGAGTTCGGCCTCTTCCCAGGTGCCGTAGGTCGGGTTGGGCAGGACGAACCAGTCATTGCCCCACCGGTCGGCGTGCTCCTCGATCAGCTCGTGCTGCTCCTCAAGGTCAGCTCCGGCATAGCCCTCATGGAAGTCATGCAGAGTGTCGCCGAGCTGCATGATCAGCTCGTAGTCAGCCTCCACGGACTCCCGGCGCTCCTGCTTGGGCGGTCCGAGCAGCAGGATCTGGTCCTCCTGGTCAGCCTGCGGGAACTCCAGCTCTTGAAGCATGGCCGCTGTGTCGTCGAAGTTGTCCTCCGTGCGGTCGGAGAGGTAGAAGATCGTCACGCCCAGGTCGTCGGCGCGCTCGAAGAACTCCAGGGCCCCGGGGATCACCCGGGCGATGCCCTCACGCTCCCAGTGATCCCAGGTCTCCCAATCGGAGTAGCCATGGCACTCGGCCATGTCCCGGGCGAGCAGCTCCGTGTTGTCCACGGCGGTCTCGTCCAGGTCGGAGATCAGGGCGAGATCCTCCCCGTCAGCCTCGTCGACGAGCTCCTCCAGGCGCTCGGCGGCGAGCCGGAAGGTCTGGGTCTGCAGCGTCTTGGCCTCAGCGCTCTGCTGCTGCCACCGCAGAGCCATCGCGAACTCCCGGACGTCGCAGTCGTCATCAGCGGCGGTGTCGTCGGCGGCGGCGCCGTCGTCACCCTCAGCATCATCGGTGTCTGCAGCCTCAGCGGCGTCGTTGACGTCCTCGTCGACGTCAGCGCCCTCCTCGCCGTCAGCACAGGCCGTGGTCGCCAGCAGTGCGAAGGCCCCCAGGCCAGCCAGTGTCTTCTTCATGAGTCGACTCCCCTCTCGCGGTATACCAAGTCCACGATCAGGTTCTCACAAGGTGCGCCGGTATGGAATGGCAGTCGGCTGGGGCAGGTCTCGACCTCACTCCTGCTGCGCCCACCAGTCCTTGAGCACCCGCACAGCCTCGTCCTCTGCGACCGGACCGTTCTCCATCCGGTGCTCCAGCAGGAAGGAGTACGCCTTCCCCACCTGCGGTCCGGGCGGGATCCCCAGGACATCCATGATCTGCTCGCCGTTGAGGTGTGGCCGGATCTTGGCCAGTTCCTCCTGCTCGGCGAGCACCGCGATGCGCTCTTCGAGGTCGTCATAGGCGTGGGCCAGCCGCTCGGCCTTGCGCCGGTTGCGGGTGGTGACGTCGGAGCGGGTCAGCCGGTGCAGCCGTTCCAGCTGATCGCCGGCGTCGGTGACGTAGCGCCGCACCGCCGAGTCGCTCCAGCCGGCGTCGCCGTAGCCGTAGAACCGCATGTGCAGCTCCACCAGCCGGGTGACGGCCTTGATGGTGTCCTTGTCGAACCGCAGCGCCTGCATCCGCTTCCGCGTCAGCTTGGCCCCGACCACGTCGTGGTGCCGGAAGCTGACCCCGCCGCCGGGTTCGAAACGCCGGGTCTTCGGCTTGCCGACGTCGTGCATCAGGGCTGCGAAGCGCAGGATGAAGTCCGGGCCGGGGACGGGACCGTCGTCGTCGGTCTCCAGGCCGGCGGCCTGGTCCATGACCTGCAGGGAGTGCTGGTAGACGTCCTTGTGACGGCGGTGCTCGTCGTCGGTGCGCTTCAGAGCCGGAACCTCGGGGATCACGACGTCGGCCAGACCGGTCTCCACCAGCAGGTCCACTCCGATCCGTGGATGCGCCCCGCAGATCAGCTTGACCAGCTCCTCACGCACCCGTTCCGCGGAGACGATCTCCAGCCTTCCGGCCATCGCGGTCATGGCCGCGCGGACGTCGGCGGCGACCTCGAGCCCCAGCTGGGAGGCGAAGCGCGCGGCGCGCATCATGCGCAGCGGGTCGTCGGAGAAGGACTCCTCCGGCGTGGACGGAGTGCGCAGCCGCTGCGCCACCAGGTCCTTCACCCCGCCATGCGGATCGACCAGTTCGAAGGAGGGGAGCCGCAGCGCCATCGCATTGACCGTGAAGTCGCGGCGGACCAGGTCATCGGCCAGGTCCGTGCCGAACTGCACCTGCGGCTTCCGGGAGGCCGGGTCGTAGGCCTCCGCCCGGTAGGTGGTCACCTCGATGGTGTCGTCGCCCTTGCGGATCCCGATCGTGCCGAAGTCCCGGCCGATGTCCCAGTGCGCATCCGCCCAGCCGGCGACGGCGGCGATGATCTGATCCGGGGTGGCATCTGTGGTGAAGTCCAGATCGGGGGAGGTGCGCCCTAGGAAGAGGTCACGTACGGGCCCGCCCACCAGGGAGAGCTCATGGCCGTGGGAGGCGAACTGTTCACCGAGTGCGACGACGACGTCGGGCAGCCAGGCGCCGTCGGGAAATCCAGCAGGGAGATAAGGCATGACAGAGACAGTTTCCCACAGGCGCGACCGCTCCTCGGCTCCGGTGCAGAGCACGCCGCGGAGAACCTCAGGAGGCGCTGAGCGCGAGCCGCTTCCCGTTAGAGTAGTCACCATGAACGGAACGGAGACCGGCGACGAACCCCAGACGCCGCTGACGGTGTCGATGGGCTCCCGTCGTGTGCCGGTCCCGAAGCCGCCCCGCGGCGGCGGGCACCTCCCCACCGTCGAAGAGGTCAGCGCCGGCGGCGTCGTGATCCGCCCGGCCGCACAGGGCTTCGAGGCGGCCATCATCGCCCGGTACAACCGTGGAGGTCGCCTCGAATGGTGCCTGCCCAAGGGGCACCCGGAGAACGATGAGGACTTCGAACAGGCCGCCGTGCGCGAGGTGGAGGAGGAGACCGGCATCGCCGGCTCCATCCTGACCTCGCTGGGCAGCATCGAGTACTGGTTCACCGTCCCCACCCACCGGGTGCACAAGACGGTGCATCATTTCCTGCTGGAGGCGGTCGGCGGTGAGCTCACCACGGAGAACGATCCGGACCATGAGGCCGTGGACGTCGCCTGGGTGAACCTGCACGACTTGGAGCGCACCCTCTCGTTCCCCAATGAACGACGCATCGTCAACGCTGCCCAGCAGGTCATCGCGGACACGTTATAGTCGTCGCCGATGCCGCACACCTCCGAGGACCAGGACCGCCGTCAGCACGACGGCGACAAGCCCGCCGACACCCACATCCCCCAGGGCGGCATGGCGCGCGCCAGCGCCCTGATGGCCTCCGGCACCCTGATCTCCCGCGTCCTGGGCTTCATCCGCACCGCCCTGCTGGCCGTGGCGATCGGTTCCACCGCCCTGGTGGCCGACGTCTTCGAGAAGGCCAACACGATCCCCAACGTGATCTACATGCTCCTGGCCGGCGGCATGTTCAACGTGGTGCTGGTCCCACAGCTGATCAAGGCCGCCAAACGCCCCGACCGGGGAGCGGACTATACGTCCCGCCTGCTGACCCTCTCGGTGATCGTCCTGGGGGCGTTCACGATCCTGCTCACCCTGGCCGCCTATCCGCTGATGGTCGCGCTCACCAAGGACTGGACGGAGCCGATGCTCGCCCTGGGCACCGCCTTCGCCGTCTGGACCCTGCCCCAGGTGTTCTTCTACGGCCTCTATGCGGTGATCGGGCAGATCCTCAACGCGAATGCCAAGTTCGGCTGGTACATGTGGGCCCCGGTGCTGAACAACCTGATCGCCATCGGCGTCATCGGCAGCTACATCGTGATGTTCGGCCGCTTCACCGCCGGCACCGATCAGGCAGCCGAGTGGACCACTCAGCAGACGGTCTGGCTGGCCGCCGGGCACACCATCGGCATCGCCGCCCAGGCCGTCATCCTCATCTGGCCGTTGATGAAGATCGGCTTCCCCATCCGCCCGAAGTTCGGATGGAAGGGCATGGGCCTGCGCTCCACGGGGCAGATCGCCGCCTGGACGTTGGCCACCATGCTGATCAGCAACATCGCCAACCTGCTCTACATGCGGCTGATCTCCGGCGCCACGGCCAGCCGTGAGCAGATGCTCGACGGCGGCGCCTCCGTCCCCGGCGAGTACGCCGCCAACACCGCCCAGCTGATCACCGTGCTGCCGCATTCGGTGTTCGTGCTGTCCCTGGCCACCGTGCTGTTCAACCAGCTGGCCCGCTCCATGGATCTGGGTCGGTATGGCCGGGCCCGGGAGATCATCAACGAGGGGCTGCGGCTGTTCGCGATCCCGGTCATGTTCTCCATGGTGGCGGTGATCGTCCTCGCGGGCCCGCTGGGACGGCTCTTCGGAGGCTCCGCCGAGACCGCCCACCTCTCCGGTGCGGCCATCGGTCAGCTGCTGATCCTGCTGGCGCTGGGCATGCCGTTCCGCTCGGCGAACTTCTACCTGATGCGCGTCTTCTACTCGGCTGAGGACGCCCGCACCCCAATGCTGGTGCACACGATCATCGCCGCGCTGTGCTTGGGCTGCGCCTACGGCGGCGCCCTGGTCCTGCCCAATGAGGTGCTCCCGTTCCTGGTGATCGGCCTGTTCTCCTTGTTCCACGTGGTCCAGTACGTGCTGTGCCACATGTGGGTGGTCCGCCGGTGGGGCGACTATGACGTGCGCACCGTGGTGGCGGCCTATGCCCGCTCCGGGTGGGCCGCCGTCATCGCGGGGCTGGCGGGCGCCGCAGTGCTGTGGGCGATGGGCGGATACTCCTGGGGCTTCGCCTGGCAGTCCATCCCGGCGGCCCTGATGACCTGCGCCGTGGTGGGTGCGGTGATGAGCGTGGTCTTCGTGCTCATGCTGCGCACCATGCGGGTCAAGGAGTTCGCCGACGTCATCGAGCCGCTGTCCCGCAGAATCCCGGCTCTGCGCCGTCTGAGCCGGTAGGCTGGCCCCCAGAAGGGCGCACCTGGAGGGGCGCCGGCGTGCCACGGCCGCCAGGCGCCTCCGGACGGCGGCGCCCGCCCCGTGGAGCGCTCGCATCGAGCATCACTGACGCAGGAGGATTCGTGGCCCAGCCGTTCGGCATCGGCGATGTGGTGGGAGGTCGCTACCGCATCACGCACCATGTGGTGACCTCTGCGGACCAGGACATCGTCTTCGAGGGCATCGACCAGGTGCTGAACCGCGGAGTCAGCATCCTGCTGGCGTCCACCCAGAACGCCAAGCAGGTGGCCACCTCCGCCCGAGAGCTCGCCACCGGGGAACGCAGCTCGGAGGTGCAGGTCCTGGACCTCGGCCTCACCGAGGACCGCACCTACCTGATCTCCACTCAGACCCACCCCAATGACCTGCTGGATCTCGTGGTTCCCGATGCCGCACCGTATGTGGAGCCCTTCTTCACCGATTCGCTCGGCTCGGAGATCTTCGGTCAGTCCCGCGTCATGGAGCCGGAGACCTTCGAGGACGACGCCGAGTACTACGCCGGCCTGCAGGACGTGGCACCTGACGCTGACCAGTCGCCGGAGGAGTCCGGGGCCCGCTCGCGCCGTCGTCCGGCGTTCCTCAACAAGGTCTCCGAGTCGCTGAACCGTCGGCTGGGCACTGACCGCGATGCCGACAGGCGGCAGGCGGCCCAGGAACCCTCACCCTCCGACGACGCCCAGTCGTCTCCAGACTCCCCGGCACCGTCGGGACCGGTCTACTCCGGCGCCGCCGCCCTCCGCGGCCCGACCTCGCCTCGGGGGTCGGCTCCCAGCGGGCACTCCCCCAGCGAGTCCTCCATCAGCGAGCCGACTGCCTCTGCCGCGGACGATCCGGCCCGGCCCTCAGAGCCCACAGAGGCTCCGCAGCCGCCCGCGCTGGACCTCCATGCGGACATGGAGGTCGTGGAACCCAGCCCTGAGGCTGACGCTCACGACCAGTTCGGCGTCGCCGCTGACGCCACCGGCGCCCTGCGTCCCTTCGGTTTCGAGGAGGACGCGGCCCAGGCGTCGGCAGCCCCTGCCCGAGCACCTGTCTCCCTTGCTCCGGCGGAGGACGACGGCGAGGAGGTCGTCGACGACCCACCGGAGGAGCCGGTGCCGGGTTATGGCCCTGCTGACCCGCAGGCCTCGGATCAGCCGGCCGGCACCGCCGCCGCACCGGCACAGACCGAGGGCAGCCCCAGCTTCACCGGTCTCATCTCAGCAGTCTCCGAGGACCGCCGTACCTCGTTCCCCGCAGCTGGTGCGCCCGCGGGCGCGCCTGCGCTGGACGCCAGCTCTGCGGAACTCCCCCCGGAGGACGCCGCCGCTCCCGCAGCTCCCGGGGCCGCCGGGGCCGATGACACGGAGTCGAAGGACCGCGCCGGGGCAGGGCGCTGGATCGGGCTGGGTCTGCTGGTCGCCGTGGTCCTGGTCGCCGCCGTCGTCGCCTTCCTCGCGCTGCGCGGGGGAGACGACCCGCAGACCACCGCCGACGACGACGCCGCCCAGGAGCCGGAGGAGAGCGGCGAGGACGACGCCCCCGCGGAGGAGAATGACGAGACCGCCGAGCGCGGACACGGCGCGGACGAGGGTCAGGACGCGGAAGACGAGAGCACCGATGGCCCGATCGCGGTGAGCGAGGCGACCCGCCTGGTCACCAGCGATCCCGGGCTGAACGATGAGACCGACGCGCTGCTGCCGAACCTCATCGACGACGACACCTCCACCTCCTGGAACACGCTGAACTTCGGGTCAGCCGGCTTCGGCGGCATCACCTCCCAGATGGCGCTCGTCCTGGAGCTCGAGGAGCCTGCCGAGGTCTCCGCGGTGACCATCACCCAGCAGGGCGACGCCGAGGGCGGCTCCTTCGAGGTGCTCGTCAACGACTCCGCCAGCCTCGACGGCGCCCAGCAGGTGGGATCGGGCACCTGGAACTGGAACGAGACCACAGTGGAGCTCGACGACGGCGCCGAGGGCCAGTACGTCATCATCAACACCACCGAGCTGCCGCAGCGTGCCGAGCCGGACAACCCGGAGCTGCCGTACAACCTCCAGGTGGCGCAGATCGTCGTGGAGTGACCTTCCGAGGGCCCTGACATCGCGCTCCTGCTCAGGGTTGGGCGGGACACCGCCTGGAATTTTCATGCCCACCGGGTGGTTTCACCACTCGGAACAGATCCCGGACCGGTGCCCTGCCCCGGCGCACTTTCGACGCGAAGGACTCAGCAGACGTGACTGAACAGATTCCCGACCAGGTCCACGATGTGGTCATCGTGGGCTCCGGCCCCGCCGGCTTCACCGCCGCGGTCTACACCGCCCGAGCCAACCTGAACCCGGTGATGCTGGCCGGCTCCGTCACCACCGGCGGCGAGCTGATGAACACCACTGATGTGGAGAACTACCCCGGCTTCCCCGAGGGCGTGATGGGCCCGGATCTGATGATGAAGATGGAGGAGCAGGCCGCTCGCTTCGGTGCCGACGTCCGCCGTGAGGACGCCACTGAGCTGAAACTGGACCAGCGGATCAAGGAGATCACGATCGGCTCGGGCGAGGTCATCCACGCCCGTGCGGTCATCCTGGCCACCGGCTCCGCCTACCGCGAGCTGGGTGTCCCCGGCGAGAAGGCGCTCTCAGGCCACGGTGTATCGTGGTGCGCGACCTGCGACGGCTTCTTCTTCCGCGAGCAGAACATCGCCGTCGTCGGAGGAGGCGACTCCGCCATGGAGGAGGCACTGTTCCTCACGAAGTTCGCCTCCAAGGTGACGGTCATCCATCGCCGGGATGAGCTGCGGGCCTCCAAGATCATGGCTGACCGCGCCAAGGCCAACGAGAAGATCGAGTTCCTCTGGAACCACGAGGTCACCGAGGTGCAGGGCGATGGCAAGCTGACGGGCCTTCAGCTGCGCAACACGGTCGACGGCACCGAGTCCTCCCTCGAGGTGACAGGACTGTTTGTAGCTATCGGTCATGACCCCCGAGTTGAGCTGTTCACGGACCAGCTCGAGCTCACGTCCGAGGGCACCGTGAAGGTCCAGGGACGCTCCTCGAAGACCTCACTGCCTGGCGTCTTCGCCGCCGGCGACGTCCTGGACCCCACCTATCGTCAGGCCATCACCGCGGCGGGCTCCGGCTGCGTCGCCGCTCTCGACGTCGAGCACTGGCTCGCCGACGCGGCGGACTCCGACGCCGCTGATGCCGCAGGGCTGGTCGGCGCTGGTGCCGAGTCCGCCTCCTGACCCCCAAGACAATCCACCGATCAACGGAAGGACAGACACCATGGCAGAGTTGAAGAGTGTCACCGATGCAAGTTTCGACCAGGACGTGCTGCAGGCCGACAAGCCTGTGATCGTCGACTTCTGGGCCGAGTGGTGCGGTCCGTGCCGCATGGTCGGCCCAGTGCTCGAGGAGCTCGCGACTGAGCACGCGGACAGCGTGGAGGTCGTGAAGGTCAACGTTGATGAGAACCCGGCCATCGCAGCCAAGTTCGGCATCACATCGATCCCGGCGATCTACGGCTTCAAGGATGGCGCGCACGTGATCTCCTCGATCGGTGCCAAGCCGAAGCAGGCGCTCGAGACGGAGTTCGCCGACTTCCTCGGCTGACCCCGCCTCCGCCAGGGTTCCCTGGCATCACACAGAGGGCCCCCAACAACCTTTGAAGGTTGTTGGGGGCCCTCTGTCGTGGGCTTGCCCTTCGAAGCTCATCCCTCGTGGGACGCACCTCGCGGGATCAGCTCACCTGCTCTCGCTGGCCGATCATCTCCATCAAGCGATGCAGGTCTTCGATCGAGCCGAAGTCGATGGCGATCCGTCCCTTCTTCGCTCCCAGAGTGATCTTCACCTGGGTGTCCAGACGATCCGTGAGGGCGTCGGCGTACTCATCGAGCTGCTGGTAACGCGCGGTGGACGGCAGCCGTGTGGTTCCACGTGAAACACCGTTCCCCTGGTTCTGCTGCGCCATGGTCACAGCTTCCTCCGTCGCCCGGACCGACAAACCCTCAGCCACGATCCGCTTAGCGAGCTCTTCCATCTCCTCAGCACTTGAGAGTCCCAGGAGCGCCCGCGCGTGACCGGAGCTCAGGACCCCTGCGGCTACCCGGCGCTGGACCGCCGGAGGCAGCTTCATGAGCCTCAAGGTGTTGCTGATCTGCGGACGTGAGCGACCGATCTTCTCCGCCAGTTCATCCTGAGTGCAATTGAAGTCGTCCAGAAGCTGACGATAGGCGGCAGCCTCTTCGAGGGGATTGAGCTGGGATCTGTGGATGTTCTCCAACAGGGCATCACGGAGGAGGTCGTCGTCCCGAGTGGACCGCACGATAGCGGGGATGGTCATGCGCTCGGCGGCCATGCTCGCGCGCCAGCGACGCTCTCCCATGACCAGCTCGTACTGCTCAGGACCCACCTCGCGGACCACGATCGGTTGCAGGACACCGATCTCGCGGACGGAATGCACCAGCTCCGCCATGTCCTCTTCATCGAACTCCGTGCGGGGCTGTCGCGGATTGGGCTGGATGGCCCCCACGGCGACGGAACGGAACTCGGCACCATCCACGCTGCCCCCGTGCCCATTCTGGCTGACGGCCTCCGTCCAGGCATGCTGGGGCTCCACCGCCGACTCGACCCGTTCCTCGGCCTCTTGCGCCCCAGATCCGCGTCCGCCGTTGTGGTCGATCGTGCTGGCATCAGAGCCAGCAGCTGTAGGTTCCGGACGGACCGTCGCTGAGGCCGGCAGGGAGGCACTGCTCACGGGAGAGTCAGCGGATCCGGCCGTGCGTGCGGACTGGCGTTCACTCATCACGTCCGGCATCTGGGCACGACGGGCGCCAGATCGTCGGCTGGTGGTGGTGGGTTTCGCTCCGGGACGTGTTCCACGTGAAACCCGCTGGGTGCCCAAGTGTGACTTCGCAGAGAAGAAGACGTCAATGGGTCGTTCCGGCGTCTCAGCGACACTCGCCCCCTGAGTTGCGTCATCATTCACGTGGTCGGGGGTCTCCGGAGCGGATGGACCGTCACTCTGCCGCGCAGCGCCGATGTCATGATCGTCGCTCGGCTCCTCGTCGACTCGCCCATCCAGAGGGGCCGTCGCCTCATGCCCTCGCTCCACGGGGGATCCGGCAGGCTCAGCACCTGATGGCGCCTGACCGGGGGAGGTTTCATGTGAAACGTCGTCCGCACCGGGGTTCTCACCGGCCAGTGCCTCCTGTTCCTGGGAGTCGCTGTTGATCAGGGCGCCCAGACCCCGACCCAGCCCCCGCCTCTTCCGCTCTGCCATTGCAGGCCACCTTCCTTGTCTCGCCGGCTCACCACGTTCCGGACCGTGGACTATTCTACGGCCCGAAGCAGAGATCATTCCTGCAGCCTTCAACCCAGCGTTTCACGTGGAACGATGTCACAGCCGGCGGGGCTGACATGATGGGAGGGCCGCACCAGCAGAGATGGATGCCTCTTCCGAGGCCCGCATCCTTCTCGGAGGTCCTCCTGTGTGGGTTGCGCGACTCGGAAGGGCGCTTCATGTCGCCACCAGAGACGACTCCCAGGTGCGTATACAGAGCCGCGACAGGCGTCACCTCCGGGGGATCGCGCACCTCTCCGCTCTGCCATGGATCGCAAGGTTTCACGTGGAACCGTCGGCCTCGGATCAGCCCGCCGTTGCGCCGCGTTCGCCACCGCCTGTGCCGCGGTACCCCTCCGGCAGTGTCTCCGCACGAGCGGACCATCATCTCAGGACTTCTCATGAGAAGCGCCGAATCGCATCGTTCCACGTGAAACAGCCTCGACTGAACACCCGACGTCCTGGGCGCCCTGCGCCCGGCACGGCACCCCTCACTGTTCACGGCGAGCGGACGCTGGTGTGATGGCCCCTGATCTTCGAAGGGCAGCGTTCGGGAAGAGGCAGCGCAGTCGATCCGGCCGCACGGCCGGGGATGCGATGGCGTTCCACGTGAAACGGGCCTCCAACTAAGCGTCACGTCTCACCGTCCAGCTGCCGGGGTGCAGGGGTGCAGGGGACCGCAGCATCCGATTCTGATCCGCTCCCTCTTTCCCCCGGCCAGATCGGTAGGCACCCAAGTGCACGGGCTCCCAGCGCACAGAACACGACACCGCCGAGGTCACCAGCTCCGAGGACGTCCTGGGAATCGGGGTATCGCATGGGACGATCTGATATCCCGCCAGTCCTGTTCCACGTGGATCGCCTGCGCCTTCGCGGGGACTGGCCCGGGCACACGAGACGCGGTCGGAGCTCTTGGCTCGCCCCTCGCCAGGCGGCTCGTGGGGACAGGATCCAAAAGAAGATGACTCATGACAATGTGAGCCGACGCCGGCGACCGTCGTTTCACGTGGAACTCTCGGCGCCACGCCCATGAAGGAACCATGACGCGGCCGTCATCAGCGCTGGGAGGCTGCTCCCCGCGTCACGATCTCCGCAGCGGCCTCCAGATACGCCAGGGCGCCCGTCGAGGAGGGATCGTAGGAGATCACGCTCTGCTGGTAGGAGGGGGCTTCCGAGATCCGCACATTGCGAGGGATGAGGGTGTCCAGCACGGCCTCCGGGAAATGCTCGCGGACTTCCTCGGCTACCTGTGAGGCCAGACGTGTGCGACCGTCGTACATCGTCAACACGATCGTCGAGACGGTGAGTGGGGGATTCAGGTGCTTCTGAATCATCTGAATGTTGTTCAGCAGCTGGCTCAGACCCTCCAGCGCGTAGTACTCACACTGGATGGGAATGAGCACCTCCCGCGCCGCCACAAACGCGTTGACGGTCAGCAGGCCCAAGCTGGGAGGGCAGTCGATGAACACATAGTCCAGACGCTCCAGCCCCTGCTCCTCGCGGTACCGGTGGTACTGGTCCAGTGCGCGCTGGAGACGCTGCTCCCTCGCCACCAGGGAGACCAGCTCGATCTCTGCGCCGGCCAGGTGGATCGTCGCCGGGACCACCTGCAGCCGGTCCAGGTCAGGACAGTCGGCCACGACGTCGGCCAGGGAGAGGTCGTCGATCAGGACGTCATAGATCGAGTCCGTGTCTGCCGAATGGGGGACTCCCAGTGCCGTAGAGGCATTGCCCTGGGGGTCGATGTCGATCACCAAGACCTGGAATCCCTGGTCAGCCAGAGCCGCGGCGAGGTTCACCGTGGTCGTGGTCTTCCCCACCCCACCCTTCTGATTGGAGACCGTGATGGTGCGGGTGGTCTCGGGGCGCTGGAGCTCGGTCGCAGAGAGGACCTGCCGCCGTCGCCGTTCGTCAGCCAGCTCCGCCGCCAGCGGCGATGACGCGTCCATGCCGTCGAGGATCGATGATCCACGGGCGGTCTCGGCGGCCTGCTGCGCCGCTTCGCCCGTCGACGCGCCGGTGCCGCGTGTTCTGTCCTGGCTCGCCACAGGTCATCCCTCCCAAGGATCCGACGATCATCGGCGCCGACCCAGCGGTCAGCACCTCCAGCAGTCTAGGACACGCCCCTGACCGGAGGCATCCGCAACTTCCAGGTGAGGTCGAGGTCGGCCGCCCGCGCGTCCTCGCATTCCGGTGACGGTGCGCCCCGGTGGCGGACACGCCGATGTCAACGGCGCGGGCAGCGCAACACCGTCGTCGTCTCCTCCAGAAGTCCCTCTCCCAGCTGCTCCACCACGGGACGGCCCAGACGATGCTTGGAGAACAGCTTGCGTGCCGCCGTGATCTCCTGGTCCACGCTGCGGCCCTTCAGGAGCAGAAGCTCACCGTCGTCCGCCAACAACGGAACTGTCAGGGGAATGAGCTTCTTCAGGGCTGACACGGCGCGTGCGGTGACGACGTCGGCCATCACCTCGTCGGTGACCTCCTCGGCACGCGCCCGGATCAACTCTACATTGTCGAGCCCGAGGTCCTTCACCACCGCGTCCATCCACTGGACACGGCGTTCCATCGGCTCGATCAGCTGGAAGCCCACATCGGGCCGGGCCAGGGCCAGGGCGATTCCGGGCAGGCCGGCTCCGGAGCCGACGTCGGCCACGGTGCCGCCGGCCGGCAGCTCCGGACCCAGCACCGCACAGTTGAGGACATGCCGGGACCACATGCGTGGCACTTCCCGGGGACCCAGCAGGCCGTGCTCGATCCCCGTGCCGCACAGGTGCTCCACGTACCGTTCCGCCAGCGGCAGACGCTCCCCGAACAGCACCTCCGCGGCACGACGCTCCGCCGCGGTCAGCTCCGGGGGCTCCTGGGCGGGCCCGTGGCCCTCCTGGGCACCGGACAGCGCAGGCTCGTCCCCGTGTACGTGTGCGGCGGCCTCAGCGTCAGCGGCACGTCGCTGAGCCTCGACGTCGCCGAGGTCCTCATGCTGCGGTCGAGTCATCCTGCGTCCCCCTGATGTCCGCCGGGTCATGCCGGCTGCCGGTCTGCTGATCGATCGATGCGCGCGATGCCTTCCGTCGGTGGAGGTCCGCTCCCTCAGGAGGCGGAGACCACCACGTGACGACGCTTGCCCTCACCTTCGGATTCGCTGACGAGTCCCGCCTCAGCCACGAAGTCGTGGACGATCTTGCGCTCGTAGGCGCTCATCGGCTCCAGATGGACATCCTCACCGTGCTCGCGCACCTCGGCGATGGCGTCGTCGGCCTGCTTCTTGAGCTCCACCTGCCGTCGCTCGCGATGGCCTGCGATGTCGAGCACCAGCCGCGTGCGTTCGCCGGTGGCAGTCAGCACGGCCAGCCGGGACAGCTCCTGCAGCGCGTCGAGCACCTCGCCCTGGGGGCCGACGAGGTCGTTGAGCTCATCTCCGCCCTCCTCGGCCACGATGGAGATGAACGTCCGGTCCCCACGGATCTCGATGTCGATGTCACCGTCGAGGTCCGCAATGTCCAGCAGCTCCTCGAGATAGTCCGCGGCGATGTCACCTTCGTCCATGTCTCCGCCGTCTGCCCCGTCTCCACCCTCGGCCCCGTCTCCACCCTCGGCCCCGTCTCCACCCTCAGTGTCGTCGGTGTCATCGGCGTCCACCAGCGGCTCCGATGGGGCCCCTGCGGAGGAGCCGGCCGCCTCCACGGTCTGCTCGGCGGTCTCGTCTGCCGGCTGCACGTCCTCGGACTCCACGGGGTGCTCAGTCTGCATCTGGCTCATCACTTCTTCTTCCTCTTCTTCTTCGAAGGCTGCGCCTGCTGACCGCGGTGCTTGCCGGTCGGCTTGGGCTTGTCCTCCTGCGTGGACTCGGGCTTCTCGTTGATGGGCGGCAGACCCTTGGCTGCGCGGCGCAGGTTGAGCTCCTTCTCGGCCAGCGACCCCGGCGTCGGGTTGTTCCGGATGACCCACCACTGCTGGCCCATCGTCCAGAAGTTCGTGGCGGTCCAGTAGATCAGCACACCGACGGGGAAGTTCACACCGCCGATGACGAAGACGAGCGGCAGCATGTAGAGCATCATCTTCTGCGTCTGGGCGAACTGGCCCTGGAGGGCGGCCTCAGACATGTTCTTGCTCATCAGCTGCTTCTGGGTGAAGAACTGGGTGAGCACCATGGCCACGATCATGATCGAGGTCATGATCACCACATGCCATTCGGTGGGGTCCGACTGGAAGGAGGGCAGGAAGATGTCGGACATGCCGACGCCGAGCAGCTCCGAGCCGTCGAAGCTCTGCACCTCACCAGCGCTCAGCGCCCCATAGCCGTCCTGCTGGTACTGCTCCTGACGCATACGGTTGAGCATCCAGAACAGGGCGAAGAACACCGGCATCTGAGCCAGCAGCGGCAGGCAGGTCATGAACGGATTGACCTTGTGCTTCTTGAACAGCGCCTGCTGCTCCTGGGCCATCGCCTGCCGGGAGACCGGGTCCTTCTTGCCCTTGTACTTCGCCTGGAGCTTCTGCACCTCCGGCTGGATGATCTGCATCCCACGCTGGGACTTGATCTGCCGCACGAACAGCGGGATCAGGATCACACGGATGACGATCACCAGCAGGATGATCGAGAGGGTCCAGTTCCAGCCGGACTCGGGGTCCAGCCCCAGGAAAGTGAGAGCTGTGTGGAACAAGCTCAGGATGAAGGAGACCGCCCAGGTGAACGGCGTCATCAGTGTGTCGAAAAAGCCCATATGTCTCTCAAGTCGTCGGCCCGGGCATGGTCAGCGCTGCCCGGAGTCTGCTGGATGCACGCCTTCACCCTGCGAGGCGGGCGCCTCCGCATCGCTCGGTGCGCGCCCGTCGTCGGCGCAGTCGTGGTCCAGGGGGATCGGCGGATGGTTTGTCTCTATGATCGACGGTGCTGACCCCCGGGGCCAAATCCGCCTGCCCACCGGCACGTGGTCCACTCCGCCACCGGTGAAGGGATTGCAGCGCAGGATCCGCCAAGCGGTGAGCAGCGAGCCCCTGACCGCCCCATGCACCGTGACCGCCTCCAGCCCGTAGGCCGAACAGCTGGGGTAGTAGCTGCAGACCTGACCGTACAGCGGAGAGATGACGCGGCGGTAGCCCTTCAGGAGGGCTCCCAGCAGCTGCGACGGCAGGCGGCGCAGCCTGCCCCAGTGCTGGCTGCGGACCTCGTGGGCGTTCGGCTGCGTCCGGGGAAGACCAGGGGTCTCCCCAACGGCCACGTAGTAGTCGCTGTGCCGAACCCACTCCGGACCCGCATCGCGGCTCGGACGGTCATCCCGCATCGGGCTCCCCCTCCCGACGACGGCGAGCCTTGCGCACCGCACGCAGCAGCGTCGACCGCACTTCCGAGATCAGCTCGTCGTGGGCCGCCTCCACGGCCGCCGGCAGGGCACGGACGACGACGTCGAGCCGCGCCCCCTCGGGCACCTCCACCGAACCTTCGCGCATGATGTCCCAGATGATGTGCCGCAGGCGCCGTTGGGTACGGTGCCGAACCACGGAGTTGCCCACCGCCTTGGAGACGATGAATCCACAGCGCCATGCCGTGGCGTCGGGGCCGACCCCCGGCGCTGGATCACCGGGATGGTTCGGCCGGTCCGCCAGCCGGGCGGAGATCACCACACATGATCCTCCCGCCCGTCCACCGGCCCTCGTGACGGCACGGAAGTCCGACGCCACGGTGACACGATGACGGCGGGGAAGCATGCGCGATGTCCTCCGGTCGGTCGGGCTGGGGCTGGCCTTCGGGGCCGGGCGAGCCGAATCCGAGGCCCCAGATGCACGAACGGCCCGTACCCTCGAACGGGACGGGCCGTGGGTGCGGCGACGCGAAGGCGCCGCCCTGAGCCGTCGGGCGGCTCAGCTGACGTGGATCAGGCCGAGAGCGTCTTGCGGCCCCGGCTGCGGCGTGCCGAGATGATGGAACGGCCGGCACGGGTGCGCATACGAGAACGGAAGCCGTGCTTGCGGCTGCGACGGCGGTTGCTCGGCTGGAAAGTCCGCTTGCTCACTGTGTACTCCCACTGGATGGTTCGAAGTCTTCGGTGGAGACCGAACCGTCTGGTCGGCTCCAACTGCGGCGGGCCGAAAGTCTCGTCCCCGCACGCCTGAGTCGGTGTCCCCTCGGTCCGGGCACGCCAGAGGGCATGCGCCATTCAGAGCGACCTGTCAACACTAGACGCCGCATCGGCGCGTCGTCAAGTCGGGCCCTGCCGACAGGCGGACGGCCTCGCATCTGCGGAGGGCGCACCCTACACCACTTATCCACTGCTGTGCATAAGCCTGTGCAGAAGCTCGGCGTTCTCCACACGTCTTCCACAGTCGTGGAGAGGCCCCACCATACGGATCCGAGACCTTCGGCAGGGACGTCACAGCAATTTCTGGCGCCGGGCTCTTGTGCACTGAATGAACGTTAAGTTAGCGTCGTTCCAGCAGGGCTGAACGTACGTTCAGTCGATGTTCCGTCCGGCGCACCGCGTTCGTTCCTCAGCATGCGTCGCCCCACTCCCGAGGAGGTCCACATGGTCACCCCGAGCACGGACTCAGAGCGCGACGGGCTCGACCCCCGGACCGCCGCCGCCAGTCACAACGTCACCGGCACCGGCAACACCTCCCCGCCCGCACAGGACACAGAAGCCGCGGAGACTTCCGGCGCCGATCGCATCCTGGACGCGGCCATCGAGCTGTTCGGCGAGCATGGCTTCTCCGGGACCAGCCTGAAGGCGATCGCCCAGCGGGCCGGCGTCTCCGCGCCCCTGGTCATCCACCACTTCGGTTCCAAGGCCGGTCTGCGCAAGGCGTGCGACGAACGGGTCGCGGAGCTCTTCTACCAGTTCAAGAGCGAATCGATCGCCCGGTCTCGGCCCGCCCTTCCGCGGAACTACGTGATGGAGGCCATCCAGGCCTCGGGCCCGATCATCCACTACCTGCTGCAGGCCTTCCTGGCCGGCGGCGACGAGATCGACGCCCTCATGGACCGTCTGGTGGAGGACTCACTGGAGTACACCGCGGAAGCCGAACGGATCGGCCTGATCCACCCCAGTGCGAATCCCAGGAACCGAGCCGTGGTGATGCTCCTGCAGTCTTTCGGCGCCCTGATGCTGCACAAGCAGATGAAGCGCCTGCTGGGCGCCAGTCCGCTGGAGGACTCTCCCGAGGATCTGGCCCCCTACATGTCCGCGGTCCTGGAGCTCTACACCCGCCCGGTGCTCAACGCCGAGGTGTACGGGGAGCTCGCCCGGCAGCTCCGCGAGACCCAACCCGAGCCGACCGCCGACGACACCCCCGTCGGCCACACTCCCTCCGACATCGACCACCAGCCCTGACCCGGGCAGCTCCCCACCACAGGACACCGTCGTCGCCCGGTCCGGGAATCACACTCCGCCCGCCACCCGCGGGCCCCACGAAAGGACCAGGCGTGATGAGTGAGAACCCTCCGGTCATCCGCACCGAGAAGCTCGTCAAGCGTTTCGGCGCCGTGCGCGCCCTCGACGAGCTCGATCTGACCATCGCCACCGGCGAGGTCCATGGCTTCCTCGGCCCCAACGGGGCCGGGAAGTCCACCACCATGCGCGTGCTGCTCGGTCTGCTGCGCGCCGACTCCGGCACCGTCGAGATGTTCGGGCGGGACCCGTGGCGCCACGCCGTCGCCCTTCACCGACGGCTGGCCTATGTGCCCGGCGACGTCGAGCTGTGGCCCAACCTGACCGGTGGTGAAGTGATCGACATGTTCCTCCGGCTGCGAGGTCCGTACTCCACGGCCCGCCGGGACGAGCTCATCGAGCGCTTCGCGTTGGACCCCCGGAAGAAGACCCGTACCTACTCGAAGGGCAACCGTCAGAAGGTCGCGCTCATCTCCGCCCTGGCCTCCGATGTCGACCTGCTGCTGCTCGACGAGCCGACGGCCGGTCTCGACCCTCTGATGGAGGTCGTCTTCCAGCAGACCATCAAGGAGGCCACACAGAACGGTCGGTCCGTCCTGCTCTCCAGCCACATCCTGGCTCAGGTGGAGGCCCTCTCGGACCGAATCTCGATCATCCGCGCCGGCCAGGTGGTCGAATCCGGCACGCTCTCTGAGCTGCGACACATGACCCGCACCACCATCGAGGTGGAGACGGCCCGACCCGCCGGGGAGATCGCCGGCAAGTCAGGAGTCCATGACTTCCGCACCGAAGGGGAGCGGATCATCTTCGAGGTCGACGGCGAACGCGTCGAAGACCTCATGCACCAGCTCGCACCGCTCGGGGTCCGGTCGCTGGTGGCCCATCCGCCGACGCTCGAGCAGCTGCTGATGCGTCACTACGGCGAGGACCTCGGCCACCGCAGTGTGGCCGAGGGCGCGCAGAAGGGGTGACACGCCATGCCTGAGACCACGAGCGGCACCCTGCCGCACACCTCCGTCTCCCCAGCTCCGACCGATGTCGCACCGTTGGCCCGCACCGGGTCGCTGCTGCGCTTCATGCTGCGCCGGGATCGCATTCGGCTCAGCATCTGGGTGCTGGGCATCGGCCTGATGGCCCTGTACTTCTCCAACGCCATCCAGGTCATCGCCGACGGTGTCGAGGAGCTCGCGCAGATGGCGGTGCTCTTCAGCGACCCCGTCGGCCGCATGATGACCGGTCCCGCCTTCGGCATGGACGAGCCGTCCTTCGAGCGGTTCTACGCCGCCGGGTACGTGCTCTTCCTGTACATCCTCTTCGCCCTGATGAGCGTCTTCCTGCTGGTCCGCCACACCCGGACGGAGGAGCAGACGGGTCGGGCCGAACTGGTGCGGGCCAATGTGGTGGGTCGGCATGCGACGCTGACCGCCGCCCTGCTGCTCACCGGCGGGGCCAACGCCGGCGCGGCCGTCCTCGTCTGGGTGGCCTCCGGTCCAGTCGCCGGCTATGACGCGGCGGGAACTGCCCTGGTCGCCGCAGGGGGCTTCTCCGTGGGCCTCTTCTTCATGGGAGCCGCCGCGGTGGCCGCCCAGCTGAGCCAGTCCTCACGGGGAGCCTCAGCCATGGCCGGGGGACTCCTGGGCCTGGCCTATCTGATCCGCATGGGCGGTGACATGGTGGAGCAGGGCGGCAGCGCGCTGTCCTGGTTCTCCCCGCTGGCGTGGTCCCAGCAGACAGCCCCCTACGTGGAGGACCGCTGGTGGCCGCTGCTGCTGCCGCTGGTCGCGGCGGCCGGGACGGTCGCCCTGGGCTTCTGGCTCAGCACCCGGCGTGACGTGGGCGCCAGCCTGGTGCCCCCTCGGCTCGGACGGGCCACCGCCCGGCCGTCGTTGGGCACCCCGGTCGGCATGGCCCTGCGAGTTCTGCACGGGATGCTCCGTGGCTGGGCCATCGCCCTGGTCCTGGCCGCCCTGATGTTCGGCAGCTATGCCGAATCGATGGTCGACGCCGCAGACGGGCTCCCTGAAGAGGTCGCGATGATCATGACGGGGGACGACCTCATGTTGGGCTACCTGGCCTACATGTCGCTGTTCCTGGCCATCTTCGTGGCCGCCGCAGGAGTGAGCGGCCTGCAGGTCCTGCGCAGCGAGGAGGTCCACGGCCGCGCCGAGTTCGCCCTCTCGCTGCCCATGAGCCGCACCACGTGGCTGGGGGCGCATCTGGCGGTCCTCCTCGGCGGACTGCTGGCCCTGACCCTGCTGGTGGGTCTGGGGACTGCTGTGGGGGCGGGCGCCTCGCTCGGCGACCTGGAGCACACAGGGAGCCTGCTGCTGGCCGGGCTGCATCAGTTCCCCGCGGTGCTGGCCGTGGTGGGCATCGTCGTCGCCCTGTTCGGCTGGGTGCCGCGGATCGCGGGCACCGTGGGCTGGGTCATCATCGCCTTCTCCGGCATTGCCACGAACTTCGGTCCGATGCTGGACCTGCCGGACGCGGTGCTGAACCTGAACGTGTTCGGTCACTTGGCTCAGCACCCGGTGGAGGACATCACCCTGGCCCCCGTCCTCTGGCTCAGCACCCTCGGCGTGGCCGGCCTGGTGCTCGGCCTGCTCGGGTGGCGTCGACGCGAGGTCAACCGAGTATGAGCCGCTGACCGTTCTCCACATTTCCACAGCCCATTCCACAGGACCGGGGGCTGCTCGTCCCCTGCGCGGAGGAGCGGCCCCCGGAGGCTGTACGGGGACATGTCTCCCCGCATCATCCGTCACCCATCACGTGGCCCCGCCGCCCGCATGATCACGGGGATCTCCCCACCCTTCCGACTGACGGCTCAGCGTCCAGGGCAGTAGACTCGACGCACCGCCCGGCCGGGTCCTGCACGGTCCGTGCCAGCGGCGGTGTGCACATTGACTGCACATTCTCTGCACACCACGGAGGCAGAAATCCACAGGTGCGCGCGATACAGTCGACAAGCACAGGGACGGCGGCCACGCCGCGGCCCACAGCATTCATCGTCGTCGCAGGAGGGGAGCAGCGTGTCTGCCGACTCGGAAGTCAACGTGCCGGTCAAATGGCAGCAGGTGCTCACGGAACTCCGCGAGAACCACGGCATCACCGGACTCAAGCTGACCGACGTCGGCCGGGCCGTCCCCCAGGGTGACCAGCTGATCGGGGACACCCTGCTGCTGGCCGTTCCGCACGAGCGGGTGCGCGAGCTCATGCAGTCCACGCTCCAGCAGCAGCTCTCCGAAGCGCTGCGTGCCGTGTTCGGCAGGGACATCCTGTGCGCCTACGTCATCGACCCCGGCCTGGCCGCACGTCAGAAGGCCGAGTCCTCCGAGGCGCCCTCCGGGGAGCGGCCGGGCCCCGGCGTCCCCCTCTCGGGACGCGGCGAGTCAGCAGTCTCGGCCGCCTCGGCCTCGTCCACGGCCGTCGACGACGTCTACCCCGCGCCCGGCGAGTCCTTCGCCGATCCGCGGACCCAGCTGCGGCAGGATCCTCCCGCTCCGACGCGAGGACATGCTCCCCAGATGCCCGTGCCGCCGTCGGGCCTGGCCGGCAACGGGACCATCCCGCCGACGCCGTCGGACCCGCGACCCAGCGGGAGCTTCGAGACTTCCCGGCTGAACCCGCGCTACACCTTCGACACCTTCGTGATCGGGTCCTCCAACCGCTTCGCCCACGCCGCGGCCAACGCGGTGGCCGAGGCGCCGGCGAAGGCCTACAACCCGCTGTTCATCTATGGCGACTCCGGTCTGGGCAAGACTCACCTGCTGCACGCGATCGGTCACTACGCCCAGCGGCTCTACAGCGGGATCCGCGTCCGATACGTGAACTCGGAGGAGTTCACCAATGACTTCATCAACTCGATCCGCGACGACGAAGGCGCCAGCTTCAAGCATCTCTACCGCAATGTGGACGTGCTGCTGCTCGACGACATCCAGTTCCTGGCGGACAAGGAACGGACGGTGGAGGAGTTCTTCCACACGTTCAACACGCTCTACAACAACAACAAGCAGGTCGTGATCACCTCGGATCTGCCGCCCAAGCAGCTCTCCGGATTCGAGGAGCGGCTGCGCTCCCGTTTCGAGTGGGGGCTGATCACCGACATCCAGCCGCCCGATCTGGAGACCCGCATCGCGATCCTGCGGAAGAAGGCCACGGCGGAGAACTTCTCCTGCCCGGACGACGTCCTGGAGTACATCGCCTCGAAGATCTCCACGAACATCCGCGAGCTGGAGGGCGCACTGATCCGCGTGACCGCCTACGCCTCACTGAACAAGCAGCCGGTTGACCTCCCCCTGGCGGAGCAGGTGATGCGGGATCTGATCTCGGACGACCATGTCCAGGAGATCACGGCGGAGCAGATCATCAACGCCACTGCCGAGTACTACAGCTTCACCGTGGACGACCTGATGTCGAAGTCGCGGAACCGGACCCTGGTCACGGCCCGACAGATCGCCATGTACCTGCTCCGTGAGCTCACGGAGATGTCCCTGCCCAAGATCGGCCAGGCGCTGGGCGGCCGCGACCACACCACCGTCATCTATGCGGAGCGCAAGATCCGCGAGCTGATGGCCGAGCGGAGGGCCGTGTTCAACCAGGTCACCGAGCTGACGAACAAGATCAAGCAGCAGCGCTGACGCTGCCGCGCTTCCCTGGACCCTCCAGGCGCGCATGTCGCGCAGGTCTCCATCGACCTGCTGTCAAGTCCATGGTCCACTGCTGTGGAGAATGTCGTCGTGCACAGCTCACATGGATGTAGTTCCGCAGGATGAGCGCGATCCGCGGCTGCGGCGAATCTCGTCATCCACAGTTTTTCTCACATATCCACAGGTATCGGTGGAGTTTGTCCACTGCCGTTCCCACACCTGTGGATAACCCAGTGGAGAGAGCAGTGAAGAACTGACCCCACCCTGGGGATGAATCGCCCTGTCCTGCGGAGATCGCGAATCCGACCGCTGCGAGAATCCACCGCACGCCCACAGCACAAGCGGAGAGACTTCACTTAACTGTGCACATCGAGATCCCGGCGCATTCGCCGATCGAGGCAGTTATCCACAGAATCCACACCAGTTGTTAACACTGCTCCACTCCACCAGAGAGAAAAGAGAGAACATCACAGGGCGGGTGGGCCCACGGTGGCGACGACGGCGCCGCCGGCGACACGCCGTGCACAAGATATGGGGCCGAAGCGGCCTTGACTCGGCACATATCGTGGTGGATGCGGTGGCATCAAGCCCGGGCCAGCAGGTAAGCTCGACACTCGACACAGCAGCCGTGATGCTTGACAACTGCTCCACAGACGCTCCATGCGTCGATCCAGCGGTCCGAGCTCCCGACGGCTGGTCCCGACCGGCAGCACCGAAAGGCGGAGATCAGTGAAGTTCACTGCGGAGCGCGACGTCCTCACCGAGGCGGTCTCCTGGGCGGCTCGTTCCCTCTCCCCCAGGCCTCCGGCCCCTGTGCTCTCGGGTCTGCTGATCACAGCTGAGGACCAGACCGTAACGATCTCGAGCTTCGATCACGAGATTTCCGCTCAGCTGCACATCGAGGCCGAGGTCGAGCAGCAGGGCACCGTTCTGGTCTCCGGACGTCTGCTCAATGACATCGTCAAGGCTCTCCCGGACGCTCCGGTCACCGTGGAGCTCCAGGACTCGAAGGCTGTGGTGACCTGTCGGTCCTCCCGATTCACCCTCGCGACCATGCCTGTCGACGAGTACCCGGAGCTCCCTGGCCTGCCGGAGCTCTCCGGAACCGTCGACGGCGCGGCATTCGCCCGTGCCGTCTCCCAGGTCAGCACCGCGGCCTCGAAAGACGACACGCTGCCGATCCTCACCGGGGTTAAGGTCGAGTTCGAAGGTGACAGGATGACGTTCCTGGCCACGGACCGGTACCGGCTGGCCATGCGGGAGATCACCTGGGCCCCTACCCAGCCGGACATCTCCACCTCCGCGCTCATCAAGGGCAAGACCCTCAACGATGTCGCGAAGTCGCTGGCGGGCTCAGGCGAACTGTCGATCTCGTTGAGCCAGGACACCGACCTGGTCGGCTTCAGCTCGGGAGGCCGACGCTCCACGAGCGTCCTGGTGGACGGTGACTACCCGAAGATCCGCCAGCTGTTCCCCGAGGAGACTCCGATCCATGCCGTGGTCCGGACTGCGGAGCTGATCGAGGCGGCCCGGCGCGTGTCCCTGGTCGCCGAGCGGAACTCCCATGTGCGGCTGCAGTTCACCGAGGAGGGTCAGGTCGTCCTGGACGCTGGCGCCGACGACGCGGCAGCCGCCTCCGAGGTCATCTCTGCGGAGCTGACCGGGGAACCGATCACCGTGGGGTTCAACCCGAGCTACCTCAACGAGGGTCTCAACGTCATCGACACCGAGTACCTGCGCTTCTCCTTCGTCTCTGCGCCGAAACCTGCCATGATCACGGGTCAGGAGACTCCGGACGGCGAAAACTCCACCGACTTCCGCTATCTGTTGATGCCGGTCCGGCTGATCAACCAGTAGCCCACGAGCGCCGATGCGGCTCTCCACCCTGAACCTGAAGGACTACCGCAGCTACGCCGACGTCGAGCTGACGCTCCACCCGGGCCCGAACGTCCTGCTGGGGTACAACGGCGTCGGCAAGACGAACATCGCCGAGGCGATCGGGTATCTCTCCACCCTGGGCTCCCATCGCGTCTCCCAGGACGTCCCGCTGGTGCGCCACGGCTGCACACAGGCGGTCATCCGGGCGCAGGCGCATCGGGGCTCCCAGGAAGCCATGCTTGAGGTCGAGATCAATCCCGGCCGCAGCAACCGAGCGCGGATCAATCGCGGTGCGCCGGTCAGGGCCACCGAGGTCCTCGGCATCCTGCGCACAGTGCTCTTCGCCCCGGAGGATCTGGAGCTGATCAAGGGAGCCCCCGCAGTGCGTCGTCGGTTCTTCGATGACCTCGCGGTGCAGCTGCGTCCTGCGCTCGGCCGGGTGCGGCTGGACTATGAGAAAGTCCTGCGGCAGCGCAACGCGCTGCTGAAGTCGATCCGCCATGAAGGGTTCACCCCCACCCACGAGTCCACTCTCGCGGTGTGGGACCATCAGCTCGCTGACGCCGGATCTCGGCTGATCCGTGCCCGGGTGGAGGTCCTGGCCGCTCTGCGACCCCATGTGGCGGAGGCCTACCGCCAGCTCTCGGGCAGTGTGCGGACGGCATGGCTGCGCTATGAGTCGTCGCTGGTCGCACCGGAGGCGGGCTCCGAGATCTCGCCGCTCGAGACGGCTGACCGGACGCAGCTCGTGGACCTGTTGCGCGACGGTCTCGAAGGTGCCCGCAAGGAGGAGCGGGACCGAGCGCAGACGCTGGTGGGACCGCACCGGGATGACATCGCCTTCACCCTGGACGACGTCCCCGTGAAGGGATTCGCCTCGCACGGAGAGACCTGGTCGTTCGCCTTGTCTCTGCGCCTGGCGGCCTACCGGACGATGGTCGACGACGACCCTGCCGACGGGGCACGCCCGCTGCTGATCCTCGACGACGTCTTCGCAGAGCTCGACGCTCGCCGACGTCGTCGTCTCGCAGAACTGGTGGGGGAGGCGGAGCAGCTCATCGTCACCGCCGCCGTCGACGACGACGTCCCCGAGAGCCTGCTCCAGCACGGCCTGCGGGTCGAGTCGGTGGACCAGATCAGCCAGGTCAGCGAACTGAACACCTCCGCTGTCCCGAGCGGTTCGGACACCCCGGAGCATCCTGACCGGGAGCTCGACGGATGAGCGGCTCAGAGGCCGATCTCGGCGACTCCCCCGAGCTGGAGCCCAGCCCGGACGGGGTCCCGGCCCATGAGATCGAGGACGCCGCATCCCTCATCCTGGCCCGCATGCGCCGGGCGGCTGAGGCGCGCGGTGAGCATCGGATGCGGGGCATGCCGCGAGGCAGCTCGTTGGCGGGCAATCCGCGGGCCCCAGGTGCTCAGATGTCCGGACGCAGTGCCGGAACAGGCCCCGGCGCCAGCCGCCGTGACCCGAGCCTGCTGGGGTCGGTGGTGGACGGACTCATCAGCACCCGGGGATGGTCCTCCCCGGTAGCCGTGGGCTCGGTCATCGCCCGATGGGACCAGCTGGTGGGGCCGCAGGTCGCTGCGCACTGCCGGCCGGAGAAGTTCGAGGACGGGGTGGTCGACGTCGCCTGCGACTCCACCGCCTGGGCCACGAACCTGAAGCTCATGCAGCCGCAGCTGATGGACATGTTCACCCGGGAGCTGGGCCGCGGAATCGTCACGGGTCTGCGCATCCGGGGCCCGCAGGCGCCGAGCTGGAAGAAGGGTCGCTGGTCGGTCCGTGGGCCCGGTCCGCGGGACACCTACGGGTGATCGGATGCTGCGAGCTCGCAGACGCGCTCCTGCCGCGTCGAGGGCCTAAGGGTGGAATGGGGCCTCATCGACGGCCCCGCCAGAGCGTCCCAGTGGGCCTCTGCGGCCTTCTGGGCAAAGATTCTGCGGTGTCCACCTCAGGGAAATCGGGATCTCGGGCCACGAAGCGGTAGAATGAGGGCCTGACCCGAGTACGAGAGGTTCTCGGGTCAGTCCATGTCATGACCCGGCCGCTCCGCGCGGCCGCACCCCTGGTGATAAAGGAGACGGCAGAGCCCGTGACCTCGGAAGACAACTCCCTCCCGTCCGACGCCGAGCAGCCAGAGCAGCCGGCCCCTGCACCGCCCGGCGGATCCGCAGGATCGCCGTCCAGCCCGGCCGAGTACGGGGCCTCGGACATCACCGTCCTGGAGGGCCTCGAGGCCGTACGGAAACGTCCCGGGATGTACATCGGCTCCACCGGTGAACGTGGCCTGCACCACCTGGTCTACGAGGTGGTGGACAACTCGGTGGACGAGGCCCTGGCCGGCTACTGCACCCACATCGAGGTCACGCTCCAGGACGACGGCGGAGTGCGCGTCACCGATGACGGCCGCGGCATCCCGGTCGACATGCACCCCACCGAGGGACGTCCCACGGTCGAGGTCGTCATGACGGTCCTGCATGCCGGAGGAAAGTTCGGCGGGGGCGGCTATGCGGTCTCCGGGGGGCTGCACGGCGTGGGCATCTCGGTGGTCAACGCGTTGTCGACCCGTGTGGACACCACCGTGCGGCGGCAGGGCCACGAGTGGTCGATCTCCTTCGCCGACGGCGGCAAACCGTCCAAGGAGCTCTCCCAGGGCGCCCCCACGGAGGAGACCGGCACTACGCAGGTCTTCTACCCGGACCCGGAGATCTTCGAGAGCACTGAGTTCGACTTCGAGACGCTGCGCGCGCGCTTCCAGCAGATGGCGTTCCTGAACAAGGGACTGCGCATCACGCTTTCCGACGAGCGTCATATCGCGGCGAATCAGGTCGTCGTCGATGAGATCGTCGAGGGGGAAGGCTCAGCGTCCGAGGGTGCCGAGGCCACTCCGGCGGAGCCCGGGGAGGGCGCCGAAGCGGTGGCCGAGACCCAGGCGGGCCGCGTCGTCGTCTACCAGTACGACCATGGCCTGCTGGACTATGTGAACCACCTGAACTCGGCGAAGAAGGCGGAGAACGTCCACGAGGACGTCATCGCCTTCGAAGCCGACGACGACGCCCGCGGCATCACCGCGGAGCTGGCGATGCAGTGGACCATGACGTACTCGGAGTCGGTCCACACCTATGCGAACACGATCAACACCCACGAGGGCGGCACCCACGAAGAGGGCTTCCGCGCGGCGATGACGAGCCTGATCAACCGCTATGCGCGGGAGAAGCAGATCCTGCGCGAGAAGGATGACAACCTCACCGGCGAGGACATCCGCGAGGGTCTGACTGCGGTGATCTCCGTGAAGCTCTCGGAGCCGCAGTTCGAAGGGCAGACCAAGACCAAGCTCGGCAACACGGAGGCACGCGCGTTCGTCCACAAGGTGGTCAACGAGCACCTGGGAGACTGGCTGGAGCGGAATCCCGGCCCGGCCCGGGACATCGTGCGCAAGGCGCAGTCCGCGGCACAGGCGCGCATGGCCGCTCGTAAGGCCAGGGAGAACGCCCGCCGGAAGTCTCCGTTGGAGACCCTCGGCATGCCGGGCAAGCTGTCCGACTGCTCGTCGAAGGATCCCTCGCGCTGCGAGATCTACCTGGTGGAGGGCGACTCCGCGGGTGGGTCGGCCAAGCGGGGCCGGGACCCGGAGACGCAGGCGATCCTGCCGCTGCGCGGCAAGATCCTTAACGTGGAGCGGGCCCGCCTGGACAAGGCCCTGGGCAACCAGGAGATCCAGTCGATGATCACCGCTTTCGGCACCGGCATCGGCGAGGACTTCGACATCGCGAAGCTGCGGTACCACAAGATCGTGCTGATGGCCGACGCCGACGTCGACGGCCAGCACATCACCACCCTCATGCTGACCCTGCTGTTCCGCTACATGCGGCCTCTGATCGAGCACGGCCATGTGTTCCTGGCGCAGCCGCCGCTGTACCGGCTGAAGTGGTCCAATGCTCCGCATGACTACGTGTTCACCGACGCGGAGCGTGATCACGCCCTGCAGGAGGGCCTGGCCGCGGGGCGCAAGCTGCCCAAGGAGCTGGGTATCCAGCGGTACAAAGGTCTGGGCGAGATGGACTACGGGGAGCTGTGGGACACCACGATGGACCCGCAGAACCGCACGCTGCTGCAGGTGTCCATGGAGGACGCCGCCGCCGCTGACGAGATCTTCTCGATCCTCATGGGAGAGGACGTGGAGTCCCGCCGCGGCTTCATCCAGCAGAACGCCAAGGACGTCCGCTTCCTCGACATCTGATCGTCTGATCGTCACCTTCCCAAGGGAGAGCACCACACGTGAGCGACACCACCGAGAACCCTGAGCAGCCGCAGCCCGAGGAGGGCGTCGAGGGGGCCGTGCTGACCGACCGGATCCGCCCCGTGGATCTGCAGACGGAGATGAAGCGGTCGTACCTGGACTACGCGATGGCCGTGATCGTCGGCCGTGCGCTGCCGGACGTCCGCGACGGCCTGAAGCCGGTGCACCGTCGGGTCCTCTACGCGATGTACGACGGCGGCTACCGACCGGAGCGCTCCTTCAACAAGTGCGCCCGTGTGGTCGGCGACGTGATGGGCAACTACCACCCGCACGGCGACTCGGCCATCTACGACGCCTTGGCGCGCCTGATCCAGGACTGGGTGATGCGTTACCCGCTGGCCTCCGGTCAGGGGAACTTCGGCAACCCGGGCAATGACGGCCCCGCCGCTCCGCGATACACCGAGACCAAGATGGCCCAGCTGGCCATGGAGATGGTCCGGGACATCAACGAGAACACCGTCGACTTCCAGGACAACTACGACGGCAAGCAGCAGGAACCGGTGGTCCTGCCCTCGCGCTTCCCGAACCTGCTGGTCAACGGATCGTCGGGCATCGCCGTCGGCATGGCCACCAACATCCCTCCGCACAACCTGCGGGAGGTCGCCGACGGCGTCAAGTGGTACCTGCAAAACCCCCAGGCGTCCCGAGAGGAGCTGTTGGAGGCTCTCCTGCAGCGGATCAAGGGCCCGGACTTCCCCACCGGGGCGCAGATCCTGGGCACGCGAGGCATCGAGGACACGTATCGGACCGGCCGCGGCTCGATCACGATGCGTGCGGTGGTCAACGTCGAGGAGATCCAAGGCCGGACGTGCCTGGTGGTCACCGAGCTGCCCTACCATGCCAACCCGGACAACCTCGCGATCAAGATCGCCCAGCTGGTCAAGGACGGCAAGGTCAGCGGCATCGCCGACCTGCGGGACGAGTCCTCCGGCCGCACCGGTCAGCGACTGGTGATCGTGCTCAAGCGTGACGCCGTCGCGAAGGTGGTGCTGAACAACCTCTACAAGCATACCCAGCTGCAGGAGAACTTCTCGGCGAACATGCTCGCCCTGGTGGACGGCGTGCCCCGCACCCTGAGCCTGGACGCCTTCGTGCACCACTGGGTGACCCACCAGATCGACGTCATCGTGCGCCGCACCCAGTTCCGTCTGGCCAAGGCCGAACGGGAGGCGCACATCAAGGTGGGTCTGCTCAAGGCGCTGGACGACCTGGACCGCGTCATCTCGACGATCCGCGAGTCCTCCACCGTCGAGGTGGCCCGCCAGAACCTGAAGGCTCTGCTGGACATCGATGATGAGCAGGCTCAGGCGATCCTGGACATGCAGCTGCGCAAGCTGGCCGCCCTGGAACGTCAGCGGCTCCAGGAGGAGTACGACGAACTGATGCGCCAGATCGCCGAGTTCCAGGCGATCCTGGCCTCGGAGGTGCGTCAGCGCGAGATCATCGGCGAAGAGCTGGACGGCATCGTCGAGAAGCACGGCGATGATCGACGCACCCACATCGTGCGTGGCTATGACGGCGACATGTCGATGGAGGACCTGATCCCGGAGGAGGACGTGGTCGTCTCCATCACGCGCGACGGTTACGTCAAGCGCACCCGCATCGACAATTACCGCGCACAGAACCGGGGCGGCAAGGGAGTGCGCGGTGCACAGCTCCGAGCAGACGACGTCGTCGAGCATTTCTTCGTCACCACCACGCACCACTGGATCCTGTTCTTCACGAATCTGGGGCGGGTCTATCGGACCAAGTGCTACGACCTCATGGAGGCCGGGCGGGATTCGAAGGGTCAGCATGTGGCCAACATCGTCGCCTTCCAGCCGGATGAGACGATCGCCGGGGTCCTGCCGCTGAAGTCCTACGAGGACGCGCCCTATCTGGTGCTCGCCACCCGCAACGGCCTGGTGAAGAAGACCCCGCTGACGGATTACGACTCTCCGCGGCAGGCGGGTGTCATCGCGATCAACCTGCGCGACGACGACGAACTGGTCTCTGCGAAGCTCGTCTCGGCCGAGGACGATCTCATGCTCGTCTCCCGGCGTGGCCAGTCGCTGCGCTTCACCGCCGCGGATGACGCGCTGCGCCCGATGGGCCGTGCCACCTCGGGTGTGACGGGCATGAAATTCCGGGAGGACGACGAGCTCCTCACCGCGGACGTCGTCACCGAGGACTCCTATGTCTTCGTCGTCACGGAGGCCGGCTACGCGAAGCGTTCACATGTGGACGAGTACCGGGTGCAGGGTCGCGGCGGTCTGGGGATCAAGGTCGGCAAGCTCGTAGAGGACCGTGGGGATCTCGTGGGAGCCATGGTCGTGGAGGACGACGATGAGGTCCTCGTGGTCATGGAGTCCGGGAACGTGGTCCGCTCCGCTGTGGAGGGTGTCCCGTCGAAGGGTCGGGACACCATGGGTGTGATCTTCGCCAAGCCCCGGGGCAAGGACCGGATCATCAAGGTGGCTCGCAGTTCGGGTGCCGCACTGGCGGCCACGGGCGAGGACCAGGCCGCCGAGGAGGAGGGTCCCAGCTCCGCTGAGTCTGGCACGACAGAGACGTCTGAAGCTGACGTCGAGGCGGTGCAGGCTTCCGCCCAGCAGGATGGAGTAGCGTTGGACTCTGACAGCGATGGAGGTCATCAGTGAGCGCGAACACCCCTGAGGGCCGGTCCGGCTCCTCCTCGGCAGGGCAGACCGGCCGCTTCCCGGCGCCGCGTCCCCGTGCCCAGAGCACCGCCGCCGAGGACAGCGGCACCATCACCGCCACCCGTACGGGCTCCGGCTCTGGCAGCGCGCCGGCGCGGCCCAAGGCGGGGCCGGCCCGCCCGCAGGCGGCCCCTCGGCCGTCCTCTGGCGCGGCGGCTCGCCCCCAGGCCCCGCGCGGCGGATCACGGCAACCCGGTCTGGTGCGTCCGACGCCGAAGGCCAAAGTCCGCAAGGCACGCCTGCTGATCTCGAAGGTCGACCCGTGGTCGGTGCTGAAGATGAGCTTCCTGCTGTCGGTGGCGCTGGGCATCATGACGGTGGTCTGCGCGGTGATGCTGTGGTCCGTGATGGATCTGACGGGGATCTTCGACCGAGTCAACGACCTGCTGGCTCAGGTGCTGGGCACCGAGGGTGAGGGCTTCGCCATCGAGCAGATGGTGACCCTGGGCCAGATCGCCTCCTTCGCCACGATCATCGCCGTGATCAACGTGGTGCTGCTGACCGTGCTGGCGATGCTGGCAGCGATCCTCTACAACATCTCTGCCTCCCTGGTGGGTGGCATCGGTGTGACGCTGACGGATGACTGAGGCTCCGATTTGGAACCACTTCTGAAGCTGGTGTAATGTGGAGTGGTCGTCCTGAGGAGGACAGGCTCGTTGAGAGTTCATTCCCTCGGTGACGGCGTTCCAGGGCGTATAGCTCAGGCGGTTAGAGCGCATCGCTGATAACGATGAGGTCCGAGGTTCAAGTCCTCGTACGCCCACTCCTGATCCTGGATCACCGAACGACTCCGGAGCAGCAGGAATGCTCCGAGAGGAGAGTTCTATGCGACGTCTCGCTGTGACGGCCCTGCTCGTGGCCGGCATCCTCGGATATCGTCGATGGAAGCAGGCAGAAGATGGTCGTCAGGTGTGGCGAGAGGCCACGGACTCCCTCTGATCTGCGTTCCTGGTCAGGGTATGCGGTATCGACAACTTCACATCTCGCGGGGGCATGGCGCAATTGGTAGCGCATCTGCTTTGCAAGCAGAGGGTTAGGGGTTCGAGTCCCCTTGCCTCCACCGACAGAGAAGCCCCTGGGCCGGATTTCCGGCCCGGGGGCTTCTCACATCTGTGGGTGCTGGGAGTCGGTCCGTCGTGGCCAGGGCAGCCATTCCGCAGAGTAGTTTCCTGAATCACAGAATATTCACAGGAAGATCACGACCCGCCTGGAGGTCACCGGGAGATGACGGCCCGGGGACATGAATGAGAGCTTTCAGGACTGGTTTCATGGGCGCTTCGGGAGAGTCACGTGACGGGCGGATCGCCGTCTTTCCAGGTCAGAAGCGCTCTAGTTTCGAGGCGCCAACCGCGATGCATGCCTTCGCGGCACAGATGGCACCAACTATAGGCCCCGGTCGTTGGTGCCGGCAACTATCACTGCCCGGTTACGGACAGGCGGCGGTGTGTGTGGCGAGAAGCCTCCAGTGGACGGCTCGTAGAAGCCTTGAGAGAACCTTGACAGAGCCCGAGCGGTTGGATTGGCTGATACGGGGACATGGCCCAACCGCGCGCCGGTGACCAGGTCTCTCGCCAACCACCTGATTGGAGAGGAAGGCATGCAAGGGGAATCCATGCATCATGCACAAGGGGGGAAACCGCGACCCCCATGGAGAGGCGTTCTGAAACGTGCTCTCGCGGTCGGTGCGGCGTCGACGATCTCGGTCGGTGCTTATGCGCTGCCGGCGGCTGCGGCTGTCGATAATTTTCCAGAGGCTCCGGCTGAGGCTGAGGCCAGTAATGTTGACTCCACGTTGGCTGGTCTGGATCTGGCTGGGGCGGGTCGGACCACGGCGTTCTGGGACGGTGATCCTGGGCCCAATAATGAAGCGCTCAATGTTGACGTGTTCGGCAATGAGCTGATCGGGATCGGCAATATCGAGATCCCGGTGGATCAGATCCTGGACTTCGGTCAGGCCGGGGTTCTGCTCTCGGAGTCGGAGACCACGTCGCCGGTGGATGCTCGAGCGATCTCGGGCATTGCTGGTGGGGATGGGTCTGTCACCTTGGATGGCGATGAGGCTGGCTTCGGTGCTGCGGAGTTGGATCTGCTCTCGCTGTTCAATGCTGCTGGTGTTGATGGGATCACTGATGAGATCGTCTCGGAGGCGACTCTGCTGTTCGGTCTTGGTGGTGCTGAGGTCATCGCTGAGGATGGCGTGTTCCTGGATCAGGATGGTGTCGGTGGGCTGGGCCAGTACCGGGCGGGTGAGGCCAGTGTGCTGCTGACTTCTCCGGCGGTCGAAGAGGCTGCGGCGATGATCTATGACACCATCGGGGAGATCGACTCCACGATGGAGGAGACGGTCAATGATCTGCTGGATCTCAGTGAGATCGTGAACCTGGTCCCGGGTCTGGAGTTCTCGGCTGAGGTGTCCTCGAATATGCAGGAGGAGATCTTCGCGGCGATTCTCGCGGAGCCGATCACCACGAATAATCAGGTGCTCACGGTGGACTTCTCCACCGGTACTGCGCAGCTGCATCTGGATCAGCTGCTCTCTGGTGAGCTGCGTCCTGGTCAGCCCACGGGGATGAATAATCAGAACCCGAACACTGAGCTGATCGATGATGAGATCTATCCGATGATCGCGGAGACTGTCCATGATCTGATGGAAGAGGTCACCAACATCACGGTGGGCGCGATCGAGGGTGCGTTGGCCTCGGTGACCATTGATTATGAGGCCACGGTGGATGCTCCGTTGGTGGGGGCTACGGCGACTGGGTCGATCAATCTGATGGGTGATGTGGTCGATGCTTTCCAGTGTGGAGGCTCGACGGTGACCTGTACCACGTTGGGTGCGATCACTGGTCTGCTGCAGGATGCTGTGGTGCCGGTGCGGGACTTCGTGATTGGTGATGCTGGTCAGGAGATCTTTGATCTGTTGATTCGGGATATCAAGACCGGTGCGATCACGGTGCCGATCCGTGAGGCGTTGGAGCCGTTCATCGAGACGCTGGCCACGGTGGTCTCGGTGCAGCTGAATCACCAGGTCGAGGAGTATTGCGAGACTCCTGAGGGTGAGCAGCGGCTGTCTTCGTTGGAGGTCTCGGCGTTGAGCATCGGCCTGTTCGAGGGTGATGGTGCTCGGTTGAACTTCGGTAATGCGGGTGCTCGTATTGATGCCTGTGGTGCTTTTGATGAGTTGGAGCTGGGTCTGGTGGTGGATCCTGATTCGGTGCCTGCTGGTGAGTCCACGCAGGTCACGGGTGAGGGGTTCACTCCGGATGCTTCCGCGACGGTGCAGTTGGTTGATCCGGAGGGCAACCCGGTGGGGGAGCCGGTGCCGGCTGAGACTGATGAGGCTGGTGGCTTCACGGTGGAGCTGCCGACTCCGGAGGATGCGGAGCCTGGTGAGTACTCGGTGGTGGCTGTTGATGACACCACGGGTCAGGAGATCTCTGAAGGGTTGAGCATCACGGATCCGGACGATGACGGTGTGATTGATCCGTCGTTGGTGGTCGACCCGGACTCGGTTCCTGCTGGTGAGTCCACCACGGTGACTGGTGAGGGGTATACCCCGGATTCCACGGTCACGGTGGAGTTGCGTGACCAGGACGGTGACCCGGTGGGTGATCCGGTGGAGGATGTGCCGACCTCTGAGGACGGGACGTTCGAGGTGAGTCTGCCGACTCCGGAGGATGCGGAGCCTGGTGAGTACACGGTTGCTGGTGTGGATGACACCACCGGGGAGGAGGCCACTGCGCCTTTGAGCATCACCGACCCGGGCGATGAGGACCCGGTCATTGACCCGGCCCTGACGGTCGACCCGGACTCGGTTCCTGCTGGTGAGTCCACCACGGTGACTGGTGAGGGGTATACCCCGGATTCCACGGTCACGGTGGAGTTGCGTGACCAGGACGGTGACCCGGTGGGTGATCCGGTGGAGGATGTGCCGACCTCTGAGGACGGGACGTTCGAGGTGAGTCTGCCGACTCCGGAGGATGCGGAGCCTGGTGAGTACACGGTTGCTGGTGTGGATGACACCACCGGGGAGGAGGCCACTGCGCCTTTGAGCATCACGGATCCGGATGATGGTGAGGACCCGGTGTTCGATCCGTCGGTGACTCTGGATCCGGACACTGTTGCTCCGGGTGAGGACACCACGATCACGGGTGAGGGCTTCGTGCCTGATTCCACGGTCACGGTGGAGGTCACTGATCAGGAGGGCAACCCGATCGCCACGATCGAGGATGTTCCTACTGATGAGGATGGTTCCTTCTCGATCACTTGGACGGTGCCTGAGGACACTGAGCCGGGCATTCTGCCGATCACGGTCACTGATGATGAGGACCCCGAGGTCACGGCCACGGAGCATCTCACGGTCACTGATGAGGATGGGGTCGTGCAGCCGGGCATCATCGTGGACCCGGATGAGGTTCCTGCGGGTGAGCCGACCACGGTCACGGGTCAGGGGTATACCCCGGATTCCACGGCCACGGTGCAGCTGCGTGATGCTGAGGGCAACCCGATCGGTGACCCGGTCGAGGATGTGCCGACCTCTGAGGACGGGACGTTCGAGGTGAGCCTGCCGACTCCGGAGGATGCGGAGCCTGGTGACTACACGGTTGCTGGTGTGGATGACACCACCGATGGGGAGGCCACTGCGCCTTTGAGCATCACGGATCCGGATGATGACGGTGTGATTGATCCGTCGTTGGTGGTGGATCCAGATTCGGTTCCTGCTGGTGAGTCCACGCAGGTGACTGGTGAGGGGTATACCCCGGATTCCACGGCCACGGTGCAGCTGCGTGACCAGGACGGTAACCCGGTGGGTGACCCGGTCGAGGATGTGCCGACCTCTGAGGACGGGACGTTCGAGGTGAGTCTGCCGACTCCGGAGGATGCGGAGCCTGGTGACTACACCGTTGCTGGTGTGGATGACACCACCGGTGAGGAGGCCACTGCGCCTTTGAGCATCACCGACCCGGACGACGGCACTGAGGACGGTGTCGAGGACGGTGTCGAGGACGGCGTTGAGGACGGTGTCGAGGACGGCGTTGAGGACGGTGTCGAGGACGGCACTGACGACGGCGTCGAGATCGATCCGTCGGTGACTCTGGATCCGGACACTGTTGCTCCGGGTGAGGACACCACGATCACGGGTGAGGGCTTCGTGCCTGATTCCACGGTCACGGTGGAGGTCACTGATCAGGAGGGCAACCCGATCGCCACGATCGAGGATGTTCCTACTGATGAGGATGGTTCCTTCTCGATCACTTGGACGGTGCCTGAGGACACTGAGCCGGGCATTCTGCCGATCACGGTCACTGATGATGAGGACCCCGAGGTCACGGCCACGGAGCATCTCACGGTCACTGACGAGGATGGGGTCGTGCAGCCGGGCATCATCGTCCACCCGGACGAGGTCGCCCCGGGTGAGGACATCACGGTCGAGGGTCAGGGCTTCACCCCTGGTTCCACGGTCACGGTGGACATCACCGATGCTGACGGCAACGTGATCGACACGATCGAAGGCGTCGACGTCGGAGACGACGGCACCTTCACCGTGGAGTGGACGGTTCCGGAAGGCACCGAGCCTGGTGAGCTGACGGTCACCGCCACCGATGACGAGGACCCGGATGTCACCGCATCCGACACCGTCACCGTCACCGACGAGGACGGCGTCGTCGTCGACCCGACCATCGCAGCCGACCCGACTGTGGTGGCCATCGGCGAGGACCTCACCGTCACCGGTGAAGGCTACGTCCCCGGTTCCACCGTGGTCGTCGACTTCTCGGACGTGGACGGCAACGTCTACGACTCCGTGGAGGGCGTCAGCGTGGGCCAGGACGGCACTTTCACCCTCACCTGGACCGTGACGAGCAACGTTGCCCCCGGCGCGCTGTTCATCTTCGGCACCGACGAGGACGACCCGAGCATCTGGGACGCCACTGCCGTGGCCGTCACGGATGCCGAGGGAGACTCCGAGGACCCGACGGTCTCGGTCGACCCGCAGGCCGTGAACCCGGGCGAGGACATCACCGTCAGCGGTGAGGGCTTCACTCCGGGCACCACGGTCACGGTGGAGATCACCGACGTCGACGGCAACGTCATCGGCACCATCGATGGTGTCGAGGTCGGCGAGGACGGAACCTTCACCATCCTCTGGACGGTCCCGGCGGACACCGTGCCGTGCATCAAGGTGGTCACCGTCACCGACGACAACGACCCGGACATCAGCGCCACGAGCGTGTTCAAGGTCAACGACGTCGCTGACATGATCGTCCTGAGCATCGAGATCGAGCACCCTGTGCTCACTCACGGTGACACGCAGATCGGCTACGCCCACGGCTACGAGCCCGGCACCGAGGTGGAGGGCTTCATGAACTCCACCCCGACCCTGGAGCTCGGCACCGAGGTCGCCGATGAGGACGGCACCGTCACCTTCGTCTGGGACATCCCCGAGGAGGCTGAGCTGGGTACCCACACCTTCTCGGTCACCGCGGAGGACTACCCGGAGCAGTCCATCACCTTCCAGGTGGTGGAGGATGCCGCGGCCGGCAACGGTGAGACCGGGACCGACGACGGCGCTGAGGATGGCGCCGGCGACGGCACGGGCACCGGCACTGCCGACCCGGCTGGTGACGACGGGAAGAAGACCGGACCGGGTGGCAAGCCCGGCTCGGATCTGGCCCGCACCGGTGTTGACGGCGGCATGCTGGCGGCTCTCGCCGCACTCGCCCTGCTGCTGGGCACCGCAGCTGTGGTCTTCGCGAAGCGGAACCACCGCTCCTCGGCTGAGTGATCAGCTGAGACCCTGACGCGGATGGCTGCATCGTCCCTACCCGGGACGGTGCAGCCATCCGCTCATGTGTGCCCAGAGCACGGTGGCGGGCACACTAGGAGCAGATCTTCTGTCCCCGTGTCGAAATCGAGAGGTCGATCCCGAGCCCATGTCTCTCCCTCTTCCCCGTCTCTCTCGCACCCCCCGAGCCATGCTGACCGGTATGGCAGGTGTCCTCGGTGTCACGCTCCTCCTCACCGGCTGCGCGAACACGGGGGAGGAGGAGACCACCCCCACCGCACAGGCCGGTGCCGATGTCGCCGGGGAGCCCGACACCTCCCACCTGGATTGTGCGGAGGGTGCTCTCCCTCTGGGGCAGATCATGTCCTCCGGCTCGGCGTGGTCCATGTGCTTCTCCGTCGACCCCAAACGGGGCATGGTGCTCAGCGACGTCCACTTCGCCCCGGCCGACAGGGGCCCCGTCCGGCTCATCCAGGAGATGACCCTGGCGCAGATGGAGGTCCCCTACGACGACGGCGAACGGCTCACCTCGGACATCACCGAAGCCGGCTTCGGCGGGATGCGGATGCACACCCTCACCGAGGACGAATGCACCGGGGAACGTCTGGGCCTGGAGATCCCCAACATCGGGGACGGGGAGCACGGCAGCACGCCCGAACGGGAGGTGCTGTGCTCTGAGACCCAGGACTCCGGGCTCGCGTACCGGTCCCATGCCGACGGCCAGCTCACCGTCGCCCGCGGCGACGAATGGCGACTCTCGACGATCTCCAAAGTGGGCTGGTACGAGTACATCAGTGAGTACACCTTCGGTTCCGACGGCTCCATCCGTCCGGCGCTGGGCGCCACCGGAGATCTCTCTCCGGTCGACTACACCGATGAGGAGCATGGGTGGCCCATCGGCGACGGCGACGTCGACTACGCGGCCAGCCATTCCCACAATGTGGTCTGGAGGATCCACTGGGGACTCGGAGAAGACGAGGACATGGTGGTCGAACAGTACGACGCCGAGCCCACCGGAGAGATGGGCTCCCAGTCACCCATCGTGGAGGGCTCCCTGACCCGCATCGATGAGCCTTCCCTCCACGAGGGGGACGACCGCCGCTGGTGGCGGGTGATAGCGCCGGACCTCCTCAACGCCAACGATCACCCCGTGTCCTACGAGATCAATCTGGGAGTCTCCGACAGCTTCACCTTCGTGCATGACGAACACCATCACGGGGAGGACGTGGGCTATGACGTCGCCTTCACCAACCACGACGAGTGTCAGGTCTTCGCCACCCGGAACCGGGGCGGCTGCGGGCGATCGGTCCAGGACTACGTCGAGGACGACTCCGGGACCCTCGACGATGTCGTCTCCTGGGTGGCGGTCGGCTACCACCACGTCCCGCGGGACGAGGACCAGTCCCCGATGGAGCTGCACTGGCAGAGCTTCACGATGGGGCCGCGCGACTTCACCTCCACCCGTGCCGACGTCCCGGAGGAGCGCGAGGGGATCGACGGGGTGCCCGAGGACAGTGAGTTCACCCGGGGCCTCGATGAAGACGAGGACGGACGTGACATCGACCTTGATGACCTCGACGATGACCTCCACCTCGAGGAGCAGGACTGAACCGGCTCAGACCTCCACTGTGCCGCGGATGGAGACTTCAGCCTGACCGCCGATCCACAGGTCTCCGGCGTCGTCGCCTGTGACGTGGACTCGTCCCCGCCGCCCCAGCACCGTGCCCTGGGCCGCCACATAGGGCGCGCTGACCCGTTCCGTCTCCGTCAGCCACTGCGCGATCGAGGCGTTGAGGCTTCCGGTGACGGGGTCCTCCGGCAGTGCCAGACCCTCTGAGAAGAAGCCTCGGACCTCCACGTCGGCCTCGCCCCCGGGTCCCCAGGGACCCACGACACCGACCTTGAGGTCCTCCAGCCCGCCCCGTGCGAGGACCGGGCGGAGACTGAGCACGGTCTCTGCGCTGTCCAGCAGCACCGCGATCCACCCAGGTCCGTTGTCCGCCCAAGCCGCGTCCACCATCTGGGCACGCTCGACGCCCAGCACGGCCCGGACCTGCTCGAGCAGTCCCGGCTCCACCGGACCGGTGCGCAGCCGCGGCGGAGCGGCGAACGCGAGCCGATCACCGTCAGGGCGCACCCGGATCAGGCCCGCAGCACACTCCTGGACGATCACGTCGGACCTCTGGGGCGTCCCGCCCATGTCCAGCCAGGCCCGCGCGGTCCCCAGTGTGGGGTGCCCGGCGAAGGGCAGCTCGGTGTCCAGGCTGAAGATCCGCACACGATAGTCCGCCTCCTCGGTGGTGGGCGGCAGAAGGAAGGTGCATTCGGAGAGGTTCGTCCAGGCGGAGATGGCCCGCATGGTCTGCTCGTCCAGGTCCTCCGCGGCGGCGACCACCGCCAACGGGTTCCCCGTGAAGGGGCCGGTGCTGAACACATCGATCTGACGGAAGTCTCGGGTCATGGACTCACCCTATCCCCGGTGGAAGGCCTCCGAACCGAACCCGTGCACAGGTCCTGCACAGGTATCTCCACAGAATCCTCCACAATCCACAGGCTGCTGGGGAAAACTTCCTGAACTGGGGAAACACAGTCATGTAACTTCTCCACACTGTGGATAACGGCTGTGGAGAACCCCCATGCGGGGCGATGGAGGTGAGGGTGTGGAGAGAACACTGCACAGGCTGTGCACCATGGGCCACGCCTCTGACCAGGGGGAATGAGAGGAGAGCCCCGTCACGCCGGGGTGACCAGCGGGATGCCGACGGCGGTGAGCGCGACCAGCACGCCGGCGACGCCGGCCAGGCCGAGTCCCTGCCACAGGCTGCGACGAGGTCCGCGGGGCACACGGGCGATGACCAAGGCGCAGATGACGCCCGTGAGGAGACCGCCCAGGTGGCCCTGCCAGGAGATGTTGGGCACGACGAAGCTGATGACCGCATTGATGCCGATGAGGACCAGCAGACCGCCGGTCTGGGCGCCGGAGGAGCGCAGCAGGATGAACATGGCGCCGAAGAGTCCGAAGACGGCGCCCGAGGCACCGACGGTGGGTGTGGTGGCCGGGGTCAGGAACAGCACCGCCACGGAGCCGCCGAGGGCGGAGAGCAGCAGCAGCAGCCCGTAGCGCCAGGCGCCCACTGCCGGCTCGATGACCCGCCCGAACATCCACAGGGCCACCATGTTGAAGAGGATGTGCATCGCCGAGGAGGGCGAATGCAGCAGGGCGGAGGTCAGCATCCGCCACGGTTCGAAGGCCCAACTGGAGGTGTGCAGCGGGGCGTACCACAGCGCCTGGGTCAGCATGCTGCCGGTCAGCCACTGCAGCAGGTACATCACCACACATACGCCGATCACCCCGTAGGTCACCAGCGGGGCCCGGTCGGGGCGCGCGACGGCGCCGAAGCGGGTCCGCGGTGAAGGCCGGGCCGCACGAGCCTGCGCGACGCAGTCGGTGCAGTGGAACCCGACCGGTGCCTGGTGGAGGCACTGGGGGCAGGCCGGACGATCGCAGCGCTGGCAGTGCAGACGGGTGGGCTGGCCTGGGTGGCGTGGGCACACCGGGGCGGGTCGGGCCGCCCCGGTGTGCGGGTGCTCAGCTGACACGGGCGGAGGTCAGACCTTCTCGATCGCGATGGTCTCGACGACGACGTCCTGCTTCGGACGGTCACGCATGTCGGTGGCGACCTTGTTCAGCTCGTCCACGACCTTCTGGGAGTCCTCGTCCGCCACCTCGCCGAAGATGGTGTGCTTGCCCTGCAGCCAGGTGGTGGGCACCGAGGTGATGAAGAACTGGGAGCCGTTGGTGCCGGGGCCGGCGTTGGCCATGGCCAGCTTGTAGGGGGAGGTGAAGTCCAGCTCCGGGTGGATCTCGTCCTCGAACTGGTAGCCGGGGCCTCCCACGCCGAGACCGAGCGGGTCTCCTCCCTGGATCATGAAGTCTGCGATGATGCGGTGGAAGACGGTGCCGTCATACAGCGGAGTGCCGACCTTCTCCTCACCGGTCTCCGGGTGCTTCCACGTGATCTCACCGGTGGCGAGCCCCACGAAGTTCTCCACGGTCTTCGGGGCGTGGTGGCCGTAGAGGTCCACACGGATCTCACCGGCGTTGGTGCGGATGGTTGCCTTATGCGTTGCGATAGCGCTCATGGGCGCCATTGTCTCACCCGAGGCTGACAGGCCGCCCGCCGGCGACGTCGTGCGACGTCCGCCGACGCATCAGCTCACCTCATAGCAGGACAGGGGCTGAAGGTCGTAAGCTGAGGGCAGCACACCGATCCTGATTCGGAGGACATGCATGTTCGGTAAGAAGAAGAAACCGAGCCACACCTGGGAGCACAAGGTGCTCGCCGGCGTCGAGACGGCACGCGACTGGTCTGCCCCGAAGCTGGGCGCCGCCGCGGACTGGGCCGAGACCACGTACCGGAAGAACGCTCCGAAGGTTCAGGATGCCTCGGCGCGCGCTCTCCGGTCGGTGGAGGCCAACGCCGCAGTGGCCGCAGATCGGGCCCGGGGGCTCGCCTCGAAGGCCTCGGTGGGTCTCGAGTCTCAGTACGACAAGCTTCCCCCGCAGGCGAAGGCCGAGGTGGACAAGGTCTACGCCAAGTACTCGGATGCCAAGCGTCAGCTCTCCGAGGACTACGTCCCGGCGGCCTCGGCCAAGCTGGGCGGCTATGCGGACCGTACGGCGAAGCTGATCCACAAGGCGGAGGTGGACCCGCGCGTCGAGAAGGCGCTGGTGAAGGCCACCGGAGACAAGAAGGTCGTCAAGAAGCTGCGGAAGACCTCCGAGAAGTACGCCAAGCAGACGGCCAAGGCGCTGAAGAAGCAGCAGAAGTCGAAGAGCCGCCGCAAGGGCCTCCTGGTCTTCGGGCTCGTTGCCGCCGGTGTCACCGCCGGCGTGGCCGCGTGGCGTGCCTCGCAGCCGGTGGAGGACCCGTGGAAGAAGCCGGAGCCGATCTCCGGCGGCACCCCGGCGTCCTCGTCGAAGCCGGCCCATCAGGCGGAGACGAACGCCGACGCGACGCCGCAGGCCTCTGCCTCGGCCGCACCCTCGGCCAAGCCATCACCGGCCGATGCCTCGACGTCCGGAGCCAAGCCGGCCCAGCCGGCGGAGAGCGTCACCAAGGACGGAGAGAAGGGCGCTTCGACGTCCGGCGACGTGCCGCAGCCGAAGCCGGCCACCTGAGCCGCTCGCTGAGAGGTTCAGACAGAGGAGGGCCCTCCGATCCTACGATCGGAGGGCCCTCCTCTGTCTGCGGGCTCCGCTGCGCGGGCTGTCAGCGCCAGCGCATCGTCATCAGGAACCCGACCATGGCGATGCCGAAGCCGATGATGACGTTCCAACCCCCAGCGGCGGCGATGGGCGCCAGACCCTGGCTGATGTACCAGACGATGAGCCACAGCAGCCCCAGGATCATCAGTCCGATCATGGTGGCCCGGTACCACAGGGGAAGGGTCTCGTCCTTCAGGTCCTCGAGGTCCTCGGCGAAGGGATCCGAGTCGTCCAGCGGGGAGCTGGATGCGACGGCGTCGGCGGGGCCGCCGCGGTTCTTCCTGCTGCGCTTGCCGCTCTTCTTGCGGTTCTTCGACTCTGGCACGGTGAGATGATCCTTCCGGGGGCGCGCTCGTCGCGTGGAGCCGCGACACCCTGGTCGACTTCGGTATCCTGACTCTGTCCCCCACCGGTGTGGGGGACATGTGGTCTGCGCGTCATTCTATCGGGTCTGCGGGCTCCACGACGGGCCCGGCCCTTCCCGCTCGACAGGAGAGGACAGCACGTCCATGCCGACTCACCCTCTGCCGCCGTCCCGGCCGCGTCATGCACGGCGGTCCGCGGCCGCGGCTCCGGTGCGCCGATCCGTCGGCTCACGGATCCTCGGGGGTGTGGGGGAACTGTTCATCACCCTCGGCGTGCTCGGGATCCTCTTCCTGGTCTGGGAGCTGTGGTGGACCGGCCTGGAGGCGGATCGGGAGCGCAACGAGGCCACCCAGGAGCTGTTCTCCAACATCGAGGCGCTGGAGAACCCGGGCGACAGCAACGGCGACGGCAACGGTGACGG
>NZ_BAAAVT010000004.1:0-224279 GCF_039534665.1 Nesterenkonia aethiopica | reverse complement strand
GGCCGATCACTGCCCAAGTCTCGTCAGATATCTCTCTGCGTGCCACAAGGACAGACTCGCCGACGACCGACGCTCCACCCTTTAGCAACACGCCCTAGATCAGCGTGAACTCAGCGATCAGAGGCAGCGTCACGACGCTGAGACCGGTGGTCGCCACCAGGATCGCCGCGGCGAGCCGACCGTCCCCGTCGTATTGCTCGGAGAAGATGAACACCGTGGTGGACGACGGCATGGCCGCCATGAGGATCAGCGTCATGGCCCACACCGGTCCGAGGTGGTCCAGGAACGGCAGCACCGCCAGCCATGTCAGCAGGGGCAGGGCCAGGATCTTCACCACGGTGCCCAGCAGGATGGAGCGCTTCGGCACCCCGCCGCTGCGGATGCCCTCCACCGCCGGATGCATCGCCAGCCCCACGGCGAACAGGGCCAGCGGCACCGCCGTCTGCCCCACCATGTCCACGCTCTCGGTGACCACGCCGGGGAGCCCCAACGGAGTGAGCACCAGCAGCAGCGCCGCCGCCATGGACAGCGCCACCGGGTTGATCAGCACGGCCCGCTTCACGATCGGCCACAGCCGGCGCCGCCACACGGACGGGAAGTCCCGGGACGCACCGCCGGCCCCAGCGTCCGCCGCCGTGCCGACGACGGTGCGCACCACCGGATAGCCGGTCATGTAGACCATGTTGTGCACCAGGTGGATGATGCCGGCGGCCAGTGCGGCCTCCGGACCCACGGCGCTCAAGGTGATCGGAATTCCGAAGTAGCCCACATTGCCGAAGGTCGCCGCCAGGGACGTCGGGGCCGCCCCCTCGCGGGCCCGCGGCCCCAGCAACAGCGCAACCCCGTAGGTCGCGGCAGACAGCGCCAGCGTCACCACGGCGGCGCTGATCACCGCTCCGACCGGGAACCCGTGCCCCAGCGGGGCGTCCACCACGGCAGAGAAGACGAACGCCGGCAGACCGAAGTAGAACACGAAGGCGTTCAGGGCGCCCTGGGCCTGCCGGAAGCGGGCGGCGAATCCGGCCAGGAAGCCGACGACGAGCACGACGAACATCGGGGCGATCGTCATCAGCATGGAGAGCACCCTCAGATCCTAGGTCATCAGGACCTCGACGACGGCCATGCCCGCACCTCAGCTCGGCGGCTGGGTCAGAACATCGTGCCGACCGGCCTGATGAGCTCCGGGGAGTCATGGCGGACGTCGCCGACCGCCCGATCCACCTCGTGGATCCTCCAGCCGCGGGCCACCTGGACCGCATCAGTGCGCAGCGCCCCGACGGCAATCTCCATCTCCTGCTTCGACCGCTCGCCGGGGGTGATCCACTCGGCGGCGGACTGCGGGGACATCGCCAGCGGGAGGCGGTCATGGAGTCCCGCCAGCTCGGTGAGCACCGCCTCACCCTGGGCCGCCCCCTCGTCGTCAGCGGCGACCGCCGCGCCGTCGTCCTCTACGGAGCCCGTCGCGCCGTCATCGCCTCCCTCCGCCGGCTGCGGCGATGGGCCGGTGAGGATCGTCACCGAGAGCACCCAAGCGTCCTGTCCCTCGGCCTCCCGCTGCGGGTCCTTCCACCATTCGTAGAGGCCGGCGAAGAGAATCAGCGGCGCCTGCGCGTCCTGGATGAAGAAGGGCGTGCGCACCGGCTTCGAGGCGCCCTCATCCTGGGTCACCTGCCATTCGTAGTACCCCTGGACAGGCACCGCGCAGCGTCTCCTGCGCACCGCAGAGCGAAAGCTGGGTTTGGATACCACCGTCTCCGAGCGGGCGTTGAAGGTCTTCGAGCTGAACGCCGCGCTCTCGGCCCAGCGGGGCAGCAGCCCCCATCGGGCGGCGTGGACCTCACGGCGCCGACCTTCGCCCTCCTCGTAGCGCTCCACCAGGATCGGCACCGTCGAGGTCGGGGCGACGTTCCAGGACAGCCGCCACGGCTGCGCGTCGTCGCCGGGAAGCTCCCGACCCAGCGACACCTCGTCCATGCCGCAGCTCTCCAGCGCGTCGACGAGCTCTCCGGCCCGCAACGCCATCACATACCGTCCACACATAGGTCCCCCTCAGCGTCGGCCTGTCGGCAGGAGCCTACGCGTTCCACCGCAGCGACAGAACCCCACCGGAGCTGCGCGCCCGAGGTCACCAGCGCACGCGCAGCGCCGTCCGGAGACCCAGCCCGGGCAGGGCGACGACGTCGGGACGATCGGCGAGCACCCCGGCCAACGGGTCATAGGCCGTGCCGGGAGAGGCGGGTGTGCTGGTTGTGTCAGAGCGCACCACGTCGAGCTCGGGATGCAGGATCTCGCGGACCACCTGCACCATCAGGTAGATGACCGCGGCCATATGCAGCACGATCCCTAACCCATAGACGGCCTCGATGAGGTGATGTCCCGCGCCGATCTCCCCACCCGAAGTGATCTTCGCGCTCATCAGCCAGACGGCGGCCCAATGGAAGACCTCGGCGGCCTGCCAGACCACGAACCCCCGCACCCGCGGCCGGGCCAGCACCACCAGCGGGATCAGCCACATCACGAACTGCGGGGAGTAGACCTTGCCCAGCAGGATGAAGCTCGCCACGATGAGGAAGCACAGCTGCGCCATCCGAGGGCGCGTCGGCGCCGCCCAGGCCAGGTAGGCCACTCCGAGACAGCACAGCAGAAACAATCCGTTGGACAGCAGCGAGAACCCCTGGCCGTCGAGTCCGAGCCAGCCGAAGGCCAGCCACATCGAGGAGAAGCTGACCTCCCGCTCGGAGGAGAACCGGTAGAACGTGGCCCACTGGTCGAAGGAGGTCACCATGAACGGGAGGTTCACCGCCGCCCAGGTCACCACGGCCGCCACCAGGGTGGCCGCCGCCGAGCGCAGCCGGCCCGCCCGCAGGCACAGCACCAGGACGGCGCCGAAGAAGAACAGCGGATACAGCTTCATGGCCGCTCCCAGCCCGATCAGCACCCCCGCCCAGACGGGGCGGCCGCGGCCCCACAGCAGCAGCGCCAGCGCCCCCAAGAACACCGCCCACATGTCCCAGTTGACCGACAGCGTGAGGATGATCCCCGGCGCCAGGGCCACCAGCAGAGCATCGGACCGGCGGCGCCCCGCGGAGAACGCGGTGGCCAGCACAGTGCCCAGCCAGCAGAGCACCACCAGGGCATGGTTGAGGTCGTAGAAGGCCAGCACCCGTTCGTGGCCCTCACCGGCGCCCGGCACGAGCATCGAGACCAGCCCGGCCACCACACCGATGAGCACCGGATACTCCATCACCTGCTCGGCCGGCACCTCGTCCACGAACGGGAAACGTCCGTCGGCCAGACCTCGTTCGGTGAAGAGCAGGGAGAAGTCCGAATAGCACATGTGCACGTGCTGCCCCGGGTCGATCCACCCGTTGACCCGACACCACTGCACCGCCAGCACCGAGAGCACCGCACCCAGGACGGTCGCACCGAGCAGCAGCCACAGGATCCGGGAGGAGCGTGGCGTGGAACGGGTCTCGGCAGCAGGGGTCACCGTAGTCCTTCGTGTCGGTCGGGTGTCTGGGGGTCGGCGGACCCCTGCACAGCATCGGCCGCGGGGGCCATGGCCGCAGATCGGCTCAATTCTTGCAGGCCCACCCACCCGGCGACGGCATTCCAGGCCTGTGAGGGTCGCCGCATGTCGAACAGCTCGGCGGTGTTCGGGTCGAAGATCAGCAGGTACACCAGATACACCACCGCGACGCCGGCGGCGATCCCCTGGACCACCGCGGTGTCGATCCATTGGGCCACCGAGAGCTGCCCGACCAGAGAGAGCAGCACCATCACGGTCAGCAGCAGGCTCACCAGCACCAGGGACCGTCCGCGATGGACGTGCACCACGGCGAACAGCGGCAGGATCCACAGCACGTACCACGGCTGGATGACAGTGGAGCTGAGCACCACCACGGTCAGCCCGACGCCGGCCCACAGCACCGGATTGCCCACCCGCGGCCGCAGCAGCATCCACGCCAGCAGCGCCGCGGAGATCAGCCGCGCCCCGGCGAAGATCCACGTCGCCGTCTGGTCCGCGTCCTGGCCCCAGACGACGGCGGCCGCCAGACCGAGCCCGGTGCCGAGCAGCCCCACCGGCGCCACCGGAGCGATCGCTGACCCGGCGCCCAGGGCGGCGGTGATCCAGCCCAGCCCCACGCCGAGCATGAGCCCCGCTCCGACGAGCAGCCCGGCGGCGAGGGCGCCTGCGAACACCCATTCGCGGATCCTGGCACTGTACTGGCCGGTGATCCGAGTGGGGCCACGCAGACTCAGCAGGACCGCGAAGGGCAGCACCGTCATGGCGATAGGCTTCACGGCCACCGCCGCGGTGAGCAGCAGCACGGCATAGAGGCGCCGGCGGCGCAGCGCGCAGCACATGCCCAGCAGCATCAGCCCGATCATCAGCGCATCGTTGTGCGCTGCCGGCAGGAACACCAACAGGCTCAGCGGGTTCAGCACGCACAGCCACAGCGCCCAGGCAGGCTGCGAACCGAAGGCGCGGGCCAGCCGCGGGATCGCGACCAGCATCAGCCCGATGCCCAGCACGCTGAGCAGGCGGAACAGCGCCACCGAGATCTCCGGGACGCCGCCGGAGAGGAACCAGATGAGCTGGGCCAGCAGCAGGAAGAGCGGCCCATAGGGTGAGGGCGACTGGGCCCACAGGCCGTCGGCTCCCTCCATGAACCAGCCTGGCAGCTCGGAGACCCCCGACTCGTACGGGTTCAGACCGGCGTGCAGGACCCGACCCTGGGCCAGGTAGGAGTAGACGTCCCGGGAGAAGATGGGCACGGTGAACAGCAGCGGCGCCCCCCAGAGCAGCACCGCGCGGCGGATGGTCGGCGTCGCGCCGTCATGCCAGCCGCCCACGCGCTGGGACAGACGCAGCCAGGACCGTACCAGCAGCATGGCCCCCAGACTCAGCAGCACCGCACAGATGATGACACCGGCGGTGGTGGTGCGCAGCGGCAGCAGCACAGGATGGACCGCCAGGACCGATGACGGTGTCATGGCCAGCCAGCCCACGCCCCAGGAGCCCACCATGATCATCAGCGAGGCGAGCAGCCCCTGACGCAGCGTGTGCGAGGCGGCGGCCTCCTCGCCGCCGATCAGCCAGGCTGTGCCGGGGAACTCGCCGAGCACCTCACGGGCGCGCCAGGCGGCCCGCGAGATCAGGGTGTCACGCACGATCCGCCCTCCGGCCGGTCCCCCACCGTGGACGCTGGAGTCTCAGCGGCGGCAGGTTCCAGCCTTCGTAGACCACCCAGCGCGTCCCCCGGTCGAGGATCCCCATCCACAGCATGCACGCCCAGGACACGGCCAGGGACAGGGCCACCATCTGCTGGTCCATCTCCAGGAACTGCCAGATGGACAGCTGGTCCGAGGCACCGAACGCCAGGAAGAACGCGACCGTGAACACGACCCATTTGAACTGCCAGTCCTTGCGGATGCCGGTGACCGCGAACAGCGGAAGCAGCCAGAGAAGGTACCAGGGCTGGATGATGGGCGAGAGCACCACCAGCGCGGTGAAGGCCCAGGTCATCCGCTGGACGACGTGTCGCGGGTCGCCTCGGAACATGAGGAGAAGCACGATCACCACGGACAGCAGCCGCCCGATGAGCTTCAAGGTGTCCAGCGTCCAGTAGGTGGGGATGCCCAACGATCCCAGCACGGTGGAGAGCATCCCGTCAGCGATCCCCAGCGGCGACCAGAAGACGCTGCCTGTTCCGGTGCCGGCCATCACGGCGAGCCAGCCGAAGCCGTATCCCTGGACGACGCCCACGGCGAGCAGCACTATGGCCGCGATGCCGGCGGTCCAGGCCCAGTACAGGAATCGCCGTCCCCACCCGGCGGCGGGCCCGGCCCAGAGCAGCCCGATGAACGGCAGCAGCACCATGGAGATGGGCTTCATGCCGATGGAGACGACCACCAGCACCGTGGCCAGCACCCCCTGTCCACGCGCGGCGGCGTAGACCCCGGCCAGTGCGAATCCGACCATGAGCGCGTCGTTGTGGGCCGAGGAGACGAAGCTGATGATCAGCAGCGGGTTGGCCACGGTGATCCACTGGGCGCGGGCCCCGTCGACCCCGTGCAGCGCCGCCAGCTTCGGCACGTAGACCATGATCAGCACGACGCCGGCCACACAGGCCAGCCGGAACAGCAGGATCGCGAGGTCCGGACTCTCGCCGGCCACCCGCATGACCGCCGCCTCGATCCAGAGGAACAGGGGGCCGTACGGCGTCTCGGACTCGGCCCAGAGGATGTCTGTGCCCAGGTGGAACCAGTTGTCCAGGGAGGAGACCCCGGTCGTATAGGGATCCTCGCCTGCCAGGACCAGGCGCCCTTGGCCCAGATACGCGAAGACGTCCCGGGAGAAGATCGGCAAGGTGATGATCTGCGGCAGCGTCCACAGCAGGACCGCCAGGTTGACGGTGCGCAGGCTGGAGGGTCCGAAGTCTCCCAGTGCCCGTCCCAGGCGCAGCCAGGCGCGGAACATCACCCAGCATCCCAGGGTCAGGGCAAGGGTGCAGACGATGACCCCGGCGGGCTCGGTGCGCAGCGGAATGATCCAGGGATGACGGGCGATCGGCGAGATGCTGACCAGCCAGCCGACGCCGAGGGAGCCGGCGAGGACCAGCAGCGAGCCGAGGAACCCTTCGATGAGCGGTCCGCGAGGGCCTGCCGGGCGGTGGCCGGTGCGTCCCATCGCCGCGAGACGGCGTCCGACGCGGACTGCGGTGTCGCCGAGGGCTCCACCAGGTCTGCGCTGGGCAGAGGCAGAGTCGTCGGCGCCGGCCACGTCGGTCATCCTCACGAAGATATCACCGCCGCTGCGGCCGCTGAGGCGCCGTCCGACGGGGGCGGCGGGGATAGGGTTGAGCTGTGACTGACAACAGGACTGACACCAGGACCGGCACCAGGACCGAGACGGCTGCTGAGAAAAAGGCCTCGCCCGCGGGCGGGAGCGCTGCCGGAGACTGGTCCGGACGCATGGTGTGGATCGACTGCGAGATGACGGGCCTTGACCCCGACACGCACGTGTTGGTGGAGGTGGCCGCGCTGGTCACCGACAGCGAGCTGAACATCCTCGGCGACGGCGTCGACGTCGTCATCCGTCCCCCGGAGGGCTCGCTGGATCGCATGGCCCCGGTGGTACGTCGCATGCACGCCGATTCCGGCCTCCTGGAGGAGCTGGAGGGCGGGGTCAGCCTCGCTGAGGCGGAACGACGCGTGCTCGACTACGTCACGGCCTGGGTCCCCGAGGCCGGAGCCGCCCCCCTGGCCGGCAACTCCGTCCACGCGGACAAGGCGTTCCTGCGCCTGGGGATGCCGAAGCTCACCGAGCACCTGCACTACCGGATCATCGACGTCTCCACGATCAAGGAGCTGGCCGCCCGCTGGTATCCGGAGGCTCGCGCCGGGGCCCCGGCGAAGACCGGCAACCACCGGGCCCTGGGTGACATCCGGGACTCCATCGAGGAGCTGAAGCACTACCGACGCACCGTCTTCCGGGCGCTCTGAGAGTCCTCGCAGCCGATGAGGCGAACATCACACCGGCCCGCGACCGGGGTCGATGTCTCATTCACTCCGAAATGTGTGTAGACTGGTTCGCGCTGCTCGAGCGCTCCGGAGGCCCGGATCGGTCGAGCAGAGATCCGAGAAGGGCCGCCAGGCCGGGCCCGGAACATGGTGGGCGTAGCTCAGCTGGTAGAGCATCGCGTTGTGGTCGCGAGGGTCGCGGGTTCAAGCCCCGTCGCTCACCCCATGTCACACGAGGTGTGAACTGCGAAGGAAGAAGTCATTCCTCCGCAGTTCACACCTCGTCGTCGTTTCGGGACCTTCTTTCCTGTAGGACCGCCCCGCGTTCACCGGACTCCAGTCGCCGGTCGCCGGTCGCCGGTCGCTCCAGGGCATCCTCACCGGACATCCTGTAGATTTCATCGTTGTACATGTCGCGCCTGCGCCGTGCCGACTCCCACGCCACACGTGGACCATGGACCCGGGACCCGTGGGGTCTGCCTCGCCTGTCGAGGCAGTGCGGGACCACGCCGCCGACGGCAGGACGACCACGCCAGAGAGCACAGCGGGAGGGCACAGCACATGAGCGCAGGGCGAGAGGCTGCAGCGGGCTACGACCTGGACGGTCCCAGCCCCGCACAGAACGCGTCGGCGGAGCACAATTGGGCCGGAAACCTGACGTACCAAGCGTCTGGGGTGGCGCATCCGCGATCTGTCGACGAGCTCCATGAGGCGATGGCCCGGCCTGGACGCAAGCGCCTGCTGGGCTCGCGCCACAGCTTCAACACCATCGCCGACACCACCGGGACCCTCATCTGCCTCGACCAGATGCCCGCCGTGCTCGAGGTCCACGAGGACTCCGTCACCGTCGCCGGTGGGATGCGCTACGGGGACCTCGCCCCCGCCCTGCATCAGCAGGGCTTCGGGCTGAACAACCTGGCATCCCTGCCCCACATCTCCGTGGCCGGCGCCGTGGCCACCGGCACCCACGGGTCCGGCGACCGGGTGGGCACTCTGTCCTCCGCCGTGCGATCTCTGGAGATCATGGCCCCGGACGGGTCCGTCCATACACTGCGCCGCGGTGAGCCGGACTTCGACGGCGCCGTGGTGAATCTGGGCGCACTCGGTGCGGTCATCACCGTGGAGCTGGATGTCGAGCCGACCTACGAGGTGGCCCAGACCGTATTCGAAGCACCCCGGTGGGACGCAGTGATGGAGAACCTGGACGCCGTCACCGGCCTCGGGCGCAGCGTGAGCATCTTCACCACGTGGAGCCGCACCGACGTCGCGGACCAGATGTGGGTCAAGGCTCCCGTCCCTGCCCAGGTGGACCAGGCAGAGACCGATGCACTCGTCGAGCAGCTCGACGCCCGCGTCGCCGACGGGAAGCGCCATCCGCTGCCGGGAGTCTCGGCGGCGTCCTGCTCGAAACAGGGCGGACTGCCCGGGCCGTGGTACGACCGCCTCCCCCACTTTCAGCTCGAGTTCACACCGTCAGCAGGTGCCGAGCTGCAGAGCGAGTACCTGGTGCCCCGCCAGGACGCCGTCGAGGCCTTCGAGGCGGTCCGCGGACTCGCCGACCGCATCCGACCGCTTCTGCAGGCCAATGAGATACGCACGATGTGCGGCGACGACCTGTGGCTGAGCCCCGCTTTCGCCGGGGACACCGTGGGGTTCCATTTCACCTGGCACCCCGACCAGGAAGCTGTGACAGCTCTGCTGCCAGCCCTGGAGGAAGCGTTGCCGGCCTCTGCCCGGCCGCACTGGGGCAAGCTGTTCACTCTGGACGCCACCGCCCTGCGAGCCCGTTTCCCCCGGTGGGACGACTTCGCGCGGCTACGCCGACACTTCGACCCGGACGGGCGGCTCAGAAACGACTTTCTCGCTTCGGTAGGCCTCTGACCTGGGCCGATGAATGCCTGGCTGCACCGGAGGACAGCCGCCGACACCACTCACATGTTTTTCACAGCAAGTCAGATCACGAGACGATAACGAGCCCGGATCCGCGTCATGGCGCGGATCGTCCTCGTTTCACTGCGTGTCGGCCGGGTTGACGCAATCGTTCTGAGACCTTTTACTGGGTGGCGGACATCTTCCGTGATGTTGACGTGATCTGGACGTACCGGATCGGCGACGTCGGCGTCACGGAAGCGCAGGGGCCGACAGACTCCCCGTCACCGTCCGTTCAGTCGGCCCTGTGTACGTGATCGCGATTCGACGTGAAAGAAGCTGGACGGTGACATGACGACGGCCCGGGAGGGTCCGAGTGTCGGGGACTTCGGAGCTACTGCCTTATGCAGACCACCAAGACTTTCAAGAAGATCGTGGGCGGCGGCCTGGCTGCTGCCACCCTCGCCGGCGTCGGCGTCGCTGCGGCGGCCCCCGCCGCCAACGCCTCGGGCGTCTGGGACCAGCTGGCCCAGTGCGAGTCCGGCGGCAACTGGTCCATCAACACCGGTAACGGCTACTACGGCGGCCTGCAGTTCTCCCTGCAGTCCTGGCAGGCAGTGGGCGGCTCCGGCTACCCGCACCAGGCCTCCAAGCAGGAGCAGATCCACCGGGCCGAGAAGCTCCAGGCCATCCAGGGCTGGGGCGCGTGGCCCGCCTGCACCGCCAGCCTCGGCATCTCCGGCAACCCGGGCACCTCCACCTCCTCCGACGCGGGCAGCGACGAGGCCCCGGCCGAGGAGACCCAGCAGGAGGCCCCGCAGCAGGAGGAGGCCCCGGCTGAGGAGACTCAGCAGGAGGCCCCGCAGCAGGAGGAGGCCCCGGCTCAGGAGACTCAGCAGGAGGCCCCGCAGCAGGAGGAGGCCCCGGCTCAGGAGACTCAGCAGGAGGCCCCGCAGCAGGAAGAGGCTCCGGCTCAGGAGGAGGCTCCGGTGCAGGAGGAGGCTCCGGCCCCGTCCTCCCCGTCTGCCCAGCCGAACACCGCGGTTGAGGTCTCCGACGAGACCTACACGATCGAGGCGGGCGACTCGCTGTCCTCCATCGCCGACGCCCTGGGCATCGACGACTGGCAGGACCTGTGGGGCGCCAACGTCGACGGCATCGACGACCCGAACCTGATCTTCGTCGGCCAGGAGCTCAAGCTCCCGGTCTTCTGATCAGCTCTCTGATCCCCCAGGACAGCGGTTCATCCCGCTGATCCGCCGCTGCCGCAGCTGAAGGCGGCTCCCCGTAGGCTCCGGGCCTGTGGTGAGCCGCCTTCAGTGTGTGTCGGGGACGAATGGCTCAGTCGAGAGCGGTCAGGGCAGCACAGCTCAGGGCAGGGCTCCATGGCTCGGCATGAGCATCACCAGCGCGCCGCCAACGCGTCAGCATGCAGGGCTCCCCCACGCAGGGTCAGCACCACACCGCCGTGCAGATCCGTCCGATACACGGCGGCACCCTCAGTCCGGAGAGCCTGCAGGATCGACGGAGCCGGATGCCCGTAGGTGTTGTCCTGTCCCACGCCGATCAGGGCGACACGGGGACTGGTGTGCTCGATGGTCTCGGTGCCGCCGTTGGCGGCTCCATGATGCGCAACCTTGATGACGTCCACATGCTCCGGCATCGCTCCGGTGAGCACCGCCAGCCGTGCGGCTTCCTCCTCGAGGTCCCCGGTCGCCAGCAGGCGCAGCGGATCCTGCGAACCGCCCGGCGCCTGAGGCTCCGCGTGGGGGTCCTGCAGCTCGAACAGCACGACGAGCGAGTTGTCGTTCGGCTCCGGATGGTGCTGATGGGCCAACCACACCTGCCACTGCACCTCTGCGACATCGTCCGCTCCCCCGCTGTGTCCGACGACGCCCTGCTCGGCCCGCCGCACGGGCACCTCACCGAGCGCCTCGGCAAGCTCAGACTCGTGATGAGGGGCCCAGTCGGCCGTGCCGCCGTGGAGGACCTCCCCGACGTCCCGTCCTCTCACCACTCCGGGGACCCCTCCGTAGTGATCTCGATGCTCATGGGTGACGAACAGCATGTCCACGGTGCCCACACCGAGACTGCTCAGGCATCTGTCGGCGGCCTCCGGGTCCTCCCCCGCATCCACGACGGCGGCGGCAGTCGGCCCGGTGCGCACCACGAGCATGTCGCCCTGCCCGACATCGCACATCGCCGCCGTCCAGTCCTCAGGAGGGGCGGTGAGGCCTTCCAGGGGCGCCGGGAGCACCATGGCGGCCAAGGATCCCAGCAGGGCGGCAGACAGCCACACAAGGGCTCCTGTGCGTCGCAATGCTGCCACCCCTCCCCGGGAGGCATCTCCGACGCGCCCTCCGTCCTGCGCACTGCCGGCACCGCCGGCACCGCCCGCCTCGCGCCCTCCTGCCATGAGCCGCCGGGCCAGCAGGAGCACCGTCACCACGTACAGACATACCAGGACCGTCCCGGTGAGTCCCTCCGGCCACGCAGCCAGGGCGCGCGGCAGGCCCGCCGCCGTCCGGCCGATCCACCCGATGGCAGCCGCCGCAAGGGCGCACAGGCCCAGCAGGCCACCGGCGACCGACGGCAGCGCCGGGGCCAGCAGCGCGCCCAGCAGCCCGGGCACGGTCGCCAGCGGCAGCAGCGGGGCCGCGAGCACGTTGGCGAGGACTGTATAGGTGGTCACCCCGCCGGCCAGCGGCAGCAGCAGCGGCGTGACGAACAGCTGAGCGGACACAGCCAGCGCCAGCGGCCCGGCGACCACCCCGGGCAGCACCCGGGCGAAGGCCTCCTGGATGCGAGCCCCGGTCAGCACGATCCCGGCGGTCGCCGCCGCTGACAGCTGCATGGCAGCATCCACTGCGTACCAGGGGTCCCAGATGAGCATGCCCAGCACGCAGACGCAGAGCAGCGAGAACGAGACCCTCCGACGTCCCGCGAACAGGGACAGTGCCCCGAGCGCGCCCATCACGGCGGCCCGCACCACGCTCGGAGCCTGATCGACCAAGCCGACGTAGAGCATCAGACCCGCCAGGGCGAGCACGAGCCCTGGACCCCGCGGCACCCGCAACAGACGCAGCAGCGCCAGCAGTGCCCCCATGACCAGTGCGCAGTGGGTCCCGCTCACGACTGTCAGATGCGTCATCCCTGCCACCTGCATGGCTTCCGACAGTTCGCGAGACTGAACACTCCTGTCACCGAGGATGAGTCCGGGCAGCAGCTCAGGACCGTCGCCCACCGTCTGCGAGGACAGCTCGATGGTCCCGCGGCGAACGTCGCTCCGCCATCCCTCCCAGGTCTCGGCCGCCCGGGCCGCGATCCCTCCGACCTGTGCTGGCGCATCCGCAACCGGCACCAGAGCCCCCTCCCCGAATGGGGTCAGCAATGCTGTGCTCCTGTCTCCCGAGTCCGGAGGGGTCGACCGCACCATTCCTTCGAACCGGACGGCACGATCGGCATGATCCCGGTTGAGCCCAGCGGCCTCCGCTTCAGTGAGCAGCACGACGGCCGCGGCGTCCACCTGGCGCCACGTCGGCTCCTCGTCGCCCGAGCGAGCCGCGCCAGAGCCTGATGGAGAGGCTGAGTCGGGTGGGGAGGCTGAGCTCGGACCACGGGGCCGCTGCGCGTAGGCCCGCACGGTCACCGGCACGATGACTCGAACCGTGCCGTCAGGACCGGGGCGGACGGTCTCCCGCGCGGGCCCTGTCGGCTCGAGCTGCACCTGGACAGGAATGTCCTCGCTGACGGTCATGGGCCATCCGCTCAGGTCGATCTGCCGCTGAGCGCCGGAACAGCTCAGTGCGACGGCGGCACCTGCGACGCAGCACACCGCCACCTGCACCGCCGGGGCTGATGACCGTCGTCCCCGTGGCATGAGGTGGCGCAGCAGCACCAGGACCCCGAGCAGCGCCAGACCGGAGATCCCCAGCAGAGCTCCCAGGGCTGCCGAGATCGCAGAGCTGCTGTGTACTGCGGCCCAGGCCACCGCCCAAGCCGTCGCGGCAGCGGGCAGCAGCCGAAGGTCCACCGGGCGCACAGGGCCGGCGGCGTTCCCCGGAGGGTCGGTCGCCCGGCCCGCGGGGTCGTCGTCCCGTCGGTGAGCCGCGATCACCAGGTCACCTGATCGGCCACATCCTCCAGGATCGCCGGTCCGATCCCGCGGACCGCGGCCAGCTCCTCGAGCGAGCCGAAGGGACCGTGCCGGGCCCGGTGCTCCAAGATCCTTTCGGCAAGCGCCGGTCCGATCCCCGGAAGCTGTTCGAGCTCTGCGGCCTCGGCCGTGTTGAGGTCCACCACCGGTGTCCCGGGCGCACCACCATCGTGGTGACCGGCGTCGTGCGGCCCAAGGGACTCAGATTCGTTCCCCGCGTCGCCGCCGTGGCCGTCCTGGACCCACGACGCCCCCCGCTCGGCGGCGTCGACGTCAGCGTGGGTCGGGACATGGATCAGCGAGCCGTCCACGAGGGGCGCGGCCAGGTTCACGACCTCCAGCGCCGCGTCCTCCTCGGCCCCGCCGGCCTGCTCCACCGCGTCATGGACCCGCGCCCCCGGGTCAAGCTCGACGACGCCCGGCTCCTGGACTGCGCCGACGACGTGGACCACCAGCTGCCCCCCGCCGTGGTCAGCCCCGTCGGGGTCAGCCCCGTCGTCACCCGTCTCATCCGAGCGCTGCTCGGGCGCCTCATCCGGCCGCGTGCCCTGACCAGGGGCGGGGCCGCCCTCCGCACCGGGCGGCGTCTCCCGCGGACGCGCCTCCCGCCGCGCCGTCTCCTGGGCACCTTCCTGGGCACCCTCCTGTGCGCTGTCGAGCGCCGGCGCCTCCGGCAGCGGCTCGGACGAGGACGGGCTGCTGATCAGCCACGAGACGAGCAGCCAGGCGAGCAGCGCCACCACCAGTGCGACCGCCGCCGTGATGCGCAACCGGGTGCGTGCAGGACGTCGCAGAGCGGCCTCTCGTTCCTGCCTGAGGCGCTCCCGGCGAGAGAGCACCGGCGCCTCGTCCCAGAGCCCATGATCCTCCATGCCGTCAGGCTAGGACCACGGCGATGCACCGTTCAGCCGCGCCCCGAAGGATGTGGAGACGTCGGCGTGTCAGTCCCGCAGAGAACCCCGCTGTGGAGGACACCACAGGGGAGGACACTGTGACTCAGGCGCCCTCGGTCGACGCCGGCCTCCTCAGGACAGGGTCGTGCTCGGCCCCTCACCGCGGCGACGGCGTCAGGCACACCGCCAGCGCCCCCAGTCCGAGATGCGCTGCGAGCGAGGGAGGCAGGTCGACCACCGGCACCGGCCGGGCCGAGAGTCCCGAGACCCGGTCCGCCAGCTCGAGCGCCTCCGGAAGATTGCCGAAACCGTGGACCACCAGGCGTGGGTCGTCCATCGCGGAGGCCGCCTCCTCCACGCGGGCCATGAGCCGCTCCATCGCTCGCGGCATCGTGCGGGGCCGCTCCACCAGCTGCACCTCGCCGTCTTCAAGCCCCAGAAGAGGCTTCACCCAAAGCAGGCCGCCCACCAGGGAAGCCAGGGCATTGATCCGGCCGCCTCGCCGCAGCTGCTCCAGATTCGGCACCACAAAGAAAGCGCTCGCCCCACGCGCGCACCGCTCGGCCGCGTCGGCGACGGCGTCGATCGACCCACCGCGACCAGCCACAGCGGCGGCGTCCAGCACGGCGTCCCCCAGTGCGGCTCCGGTGAGCTGCGAGTCGACGACACGCACCGGGACGCCCGCGGCCTCGGCCGCCAGACGCGCGGCGTCCACGGTGCCGGAGAGCTTGGAGGACAGGTGCACTGCCACGATGCCCTCACAGCCGGCCGCCTCGGCAGCGCGGAACGCGTGCAGGAGGCGGCCCGGAGAGGGACGGGAGGTGCGCACCGGTGCACCCTGGGCGACCGCAAGGGCCAGATCGCGCTCCAGTTCGGCACCTTCGCCGCCGCCTGCCGACGCCCCGGTCTCCCCCGCGTAGATCTGATCACCGATCATCACGGGAATCGGCACCGAGGTCACCGGGGGCCGGGCGGCGTTCAGCAGGGCCGGGGGCAACGAGCAGGAGGAATCCGTCACCACTGCGACGCCGCCCTGCCGTCGCCGCGGTCCCCAGAGTCCGGATCGACGGGGTCCGCCGACCGTGAGGGCGTCTTCACAAGACCGGATCCAGGCTGCCAGGCCCTGGTCCCTGCGCTCCCGCGAGACCTGGTCCATCGGGTCAGCCCGTGACGACGTTGACGAGCTTCGGAGCCCGGACGATCACCTTGCGAACCCCGCCGTCGGCCTCGATGTACTTCTGGATCTTCGGCAGCGCCAGTGCGCGGGCCTCGAGATCGTCCGCCGTGATGTCCGTGGACACCTCCAGCTTGTCCCGCAGCTTGCCCTTGACCTGCACCACGGCGGTGACCGTGTCCTCGACCAGCAGAGCCTCATCGACGGTAGGCCAGGTCGAGTTCGCCACGGAGGCCTCATTCCCGAGCATCGCCCACATGTCCTCAGCGGTGTAGGGCGCCACGAGGCTCAGGATCTGTGCGGTGACCTCCGCCCCTTCCCGCACCGCGGCGTCGGCCGCGCCGGCCCCGGAGTCGATCTCCTTGCGGATGGCGTTGACCAGCTCCATGAGCCGCGCCACGACCACGTTGAACTTCTGGTCCTCGACCAGCTGCTCCACCTCGTGGACGGTGCGGTGGGTGACCGCACGCAGTGCTGCGGTCCCGCTGGTCGGATCCGTGCCGGGTGCGCTGGCCACATCCTGGGCCACACGCCACGCCCGGGCCAGGAACTTCGCCGACCCGGCCGGCGAGACGTCGGCCCAGTCGACATCGTCCTCGGGCGGTGAGGCGAAGACCATGGTCAGCCGGACCGCGTCGACGCCGTAGGCGTCCAGCTGCTCACCGAGGTCGACACCGTTGCCCAGCGACTTCGACATCGCCTTGCCGCCGTTGAGCACCTGGCCCTGGTTCATCAGCGCCTTGAAGGGCTCGTCGAAGCGGATCAGGCCCATGTCATGGATGACCTTGGTGAAGAAGCGAGCATAGAGCAGATGGAGGATGGCGTGCTCCACGCCGCCCACATACTGGTCCACCGGCATCCATCGGTCGGCCTCGGACGAATCGAAGATGCGCTCGTCGTTCTGCGGGTCCAGGAATCGCAGGAAGTACCACGAGGAGTCCACGAAGGTGTCCATGGTGTCAGTGTCCCGGGTGGCAGGCTCACCGCACGACGGACAGTCCGCCGTGACCCAGTCGCTCGCCGCGGCCAGCGGGGACTGGCCCTTCGGAGCCAGCTGCTCGCCTCGCAGGTCAGCCGGCAGCCGCACCGGCAGCTCGTCCTCGGGCACCGGCACCTCGCCGCAGCTGGGGCAGTGCACGATCGGGATCGGGGCGCCCCAGAAACGCTGACGGGACAGCAGCCAGTCGCGCAGCCGGTAGTTCACCGTGGCCTGTCCGAGCTGGCGCTCCGCCAGGACGTCCACCGCGCGAGCGATGGCCTCCTGCTTGCCCAGCCCCTCCCAGGCGGGGGAGTTCACCAACGTCCCTTCGCCGGCCGTGGCCGTGCCGGAGACCGCGGGATCCTCTTCTCCGGTGTCCACCACGACACGGACATCCAGCCCCATCGTCCGGGCGAACTCGAGGTCCCGCTGATCATGGGCCGGCACAGCCATGACCGCGCCGGTGCCGTAGTCTGCGAGCACATAGTCCGAGGCCCAGATGGGCAGACGCTCTCCCGTCAGCGGGTGGGCCGCGTACCGGCCCAGAAACACGCCGGTGCGCTCCCGGTCGGCCGACTGACGCTCGATGTCGGAGACCGAGCCCAGCGCCGCGCGGTAGCGCGCCAGCTCCTCCCGGTGCTCCTCGGTGACCAGCTGCTCGGCCAGCGCCGCATCGGCGGCGACCACCATGAACGTCACCCCGTACAGGGTGTCCGGGCGGGTGGTGAAGACCTCGATCGGCTCGACGTCGGCGCCGCCCTCGGCAGGCTCGACCTCGTACCGGACCGTCGCACCGGTGGAGCGGCCGATCCAGTTGCGCTGCATGCTCAGCACGCGCTCCGGCCATCGTCCGGCCAGCTGATCCATGTCGTCGAGGAGCCGGTCCGCGTACTCGGTGATCTTGAAGTACCACTGGTTCAGGGCCTTCTTCGTGACCTGAGTGCCGCAGCGCTCACAGGCGCCGTCGACGACCTGCTCATTGGCCAGCACCGTCTGGTCCTTCGGGCACCAGTTCACCGGGGAGTCCTTGCGGTAGGCCAGGCCCCGGCGGTGGAACTGCAGGAACAGCCACTGGGTCCACCGGTAGTAGGACTCGTCCGAGGTGTGCAGGCGCCGCGACCAGTCCGCACTGATGGCATAGCGTTTGAAGGACGCCGCCTGGGTGTCGATGTTGGTGTAGGTCCAGTCCGCCGGATGCGCGTCGTTCTTGATCGCCGCGTTCTCCGCCGGAAGTCCGAAGGAGTCCCAGCCGATGGGGTGCAGCACGTTGTATCCACGCAGCCGCGCATAGCGGGCCGGGATGTCGCCGATGGCGAAGGCCTCGGCATGCCCCATGTGCAGATCGCCCGACGGGTACGGGAACATGTCCAGCACATAGCGCCGCTCGCGAGTGTCGTCGGGGTCCACCTCGAACGTGCCGTCCTCCTCCCAGAAGGGCAGCCAGCGCGCCTCGATCTCGGCGACGTCATACTGCTGGGGCTTCTCGGAGGCCTGCGCGGCCTGGGCCGCGGCGGAACCGCTCGCGTTGCTCACCTGGGGGCACCTCGTGGTCGTTCGATGGGATCGGGCAAAGGGCATCTCGGGACGTCATGGACGGGGCTCGCCGCGGTCGGCTCACCCAGCACGGTCGCAGGCAGGACCTCGTCCCGCCCCACGATCCCGTCGGGTTCGACCGCCGGCCTCAGAGACGACGTCCGGCCCACCCAGTCTAAGTGACGATGCCGACCTGAGTGACGATGCCGCCGATGCCGCCGACGCCGCCGACGCCGCCGACGCCGCCGACGCCCGCACCGCTACCCTGGTGAGGTGCCGCCGTCGACGCCTTCCTCCTCTGACCTGCCCGCCGCTCCCTGGGTGCCGCATCCACGTCGCGAAGGGGAACGCCGCACCGTCCCCGTGCGGGTCCGCCTGTCCGACGGGCGCGCGGCGACCGCTGACATCACCCTGTGGCACTACCGTGCCCGGCATCAGGTCCCCGGGCCGGCGCGCCGGCTGCTGGTCATCCATGGCTTCCGAGGCGACCACCACGGGATGCAGCTGATCGTCGACGCCCTGCCCGACCAGGAGCTGCTGGTCCCCGACCTGCCGGGCTTCGGCGCCACCGCCCCGCTGTCCCACGGCGTCCACGACGCCGAGACCTACGCGCGCGTCGTGGAGGCCCTGGCCCAGGCCCTGGCACTCCACGACCAGGACGTCCTGGTCGGCCACTCCTTCGGATCCATCGTCGCTGCGGCGCACACCGCCTGGCAGCAGGGCATCCCGGAGGGCCGACGCTGGGCGGGGCTGGGACTGCTCAACCCGATCAGCGACGACGTCTTCACCGGGTCGCTGCTGCCCGGCGCCGTCGCCGTGGAAGCCTACTATCGGGTCTGCGGCCGACTGCCTGAGCACTGGGCGCTCTCCCTGCTGCGCTCACCCCTGATCCTTGCCGTGACGAATCTCACCATGATCGTGTCGCGGGACCGGGACGTGGTCGAGCATGTGCGCCGTGAACACCGGGAGCACTTCGGCGGCTTCGCCGACCGGGACACCGTCCTGCAGGCCTACCGGTCCTCCAGCCGCACCACCGTGACCCAGTTCGCCCGCGAGCTGGACCTGCCGACCCTGCTGGTGGTCGGGGCGCAGGATCAGCTCTCCACTCTGCGCGGACGACAGCGCCTCGCCCGACTGCTCCCCCAGGCCCGACTGGAGGTCCTCCGCGGGGTGGGCCATCTGCTGCACTATGAGAAGCCTGCCCCGACCGCCCGGGCCATCCGCCGCTTCCTCAGCGAGCTCTGAAGGTCTCAAGCGTCCGAGTGTCAGCGTCCCGCCAGACACCCCCAGTCCTCGAGCCCTGAGGAGTGCCTCAGACCTGCAGGGCCGCCACGTCGTCCACGGCGATCCGCACGGCCCGATCCCCACGCTGGGCGCTCTGGGTGCGACGCAGCCGCCGCACCTCCTCAACAACCTCGGCGGCCTGCGCATAGCCGAAGAACAGCAGGTACCGGTGACGACCGTCCTCGAGAGGGCTCGGCCCGATCCAGCTGACGCCCTCGGGCAGGTTCGCCGCCCGGATGAAGGCCTCGGCCTCCTCCGGTTCCGCCGTCAGGCTCAGCATGCGCTTCGCCGGGGGAAGACCGAGCTCCAGCCGACGGTAGAGCTCCCGACGGGCATAGGTGACCGGGTCCCAGCGCACCAGCGCCGCGGTGAGCTCCTCGGCCTCCGCGGTGACCACCACCGCCCCCGAGCGTGCCGGGTCAGCTCCGTGCGGCCGGACCAGAGACGCCGCACGGAACCAGCGAGCCAGGACCCTGCGCGGCACGTCCAGTCCCTCACGGCTGAGCTGGGCGTCCCCGTCGAGGAGCAGTGCGGCGGCATATCCTTCAGCGGCCACGGGCTCCACCCCGGGAGTGCTCACCACCACGGCCGGAGCCGCCGAGACCTCACGCACCGGGTGGTCCCCGGTGGAGGAGATCACCGTAGTGTTCGGGAAGGCCCGGCCAAGCTCATGCGCGGTGCGGTCCGCTCCCCTGACACCTGCCCGGAAGCGATCGTGCCCGCACTCCGCGCAGCGGTGGCCCCGCTGATGCAGCCCGCACCAGCGACACCTCAGGGTCCGGGACTGCTCATGGTGGGGCGGCAGGCTCAGCGGCCCATGACAGCTGGGACACTGCTGCCGGACGCGGCAGCGCTCGCACAGCACCGCCGGGACGAAGCCGGCCCGTGCCACCTGCACCAGCACCGGCCCGTGCTGCAGAGCCTGCTGGGCCGTGCGGTACGCCGCGGCCGGAAGCCGCGCCCCGCGTGCCATCGGGTCCCGTTCCGTGTGGTGAGAATCGGCGGTGGCCATCATCAGCGGGGAGGCCTCCCTGCGAGACTCGCGGGACGGGGCGACGTCCTGGAGCCATCCGCGCTCCACGAGGCGCTGCACCTCCAGGCTGCGGGAGGTGGACAGGAACAGCAGGCCGCATCCGGTCAGCACCGTGCGCAGCAGCGCCACCTCACGCACGTGATGGTAGGGCGCGCGCGGCTCGGCATGCGAAGGGTCGTCGTCGTCGACCACGATCAGCTGCCGCAGGCGCGGCACCGGGGCGAAGACGGCCGACCGGGTCCCCACCGCGATGCGAGCCTGCCCGTGGCGCAGGCGCAGGAACGCCCGGTATCGGGGTGTGGGGCCGACGTCGGCGGTCAGCCGGGCCACCTGCTCCGCGCCCCACACGTGCTCGAGCGCCTCCGCCACCTGCTCGACGTCGCGCGCATCGGGCAGGACCACCACGGCATCGCCGTCCTGCTCCAGGCAGCGACGCACCGTGTCCAGGATCTGGGCGACCCAGCTCTGCTCCCCATAGCCGGTCAGCGCCAGGGCCGCCTGGCGGGGTCTCGGGGTCTCGGGGTCGAACACCGGATCCGGGGCGGTCAGCCCGGCGAACTCCTTCTCCACCCGGGCCACGCGCGGGGGGATCGCCGCCCGCAGCACATCCGAGGTGACCCCGGCACCGCGCTCGGCCACCTGCCGGGCCAGCTGGAGCACCTCCGGGGACAGCACCGGGACCGCGGAGACCACCTTGTGGATCAGAGAGAGCCGGGACGCCGTCTCCGCCGCCTCACAGCGCTCGACGACGAAGCCCAGCATCTCGCGACCGGAGAAACGGACCTTCACCCTCCCCCCGGGCACGACGGCGGCGTCGTGGTCCCGCGGCACCACATAGTCGAAGGTTCGGTCCAGATGCGGGACTCCGGAGTCCAACAGCACCCGCGCCACCGGCAGCTCCGGGGCCGCCCCCGCCGGCAGACGCGCAGGCGGCGGCGGAGCCAGGGCGTCGAGGAGCGCCGGCTGGCTGTCCTCCCGCTCCGTCATCGCCTGTCTCCCTCCACGGCACTGGGACCTGTTCACCGGATGATGCTACGCGCCCGGGCTGACAGGCACGAAGTCCCCGGTGGCCGTCTGGTGCCGGTGCAGGCACGGCAGAGGCCGCACCGGACACAGAGGCCGCACCGGACACAGAGGCGGGGAGGACAGCACGCGGCCCCCGCCCTGGGGTGGGCGGGGGCCGCGTGCTGCAGGGTCGTCGGGCCTCAGGCGCCGAAGTACGACTTCAGCGCCTCGACACGGTCGAGACGCTCCCAGGGGAAGTTCTCGCCCTCACGGCCGAAGTGGCCGTTGCGGGCGGTCTCGCGATAGATGGGCCTCTTGAGGTCCAGATCCTCGATGATCCCCAGCGGGCGGAGGTCGAAGATCTCATCGATGGCCGCGGAGATGCGCGCCGGATCCACCGTCTCCGTGCCGAAGGTCTCCACATAGATGCCCACCGGACGCGCCCGGCCGATGGCGTAGGCGATCTGGATCTCGGCGCGCTCGGCCAGCCCGGCGGCGACCACGTTCTTCGCCACCCAGCGCATCGCGTAGGCGGCCGAGCGGTCCACCTTGGAGGGGTCCTTGCCGGAGAACGCGCCGCCTCCGTGCCGAGCGAAGCCGCCGTAGGTGTCGACGATGATCTTGCGGCCGGTGAGTCCGGCGTCGCCCACCGGACCACCGACCACGAAGGGCCCAGAGGGGTTGATGATCTCGGAGACCGCGGAGATGTCCAGCCCGGAGGCCTCGATCACCGGCGCCACCACGTGCTCCGACATGTCAGCGTGCAGCTGCTCCTGGGCGGTCTCCTGCGTGTGCTGGGTGGAGACCACCACAGTGTCCAGGCTCACGGGTCGCGCGCCGTCGTAGCCGACCGTCACCTGGGTCTTGCCGTCGGGGCGCAGATAGTCCAGCTCACCCGTCTGCCGGACCTCTGTGAGCCGGGCCGAGAGACGGTGGGCCAGCGCGATGGGCGTCGGCATATAGGTGTCCGTCTCGTTGGTGGCGTAGCCGAACATGATGCCCTGGTCGCCGGCTCCCTGGGCGTCCCGGCGATCTTCGGCTCCGCTGCGGGCCTCCATCGAGTTGAACACGCCGGCGAAGATCTCCGGGGACTGCTGGCCGATGCTGACCGAGACGCCGCAGCGGGCGCCGTCGAAGCCGTTGGCCGAGGAGTCGTAGCCGATGTCCAGCAGCGTGGAGCGCACGATCTGCGGGATCTCCACATACCCCGAGGTGGTGACCTCCCCGGCGACATGCACCAGGCCGGTGGTGGTGAGGGTCTCCACCGCGACCCGAGAGTCGGGGTCTACGGCGAGCATCGCATCGAGCACCGCATCGGAGATCTGGTCGCAGATCTTGTCCGGGTGACCGATGGTCACGGACTCGGAGCTGAACAGCCGCAGTCCCTGCGGCAGGGGCATGTCAGAAGAGGCAGCGCTGGTGTTGGTCACCGGCTCATCCTACGCGAGCGGCCAGCGTCGAGGCTGGCCGGTCAGCCAGCGGCTTCACAGAGCGTAAGGCGATCGCGCCCGGCGGGAGATCAGCTGCGCGGCACGGTCGACCACGGCCTGCGCGGCCTCCTGCTTGGTGCCCACCACATGGACCGGATCGGCATCACCGAGGAGCCCCTGGACGCCGAAGGACGCCAGGATATGGATCTCTGTGTCGTCCTGACCGAACACCAGGTTCCGGCCCACACGATTCAGCACGAGCAGCTCGCATCCCTTGCGCAGCAGTTTGGCCTGTGCGAGGTCCAGCGGATCGTTCTCCGCGTCGCCGGTCTCGGCGGCGAAGCCGACGATGACGGTGGGACCGGTCCCTCGCTCGGCGCGCCTCCGCACCGTCGTGGCCAGGATGTCCGGATTGCGCTGCAGGTGGATGACCGGGTCCGTGCCGTCGTCGGTCTTCTTGATCTTGGCCTCGGCATAGTCGGCCGGACGGAAGTCGGCGACTGCCGCCGCCATGAGCAGCAGGTCTGCTGCGGCGGCCGCGGACTCGACGGCGGCATGCAGCTCCTCGGCCGTCTCGACGGTCTCCACCGTCAGCCTGTCCTGAGCCGCCGGTGCCGGGACGTCCATCACCCCGGCGATGAGGTGCACCTGCGCACCCGCGGCCAGCGCGGCCTCGGCCAGTGCCAGTCCCTGTTTCCCGGAGGAGCGGTTGCCCAGGTATCGCACAGGGTCCAGCGGCTCGCGGGTGCCCCCCGCGGTGACGACGACGCGCCGCCCGGACAGCGGGCCCTCCGACGGGGTCACGGCGCCCGACGGCGGCCCCGGGTCTGCGTCACCAGGGCCCTCGGCGAGGACCCTGCGGAGGTGCGCGTGGATGTCGTGGGGCTCGGGCATCCGGCCCGGACCCGAGTCGGCGCCTGTCAGCCGCCCGACAGCGGGCTCCATGACGTCGACCCCGCGCCGACGCAGGGTCTCGACGTTGTCGGCAGTGGCGGCGTTGCGCCACATCTCGGTGTGCATGGCCGGCACGAGCACCACCGGCGCCTCGGTGGCCAACAGCGTGGACGTGAGAAGATCATCGGCCATGCCGGCCCGCACCCGGGCCATCAGGTCGGCGGTGGCCGGTGCCACCACGACCAGGTCCGCCTCCTGGCCGAGGCGGACATGCCGCACCTCGTCCACATGAGAGAAGACGGAGGTGCTCACCTTCCGCCCGCTGATGGCCTCCCACGTGGGACGGCCCACGAACTCTTCCGCGGCGGCGGTCGGAACGACGTCGACCTGATGGCCGTCCTCACGGAGCAGTCGCACCAGGTGCACGGCCTTGTAGGCCGCGATGCCTCCGCTGACTCCCAGGACGATGCGCATCAGGTCGATCGGTGCTCTCCGGACCGTAGGGTCAGGATGCCGGGTTCTCGGCGGGGTGGTTGACCAGCAGGTCCTGGTCGATCTCCCGCAGAGCGATGGACAGAGGCTTCTCGTTGAGCTTCGTGTCCACCAGCGGGCCGACGTACTCGAAGAGCCCCTCGTGGAGCTGCGCGTAGTAGGCGTTGATCTGGCGGGCGCGCTTGGCGGCGAAGAGCACCAGGGCGTACTTCGAGTCGCTCTTGCCCATCAGGGAGTCGATCGGCGGGTCGATGATGCCTTCGAGCTGCTCAGTCACGGAAGAAAGGTCCTTGTCGGTCGCGTGTGGTGGGCCGTCGATCAGACGGCGTCCTTCTGGAAGCCCATGAGGGCGACGAGTTCGGCGGCGGCGCGGTCGAGGTCGTCGTTGATCACGGTGACGTCGAACTCCGATTCTGCCGCAAGCTCCATCTTAGCGGTTTCCAGGCGCCTCTGCTGTTCCTCGGGCCCCTCCGTACCCCGCCCTGTGAGGCGAGACACCATCTCGTCCCACGACGGCGGCGAGAGGAACACGAACTGCGCCTCGGGCATGGTCCGCCGCACCTGCCGGGCCCCCTGGAGGTCGATCTCCAGCAGGACGCTGCGTCCCTGGCCCAGGGCCTCCTCCACGGTGGATCGCAGGGTCCCGTAGCGGTGCCGCCCATGGACGGTGGCCCATTCGAGGAAGGCGCCCTCCTCCACCAGGCGGTCGAACTGCTCGGGCGCGACGAAATGATAGTCGACGCCGTCAGCCTCCCCCGGTCGCGGATCGCGGGTCGTCGCAGAGACCGAGAAGCAGACCTGCGGATAGTTCTCTCGGATGTAGCGGCTCATCGTCGACTTCCCCACAGACGTGGGGCCTGCGAGCACGGTGACCTTGGGCTCGTTCACTGCGGTGGACTCCTCGGCGCGGTCCGAGCCGCTCGACGGCGGCCGCGGAACCTCGGTGTGGTCGGTGGGCCGAGGCGGAACAGTCCCGGCCGGAGCAGGACCGACGCACCTCAAGCCTGGGCATCAGGATGTCGTCCATCCTAACGTCCGGACGAGGCCCCGCCGACCGAGACGCGGGGCAGCACGCGGGCCGCTTCAGGCCAGCTGAGCCAGATGTCGGGCCAGAGCGGTCCGCTGCTTGACGCCGAGTCCACCGATGCGCCGGTTCTCGGAGATCCCGAGATCCTCCAGCGTCCGGGCGGCCGTGACCTTCCCCACGCCGGGCAGCGCCTCCAGCAGCTCCACAGTCTTCAGCCGGGCCACCGCCTCGGAGGTCTCGGCCTTGGCCAGCACGTCGTCGAAGCTGATCTTCCCCGCTCCGAAGGCCTCCTTCAGCTCGGCCCGCTCGATCCGGGCCGCGAGGGCCTTCTGCCGGGCGATGTCGCGCTCTTCCTTGCTCAGTTCTCGCAGGGCCACGGTGTTCTCCTCTGCTGCGCCGCCTATGACATGTGGCAGAATCTAGCCTCATTTGTGCCCAGGGGCAATAGCCAGTTCCCCCAGATCAGGCGGCGACAGCCCCGGACGCGGCGCGGTCGAGCGTCCAGACGGACCTGGACGGTCAGTCGCCCAGATCGGCCACGGTGCGGTCGATCGCAGCGGTCAGCGAGGCGACGTCGGGTCCGTGCGCGAGGATCCCCCGGGAGGAGTTGACGACCACCTGCCGGTGAGCCGGGCCGAAGCCTCGCCGCAGGTCCTGCGCCGTCGCCCCCTGCGCCCCGTATCCCGGAGCGAGCAGCGGCATCGCCCCTGCGGTCAGGTCGACACCTGCTTCTTCCGCCAGGCCCGCCGTCGTCGCGCCGACCACCAGGCCGATGTCTCCCAGGGCGCCGTCGTCGACCACGTCGTTCTCCGCGGCGGCCTGAGCGGCGATGCCTGCGGCCACCGTCCCGTGGGCGTCCCGTGCCAGCTGGACCTCCCGCCCTTCGGGGTTCGAGGTCAGCGCCAGCACGAACAGCCCGGCGCCATGGCGGCGGGCCGCCTCGACGGCGGGGCTCAGCGAACCGAAGCCCAGGTAGGGGGAGACGGTGAGCGCATCGGCGGCGAGGGCGGCGTCGGGGTCCAGCCACGCCTCGGCGTAGCCGGCCATCGTCGAACCGATGTCGCCCCGTTTCGCATCGGCGATCACCAGCAGCCCCTCCCGGCGGGCGGCCTGCTGCAGCTCGGCCAGCACGCTCAGGCCCGCAGGCCCGAACCGCTCGAAGAAGGCGACCTGCGGCTTGATGATGCCGACCCGACCCACCGCGGCATCCAGCACGCGGCGGCCGAACTCCCGGAGCCCGGCGACGTCGTCGGCCAGGCCCCACTGAGTCAGCAGAGCGGCGTGCGGATCGACGCCGACGCACAGCCGACCGTGGCGACGGATCGCCTCGGCCAGCCGTGCGCCGAACTGCGGAGGGCGCTCGCTCATGAGGAGAGCTCCGCGAGCCGTGCCGCGTGGTCCTGCAGGGAGGTGACCGACCAGCTGAACTGGCGCAGCGCCTCGATCGCCAGCACCGCGGCGCCGAACTCCGCCACCGTGGTGATCACCGGAGTGCCCACCGACGTCGCCGCCGCACGGATCTCGTAGCCGTCGCTGCGGGCGTCCCCGCCCGAGGGGGTGTTCACGATCAGGTCGATCTGCCCGGACTCCACGAGGTCGAGGATGGTCTCCCCCTCCCCCGGGGCGTCGGCGATCTTGCGCACCACCGAGGGGTTCAGGCCGTTGCGCCGCAGCACGTCCGCGGTGCCCCCGGTGGAGACGACCTCGAAGCCGAGGTCCACCAGGCGCTTGACGGTCATGATGACGGCGCGCTTGTCCCGGTTGGCCACCGAGACGAAGACCTTGCCCGAGGTCGGCAGCGGGTTGCTCGCCGCCTGCTGAGACTTCGCGAAGGCCGTGTCGAAGTGCTTGTCGATGCCCATGACCTCACCGGTGGAGCGCATCTCCGGACCCAGCAGCGAGTCCACCACACGCCCCTCAGGGGTGCGGAACCGGTTGAACGGCAGTACGGCCTCCTTGACGGACACCGGGGCGCCCGGGGGCAGCAGGGATCCGTCACCGAAGGTCGGCAGCAGCCCGCCTGCCGGGTGGCCGGAGCCCGCCCGCAGCTCGCTGATCGAGACGCCCGTGCCGATCAGCGCGGCGGCCTTGGCCAGCTGCACGCCGGTGGCCTTGGAGACGAACGGCACCGTGCGTGAGGCCCGCGGATTGGCTTCGATGACGTAGAGGACGTCGGAGGCGACGGCGAACTGGATGTTGATCAGGCCACGGACCCCGACGCCGGCGGCGATCGCGGCGGTCGCCTCCCGGACCCGCTCCAGCACGTCCGGTCCCAGGGTGATCGGAGGCAGGGCGCAGGCCGAGTCGCCCGAGTGGATCCCGGCCTCTTCGATGTGCTCCATGACACCGCCCAGGTAGAGGTCCCGGCCGTCGAAGAGGGCGTCGACGTCGACCTCGATCGCATCCTCCAGGAACCGGTCCACCAGCACGGGATGCTCCGGGGTGACCTCGGTCGCGTTGGCGATGTACCGGGCGAGTCCGGGCTCGTCGTAGACGATCTCCATGCCGCGTCCGCCCAACACATAGGAGGGCCGCACCAGCACGGGATAGCCGATGCCGTCGGCCACCCGCTTGGCGTCCTCGAAGCTCACGGCCGTGCCGTTCTTCGGCGCGATGAGCCCGGCCTGCCGCAGCACCTGGTCGAACTCGCCACGGTCCTCCGCCAGATCGATGGCCTCCGGCGACGTGCCCAGGATCGGCACCCCGGCGTCGGCCAGCTGCTGGGCGAGCTTCAGCGGCGTCTGACCGCCGAGCTGGACGAACACCCCGTGGACGCCGCCGGTCCGCTCCTCGGCGGCGATGACCTCCAGGACGTCCTCCAGGGTCAGCGGCTCGAAGTAGAGCCGTGTGGAGACGTCGTAGTCGGTGGAGACGGTCTCCGGGTTGCAGTTGACCATGACGGTCTCGTAGCCCGCATCCCGCAGCGCCATGGTGGCATGCACGCAGGAGTAGTCGAACTCGATGCCCTGGCCGATCCGGTTCGGCCCCGAGCCCAGAATGATGACCGAGGGCTTCTCGTGGTCGCTGATCTCATCCTCACGGTCGTAGGACGAATAGTGGTACGGCGTGTAGGCCTCGAACTCGGCCGCACAGGTGTCCACCGTCTTGAAGACCGGCCGGATGCCCAGGGCGTGGCGCACACCCCGCACCACGGCGGGGTCCATGTGGCGCAGGGCGCCGATCTGCTCGTCCGAGAAGCCGTGCCGCTTGGCGGTGCGCAGCACCTCCGGGCTGAGCTCACGTGCCTCAGCGATCGTCTGGGCGGTCTCGTTGATCAGCTCCAGCTGGTCCAGGAACCACGGGTCGATGGCGGTGATCTCGTGCACCTGCTCCAGGCTGGCCCCGGAGAGCAGCGCACGCTGCACCTGGTGGATACGCTCGGTGGTCGGCGTGGCCATCTTCTCCAGCAGCTCGGCGAGCTCCTCCTGGCCGGCGGGGGTGAAGTCGAACTCGGAGCCCCGCTGCTCCAGGGACCGCTGGGCCTTCTGCAGCGCCTCGCTGAAGTTCCGCCCGATGGCCATCGCCTCACCGACAGACTTCATGGTGGTCGTCAGCGTGGTGTCGGCGGCCGGGAACTTCTCGAAGGCGAAACGTGGGACCTTCACCACCACGTAGTCCAGCGTGGGCTCGAAGCTCGCCGGGGTCTTGCGGGTGATGTCGTTGGGGATCTCGTCGAGGGTGTAGCCCACCGCGAGCTTCGTGGCGATCTTGGCGATGGCGAACCCGGTCGCCTTCGAGGCCAGCGCTGAGGAGCGCGAGACCCGGGGGTTCATCTCGATGACGACCACCCGCCCGGTCGCCGGGTCCACTGCGAACTGGATGTTGCAGCCGCCCGTGTCGACGCCGACCTCGCGGATCACGTTGATCGCGATGTCGCGCAGCTTCTGGTATTCCCGGTCGGTCAGCGTCAGCGCCGGGGCCACGGTGATGGAGTCGCCGGTGTGCACACCCACCGGGTCGAGGTTCTCGATCGAGCAGACGACCACGACGTTGTCGTTGGCGTCGCGCATCATCTCGAGCTCGTACTCCTTCCACCCGAGGATCGACTCCTCCAGGAGCACCTCCGTGGTCGGGCTGTACTGCAGTCCCGTCCCGGCGATGCGCCGCAGGTCCTCGGCGTCGTAGGCGAGCCCGGACCCCAGCCCTCCCATGGTGAACGACGGCCGCACCACCATCGGGTAGCCGAGGTCCTCGGCCGCCTCGAACGCCTCCTCCATGGAATGGACGATCCGCGAACGGGCGGACTCGCCGCCCGAGCGCTCCACGACGCCCTTGAACTTCTCGCGGTCCTCACCGAGCTCGATGGCGGCGATGTTCGCCCCGATCAGCTCCACGCCGTACTTCTCCAGGACGCCGTCCTTGTCCAGCGCGATGGCGGTGTTCAGCGCCGTCTGCCCGCCCAAAGTGGGCAGGATCGCGTCGGGACGCTCCTTCTCGATGATCTTGGCGACGACGTCGGGGCTGATCGGCTCCACATACGTGGCGTCGGCGAACTCCGGATCGGTCATGATGGTTGCCGGGTTGGAGTTGACCAGGATGACGCGGATGCCCTCTTCCTTGAGCACGCGCAGGGCCTGGGTCCCCGAGTAGTCGAACTCTGCCGCCTGGCCGATGACGATCGGGCCGGAGCCGATGACCAGCACGGAGTTGAGGTCTTGACGCTTAGGCATTGTCCTTCACTTTCATCAGCTCGACGAAGCGGTCGAAGAGGTAGGCGGAGTCGTGAGGTCCGGCGGCGGCCTCCGGGTGGTACTGCACCGAGAAGGCCGGGATGTCCAGGCAGCGCAGCCCCTCCACGACGCCGTCGTTGAGGCTGGAGTGGCTGACCTGCACGCGGCCGTATCGCGACTCCGGGGCGGTGGTGGTCTCCCCGACGGGTGCGTCCACCGCGAAGCCATGGTTCTGCGAGGTGATCTCCACCTTGCCGGTCAGATGGTCCATGACCGGCTGGTTGATCCCGCGATGCCCGAAGGGCAGCTTGTAGGTGCCGAAGCCCAGCGCGCGGCCGAGGATCTGGTTGCCGAAGCAGATCCCGAAGAACGGCACTCCGGCGTCGAGGACCTCCCGCAGCAGGCCCACCTGGGTGGCTGCCGTGGCAGGGTCCCCGGGGCCGTTGGAGAGGAACACGCCGTCGGGCGAGACGGCCTCGATGTCTGCGAAGGACGCCGTCGCCGGCAGGACGTGGACGCGCAGCCCGCGCTCGGCCATGCGGACCGGCGTCATCGTCTTGATGCCGAGGTCGAGCGCGGCCACGACGGCGAGGGGCTCCCCCTGCCAGCCGTGGTCGGACGGCTCCACGACGTAGGCCTGCTCCGTGGTGACCTCCTCGGCCAGGCGTGCGCCCTTCATCGACGGCTGGGACCGGACCTCGTCGACGAGCTCCGCCACGGGACGCGAAGCGGCCTCCCCGGAGAAGATGCCGGCCTTCATGGCGCCGGCGGTGCGCAGATGACGGGTCACCGCACGGGTGTCCACTCCCTGGATCCCGACGACGTCCTGCGCGACGAGCTCTTCGTCCAGGCTGCGTCGGCTGCGCCAGTTCGAGGGACGTCGAGCGGCGTCACGGACCACATAGCCGGCCACCCAGATCCGGCGGGACTCCGGGTCCTCGTCGTTGACTCCGGTGTTTCCGATGTGCGGGGCCGTCTGCACGACGATCTGACGTGCGTACGACGGGTCGGTGAGGGTCTCCTGGTAGCCGGTCATGCCGGTGGCGAAGACCGCCTCCCCCAGACGGGAGCCTCGGGCCCCGTAGGCGGTCCCCTCGTGGACGGTGCCGTCCTCGAGGACGAGGAGGGCAGGATCGATGGTGCTCATAGGTGGGTTCACTCCTCGGTCAGTCTCTTCAAGTGGCTCAGCAGCTGCTCATGGGCCTCGGCGTGCCGCGCACGGAAGGCCGTCTCCACGGACTCCTCCCCCAGCTTCCAGCCGATGATGAGGGCGCCGTCGCGCTCGACGAACTTACCCACCACCCCGCGGTCGGTGCGCGTATGGGTCAGCTGGTCTCGGGTGATGAGATAGTTCCGCGCTCCGGCACGGAACACGGCCACACCCTGGTCATGGACCTCGATCCGACCGTCGGTGCGGATCCCCAGGCCGTGCACGGCCACGCGGTCCAGGTAGTCCGAGGCCTTCACCGTGCCGATGACCATGCCCTCGCCGGCGGCCAGCGGCTCGGCGTCGATGATCTCCGGCACGATCGTGGCCGGCTCCGGCAGCCCGGCCTGTCGTCTCTTGCGTCCTCGCCAGCCCCACCAGAGCATCAGGGCAGCTGCCACGATGATCGCGAAGGACACATAGAAGTAGTTCAGATAGACCTGCGTCATGCGGGGTCAGTCCGCCTCTCTGCCGGTGAGCGAGGTCTGCAGCGCACCGTCGGCGACGACGCGGTGTCCCGCCAGGAAGGTGGAGTGGACCCGGCCCGGCAGCTCCATGCCGGAGAACGGGGAGTTCCGGCCCTTGGTGGCATGCTCCTCAGGACGCACGGTGCGGCGCGCCTGCGGGTCCACCAGGATCAGATTCGCAGGCTCGCCGACGGCCAGCGGGCGGCCCTGGTGCCCGTGGCGTGCGATCTCCGCCGGACGCACCGAGGTGACCTCCGCGAAGCGCCGCCAGTCCATCATGCCGGTCTCGACCATCGTGTGCTGCACCACCGAGAGCGCCGTCTCCAGCCCGGTCATCCCCATCGCGGCCTGGTGCCACTCGCACTCCTTGAGCTGCGTGGGGTGCGGGGCGTGGTCGGTGCCGACGACGTCGATCGTGCCGTCGGCCAGCGCCTCGCGCAGCGCCTGGACGTCCTCAGCCGTGCGCAGCGGCGGATTGACCTTGTACACCGGGTTGAAGCTGCGGACCATCTCATCGGTGAGGATCAGGTGGTGCGGAGTGACCTCGGCGGTCACGTCGATGCCCCGCTCCTTGGCCCAGCGGATGATCTCCACCGACCCCTTCGTGGACACGTGGCAGACATGGAGACGCGACTCCACGTGCTGAGCCAGCAGCACGTCACGGGCGATGATCGCCTCTTCGGCCACTGCCGGCCAGCCGGGAAGCCCCAGCACCGAGGACACACAGCCCTCATTCATCTGAGCACCCTCGGTGAGCAGCGGCTCCTGGGCGTGCTGGGCCACGAATCCGTCGAAGGACTTCACGTACTCCAGTGCCCGACGCATCAGCACCGGGTTGTGCACGCAGATGCCGTCGTCGGAGAACATCCGGACCTGGGCGGAGGACTCGGCCATCGCGCCCAGCTCAGCCAGGTTCTCACCGGCCAGCCCGACCGTGACGGCCCCCACGGGATGCACCTCGGTCCAACCGGACTCCAGCCCCAGACGGTGGACCTGTTCGACGACGCCGGCGGTGTCCGCCACCGGTGAGGAGTTCGCCATGGCGTGCACGGCGGTGAAGCCGCCCAGGGCGGCCGCGCGGCTGCCGGTCTCCACGGTCTCGGCGTCCTCGCGCCCGGGCTCGCGGAGGTGCGTGTGCAGGTCCACCATGCCGGGGAGCGCGATGAGGCCGGTGGCGTCGATGGTCTCCAGCGGCACGCCCTCCCGCGGCGCGGCCGTGTCGGCCCCGAGAGTGGCGATCTTCCCGTCCCGCAGCACCAGGTCGGCAGTCGTCTCCCCGAGGATCTTGGCACCGAGGATCAGGTGGTCGGTCATGCGGAACTCCCGTCGTCGTGACTCTGTGAAAGCAGCAGGTGCAGCACCGCCATGCGCACCGAGACTCCGTGCGAGACCTGGTCGAGCACCCGGTTCAGCGGAGAGTCGGCGGCGGCTGCGGAGATCTCCACGCCTCGGTTCATCGGCCCAGGGTGCAGGATCATGGCTCCGTCCCCTCCGGGGCCGTCGAGACGTTCCACCCGTGCGAGGCGCTCGTCGGTCAGGCCCCACCGGCGCGTGTACTCCGCCGGTGTGGGGAAGAAGGCTCCGCCCATGCGTTCGGCCTGCACGCGCAGCATCATCACGGCGTGCGGTCCCGAGGCCAGCGCCTCGTCGAAGCTGTAGTGCACGCTGACGGGCCACTGCTCCACACCCACAGGCAGCAGGGTCGGCGGGGCGACGAGGCCGACCTCGGCGCCGAGAGTGTTCAGCAGCCACACGCCGGAGCGGGCGACCCGAGAGTGCAGGATGTCCCCGACGATCAGCACCCGCATACCGGTCAGGTCCGTGCCACGAGGCCCGTGGCCCCGCCCAGCGGCCCAGCCTCGGCGCAGCGTGAGCGCATCCAGCAGCGCCTGTGTGGGATGCTCATGGGTGCCGTCTCCGGCGTTGACCACCGCGCAGTCCGTCCAACCCGAGGCCGCCAGCTGTGCCGCGGCGCCGGAGGCCCAATGGCGCATCACGATCGCGTCCGCTCCGATGGCCTCCAGGGTCTGGACGGTGTCCTTCAGCGACTCGCCCTTGGAGACGGAGGAGCCCTTCGCCGAGAAGTTCATGACGTCCGCGGAGAGTCGCTTCGCGGCGGCTTCGAAGGAGATCCGCGTCCGCGTGGAGTCCTCGAAGAAGAGGTTCACCACGGTGCGACCCCGCAGCGTGGGGAGCTTCTTCACCTCGCGGGTGGCCACCGCGCTCATCTCCTCGGCGGTGTCGAGGATGCTCAGCGCGTCGCTGGGGGACAGGTCCGCGGTGGAGAGCAGGTGCCTCATGGGCGTGGCCCCCTCTCGATGAGCACGGCCTCGTCCTCGGCGGCGACGCCGTCGACGTCGGCCAGGCGCACCGAGACCCGTTCGTCCCGGGAGGTCGGCAGGTTCTTGCCCACGTGATCGGCACGGATCGGGAGCTCGCGGTGGCCGCGGTCCACCAGGACGGCCAGGCGCACCGCACGGGGGCGCCCGAGGGCGGAGAGGGCGTCCAGCGCGGCGCGGACGGTGCGGCCGGAGTAGAGCACGTCGTCGACCAGGACGACGGTGGCGTCGTCGACGCCGGCCTCGGGCACCCGGGTGGGCTCCGGGGTGCGTGCGCTGCCGGTGCGCAGATCATCCCGATACATGGTGATGTCGAGGGAGCCGACCCCACGCACGGGGTCGAAGGCCCCGTCGATGCGGGCGAGCCGTTCACCCAGGCGACGGGCCAACGGGACACCCCTGCGGGGGATGCCGAGCAGCAGGAGACCATCGACGCCGCGATGGGCCTCGACGATCTCGTGCGCGATGCGCGTCAGTGCCCGCTCCATATCAGGGGCGGACATGACCTGTGAGGTCTCTGGTGTGGTCACCAGGCGACTCCTTCCTCGCCTCACGGGACGATCCTTAAAGGAGACAGCAGGATATTCAGCTGTTCGGACCCACTCTAGCGGATCCCGGGAACCTCTCCCCGGTGACGCTCCGCGGAACCGGGAGCAGAGTCAGTCCAGAAGGGTCGGCTTGAGCTTCTGCAGGCGCCCCAAGACTCCGTTGACGAAGGGCGGGGACTCATCCGTGGAGAGTTCCCGCACCATGGCCACGGCCTCGGCGACGGCGACGCCGTCGGGGATGTCGTCGTTGTAGAGCAGCTCCCAGGCGCCGATGCGCAGCGCCATCAGGTCCACGCGCGGCATGCGCTCCAGGCTCCAGCCCCGGGAGTAGGTGGTCAGCAGCTCGTCGATCCGCTCGCGGTGGGAGACGACGCCGTCGAGGACAGTGACGACGTAGTCATCGACCACGAGATCGGCCTTCTCCCGGCGGACCCGGAGGACTTCGAGCGGCTCGGCTCCACGCTGCTCCGCCTCGAAGAGGACCTCCAACGCACGGCGGCGCGCCTTGCTTCGACGGGCCACGGGTCAGTCCGTCACACGGCCGAGGTACTCGGAGGACCGTGTGTCCACCTTGACCTTCGTGCCCTGGTCGACGAAGAGCGGCACCTGGATCTCGTGGCCGGTCTCCAGGGTGGCGGACTTGGTCCCGGCCGAGGAGCGGTCGCCCTGCAGGCCCGGCTCCGTGTAGGTGATCTCCAGGACCACCGACGGCGGCATCTCCAGGTACAGCGGCGTGCCTTCGTGCAGCGCGATGCTGACCTCCTGGGATTCCAGCAGGAAGTTCGCGGCATCCCCGACGACGGAGCCCGGAACGGTGATCTGGTCATAGTCCCGCAGGTCCATGAACACGTAGTCGTCGCCGTCGGCGTAGAGGTACTGGTAGTTGGTGCGGTCCACCGTGGCGAACTCCACCTTGGCACCGGCGTTGAAGGTCTTGTCCACGACCTTGCCGGAGGTGATGTTCTTCAGCTTGGTCCGGATGAACGCTCCGCCCTTGCCGGGCTTGACGTGCTGGAACTCCAGGGTGTTCCAGAGCTGGCCCTCGAGCTTGAGGACGGAACCGTTCTTGATGTCGTTGGAGGTGGCCACTGATTGCCCTTCTTCACATCGGATGCGGGTGTCCGCGCGCCGGTCGGCACACGGCACGGCTGTGCGCGGTTGTCGATTCTACAGGGAGACCGTGGTGCCCTCGTCCGACTCCGCGATCTCCTGGTACGTCGCGAAGAGGATCGAGGCGTCGGGGATCTCCACGGTGGCGGGCTGACCCTGCCCTGCCAGGAGCACGAACCGCAGCTGATCGCCGCGGTTCTTCTTGTCCCGGCGGATGCCTTCGAGCAGCTGGTTCCAGCGGTCGTCCCGGTAGGTCACCGGCAGGCCCAGAGACGTCAGCACCGACCGGTGGCGGTCGGCTGTGGCGTCGTCCAGACGCCCCAGGCTGCGAGCCAGCTCCGCGGCGAAGACCATGCCCACCGAGACCGCCGCCCCGTGGCGCCACTGGTAGCGCTCGGCCAGCTCGATGGCGTGGGCCAGGGTGTGCCCGTAGTTCAGCGACTCGCGCAGCCCGGACTCCTTCGGGTCCTGGCCGACCACCGAAGCTTTGACCCGGATGGCCCGCTCGATGAGCTCACGCAGCTGATGCGAATGCGGATTCTGTGCCTGTTCGGGCGACGATTCGATGATCTCCAGGATCTTCTCGTCAGCTATGAAGCCGCATTTGACCACCTCGGCGAGACCGGCGACGAGCTCGTTGCGCGGCAGCGTGAGCAGGGTGTCCAGGTCAGCCAGCACTGCGGCGGGCTGGTGGAACGCGCCCACCAGGTTCTTGCCTTCGGAGGTGTTGATGCCGGTCTTGCCCCCGACGGCGGCATCGACCATGGCCAGCAGCGTAGTGGGCATGTGGACCACTCGCACCCCGCGCAGCCAGGTGGCGGCCACGAAGCCCGCGACATCGGTCACCGCTCCCCCACCGACGGCGACCACGGCGTCGGAGCGCGTGAAGTCGTTCTGGCCCAGGACCTGCCAGCAGAAGGCGGCCACCTGGATGTGCTTGCCCTCCTCCGCGTCCGGGATCTCTGCGACCACCGCCTTGTAGCCGGCGTTCTCCAGGTCCTCGCGGACGACGTCGCCGGTGGCGCGCAGCGCGCGGGGGTGGATGACGAGCACACGCTCGGCCTGGGCTCCGATCATCTGCGGCAGGCGCCCGAGCAGGCCGTTGCCGATGACGACGTCGTAGCCGAGCTCCTGGCCACCTGTGCCGCGGCCCTCGCCGACGGTGATGACCGTGGGCTCAGCGCCCGTCGCGGGGCCGCCGTCGGGCGTGGTGCTCTCGAGGGAGGCACGCTCAGATGAGGCGCTCTCGGGGGCGGGGTTCTCGGGTGCAGTGTTCTCGGGCGCTGGGTCTGCCTGCGGACTCATGGAGTGAGGTCTTCTCCTCGGGGTGTGTCAGTGGACGGCACGGAGTGCCGAGACGATGGTATCGACTCGCTCGTCGATCGTCCCCTCGGCAGGCGGAACGACGACGTCCGCGCATTCACGATACAGGGCCTCACGCTCCGCGTAGATCCGAAGCCAGGAGGACACCGGGTCGTCCCCGAGGACCGGGCGTGTGGAGCCGTCGCCGAGACGCTGCCGCGCCTGCTGCTCGGTGAGGTCAAGCATCACGACCAGCTGACTGCTCAGCGTCTCACGGGTCCGCGGGCTGAGGATCGAGCCGCCGCCGAGGCTGATGACGGACGGGCGCGGCGAGTCCAGCAGTTCGGCGACCACCTTCTCCTCCTCCGCGCGGAAGGCCTCCTCGCCGTGCGTGGTGAAGTACTCGGCGATGCTGCCATGACGTGCGACGAAGAAATGGTCAGTGTCGACGTGCGGCCGGCCCAGCCGACGGGCCAGCGCCGATCCCACCGTGGACTTGCCGGAGCCCATCGGCCCGATGAGCACGATGTTGCGCGCCAGATCCTGGGTGCGTCCAGTTCCCACCATCAGTCTCGCCCCGCTGTCAGTCCTGCATCGCGGCAGGCGCCTGCAGCGGATCGCCGTCGGTGCCGGCACGCTGCGGGTCGGAGCCGAGCTCCGGGAGCCCGGAGAGGTAGGACTCCAGGTTCCGCCGCACCTCTGCGAGGCTGTCGCCGCCGAACTTCTCCAGCACGGCCTGGGCGATCACCAGGGAGACCATCGCCTCGGCCACCACGCCGGCGGCCGGGACGGCGCAGACGTCCGAGCGCTGGTGGTGGGCGGTGGTCGGCTCGCCGGTCGCCGTGTCCACGGTGCGCAGGGCCCGCGGCACCGTGGCGATGGGCTTCATCGCGGCCCGCACCCGCAGCGGGGTGCCGATGCTCATACCCCCTTCGATGCCTCCCGCCCGGTTGGTGGCGCGGCGCACCGCGGAGCCGGCGGGCTCGATCTCGTCATGCGCCTGGGAGCCGCGCCGCCGCGCCGTGCGGAAGCCATCACCGACCTCCACCCCCTTGATCGCTTGGATGCCCATCAGCGCACCGGCGAGCCGGGCGTCGAGGCGCCGGTCCCAGTGGACGTAGGACCCGAGCCCGGGAGGCAGGCCGTCGACGACGACCTCGACCACGCCGCCGAGGGTCTCGCCCGCCTTGTGAGCGTCGTCCACCTCCGCGACCATCCGCTCGCTGGTGGCCGGATCGGTGCAGCGCAGCGGATCGGCGTCCAGACGCTCGACGTCGTGCGCCGACGGCGTCTCGACCTCTTCCGGGATCTCCACGGTTCCGATGGCCGTGGTGTGGGAGACCGTGGTGATGCCCAGGTCGTCCAGGAAGGACTGGGCGACGGCCCCCAGGGCCACACGGGTGGCGGTCTCGCGCGCCGAGGCGCGCTCCAGGACCGGACGGGCCTCGTCGAAGCCGTACTTCTGCATGCCGGTGTAGTCGGCGTGCCCGGGACGCGGACGCGTCAATGGGGCGTTGCGGGCGAGCCCTTCGAGCTCATGGGGATCGATCGGGTCGGCCGACATGACCTTCTCCCACTTCGGCCACTCGGTGTTGCCCACCTCGATCGTCACCGGCGCGCCGATGGTCAGACCGTGCCGGACTCCGGCCAGCAGCCTGACCTCGTCCTTCTCGAACTTCATCCGGGCTCCGCGCCCGTAGCCGAGACGACGGCGCGCCAGGGCATCCTGGACCGCCTCGGTGGTCAGCCGCACCCCGGCGGGAAGGCCCTCGATGATGCCGACGAGGGAACGGCCGTGTGATTCTCCGGAGGTCAGCCAGCGCAACATGGCCTCCATGATGCCATGTCGCAGGGCGCACGGCGGCGTCGTCAGGCACGATTCCGCCTGGTGGACGCCTGGCGGGCCTCTGGAGGGCCTCTGGTGGGCCCCGGAGGGACGTGCAGGAAGCCCCGCGGGCACCTTCCCTATCGATCAGCCGGGCAGCACCGACCGCATGCGGGCGACCATCTGCTCGTGCTCCGCCGACGACAGCTCCGCCGCCGGGCGCGCGGTGCCTGCGGTGAATCGGTGGACCTGTTCCACCGCCTGGTGGAGCAGCATGGCCAGCCCGGAGACCACGTGGCCACCGGCCCGCTCCCAGGCGTCCGCCAGCGCGGAGGGCCAGGGGTCGTAGGCGACGTCGAGCAGCGGCAGGCGACGTCTCAGACGGGGCACCTGCGCGGCGAGGCCGTCCGCCGCCCGCGGAGGCAGGGTGGAGACCACTGCACCGAGCTCGTCGCCGGCGACGTCACGGGTGAGCGCCTCGAGGGTCGCCGTCCGGAGACGGATCCCCAGGGTCTCAGCCACGGGCTCGAGCGAGACGGCCCGCTCCGGGGAGCGGGCGTAGGCGCACACCTCGGTGAAGCCCAGCTCGGCGGCAGCGGCCAGCGCGGCCGCCGCCGTCGAGCCCGCCCCGATGACGCCGAACCGGCCCTGCGTCCCCTCGGTGGGCGGACGCTCCGTCTCCGCCGTCGGGAGCCCGGCCTTCTGGAGCCCGGCCTCCTCGAGCGCGGCCACGATTCCGTCCACGTCGGTGTTGTCGCCGGCCAGGCCATCTGGACCGTGGACCACCGTGTTCAGCACCCCCAGGGTCTCCACTCGGGGAGAGAGGCTGTCCATATGCGGCACCATGGCAGATTTTAGGGGCATTGTCACCGACCACCCGACCCAGCCGCGCTGCGCCCCTTCCCCCGCCAGGAAGTCGGGGAGCTCGGCGACGTCGACATCGCGGCGCGAGTAGATGATGTCCGCTCCCAGCATCGCGTAGGCGGCACCATGCAGCGCCGGAGAGAGGGAATGGCCGATGGGGTGCCCCAGCACCGCGGCGCGGGGCCGACTCATTCGCCCTCCTCCACCTCGGCCTCTGCGGCCTCCTCCTCGGCCGGGCTGCAGACCCCGGGGTTGTCTTCGCAGTAGTCGTTGAACACCGCGACATCCTCCAGATGCTCCGCGTAGGTCTCGTTGAAGCGGGTCTCGCCGGTCTCGACGTTTACGGTGACCCAGTAGTAGTAGTCGGTCTCGGCCGGGTCGACGGCGGCCTCCAGCGTGCCGGGCGTCGGCGCGGCGATGGGGCCGGGCGGCAGTCCCTCGTGCACGTAGGTGTTGTACTCGTTCTCCGGGTTCAGCCGCTCAGACTCCGGGAAGTGCAGGTCGCCGGACAGGCCGAGGCCGTAGTTCACGGCTGCATCGATCTGCAGCAGGCCTCCGGTCTCCGTGTTGTCCGGGTCCAGCCGGTTCTCGATCGCACTGGCGATCACCCGGTAGTCCTCCGGCTCGGAATGGTTGGCCTCCCCGGTGATGAGTGAGGCGATGATGACCGCTCGCCACTGCTCGTCCTCGTCGGTGATGCCGGCATCCTCGAACTCCTCGAACGTCCGGTCCACCATCGACTGCAGGACCTCGGCAGGTTCCGGGTCCTCCTCCACACTGAAGCGGTACTCGCCGACCGCCAGATAGCCCTCCAGGGTCTCCGCCTCCTCGGGCAGACCGAAGTCGGCGGGATCCTCGGCGGCCTCACGGAAGTCGGCCTCGGGGATCCCGGTGGCCTCGGCGACCGCAGAGAAGACCTCATCAATCCGCCAACCGGCGTTGATCCAGACGACCCCTTGGGCCTCACGATCCGGCGTCAACGCGCTGACCGCATCGGCGGCCGGCATCTCCTCCCGGACCTCGAACTCCCCGGCCTGGAGGACTCCGAGATCGTCCGCATTGCGCAGCGCGTCGCGCAGCGCCTCCTGGCTGGCGATGATCCCCTCCTCGGCGAGCCGTCGGCCGACGACCTCCCAGCCCTCGCCCGGGTTCACCTCGAACGTGACCGTGTCACCGGCTTGGGTCTCGTAGTCCTCGGGGCCGGAGAGCAGCCCCCCGAACACCGCGTTGAAGACCACGGCGAAGATGACCACCAGTGCGGCGAAGCCTCCGAACACGAGTCCGAGCGTGAGGTTGCGGCGACGCCGACGTTCGCGACGCCGCGTGAGGATCTCTCGGCTGGTGCCCGTGTCGAGCGGCGTCACCGTCTGATATCCCCGCCCGTAGCTGGAGGACGTGATCAGCAGCGGTGCGCCGTCCGCATCGTGCTCCACGTGCTCCTCCAGCACGTGCCCCTCCGGGCCGAGGATGTCCTCGGCCGGAGACACTGGGGCGACGCGCGCGTCCTGGACAGACTCGGCCTCTCCGGAGGTCGCCGCGCGAGGTGCCTCCGATACGCCCTCCCCCGCGGTGGCGCCCGCCGCTCCGATGGCCTGCTCGAAGGGAACCCGCCCCGAAGGCGTCGCCTCCGCGGCCTGCCTCTCCTCCTCAGCCCTGGCACGCTCCCGGGCCTCGCGGATCTCACGGCGGCGCCGGCGGGAGCCCGCCTGATGCGGCATGTCATCGCTCACGCGGGGGTCCTCACTGGTGTCGGCGGCACATGTCGATGCGATTGTAATCTATTCGTGATCCGAGTTCCGGGAGGCCGGCGGACCGGAGGATCAGGCCGATTCCTCGATCATCCGACGCCAGCTGCGGCGGGCCTCCAGAGCCTCCTCAGCCTCGGCGATGGTCCGGGCGTCGCCGTGGGCACGCGCCCGCTCGAGCTCCTGCTCCAGGCCGGCGATGGTCTCGTCGAGCTGGTTCAGCATCGAATTCTGGCGCGCCACCGTCTCGGGATCCGTGCGCCGCCAATGGGCCTCCTCGGCCTCCCGGAAGGCGTCCTGGACCCGCTTCAGAGCCCCTTCCATCCGCTTGACGTCGCCCCGGGGCACTCGCCCAGCCGCATCCCAGCGCTCGAGCAGCGCGTGGTACCGGTCGCGGATCGTCTCGGGGGCGGTGAACGGCATCAGCGCCTCCAGCTCCTTCAGGAGCTGCTCCTTGACCTCCAGGTTCGCCTGGTACTCAGCGTCGATCTCGGCGTTGGCCGCGTCCCGCGCAGCGAAGAAGACGTCCTGCGCCTTCCGGAAACGCGCCCACTGGGCGTCGTCGCTGCGGCGTGCACCTCGGCCTGCCGCCTTCCATTCGTCCATGAGGCGGTGGTAGGCCTTCGTGGTGGGTCCGAAGTCCGTGCTGTGCTGGAGCTCCTCGGCGCGGGCGATCAGCTCCTCCTTGATGCGCTTGACCTCAGAGTGCTCCTTGTCCCGGCGACTGAAGAACGTCCGACGCTCCTTGTCGAATGCGCTCCGTGCGGCCCGGAACCGCTTCCAATAGGGGTCCTCCTGACCCTTGGTCAGGCGCGGCGGCTTCTTCTGCTCCGCCTTCCACGCCTCGAAGAGCTCGCTCATGCGCTGCTGGGCCGACTTCCAATGCTGGGCGGCAGGATCGGTGGCGGCGATCGCCTCCGCCTCCGCCACGATCCCCTCCCGAACCTGAAGGTGCTCGGCCACAGCCTGCTCGGCCTGCTCCTTCTCCCGTGTCGCCAGGGCCTCGATGCCGTGGGCCAGCTCGTCCAGCATGCCGCGCAGAGCGGCCACGTCGCCCACCCAGGCTCCGCCGTCGAGCTCCGCGAGGAGCGCCTCCCGGCTCTCCCGGAGGGCCTTGGCCCCGTCGGCGGACGCCTCGACCCGGGCCTTGAGCAGCAGCGCGCGGTCAAAGAGGTCGTCGAACTTCCGGGTGAAGTACTGCAGAGCCTCCTCCGGCGTCGCGCCGGGGTACTGGCCGACGTAGACCTCATCGGCGGCCGGCTGCGCGGTGCTCCGGATCTCCTCCGGCTGCTCCGACTGCTCCCGGGGGGCGACTGCCCCTGCCTGATCTGCGGGCCCTGCCTGCTCAGTGGCAGGAACCTGCTCGGCCTCAGGCGTCGGCGCGGGTGTCTGGGCCGAGGACGCATCCTGCGCGGCGGAAGGTGCGGGCGCGCCCGACGCCGTCGGCGCCTTCGCGTAGACGTGGCCGTCGTCGTCGACGCGGGCCATCTGCCGCGCCTCGTCGAGAGTGGTCTCGTGGTGTCCGGGTCTGACTGCGGGACTCATGGCCACCACCCTACCGGCACCGCACACGACCTGCGACGCGGCCGCTATGATGGACCGGTCTGTCGACCCCGTCACCTCCAGTGAGGAGCGCCCACCCCGCATGGCACGCACAACGTCCCTCTCCGGCTTCACCGAGTGGCTCCCCGACGAGCGTCTGGTGGAGCTCCATGTGCTCGACACCCTGCGGGAGGTCTTCGAGCGGCACGGGTTCGTCTCCATCGAGTCCCGAGCCGTGGAGACGGTGGACACCTTGCTGCAGAAGGGAGAGATCGACAAGGAGATCTACGGCGTCTCGCGGCTGCAGGCCGACGAGGACGCCGAGGCTCGCCTCGCACTGCACTTCGACCTCACGGTGCCCTTCGCCCGGTATGTGGTGGAGAATGCCGGCCATCTCTCCTTTCCCTTCCGTCGCTACCAGATCCAGAAGGTCTGGCGCGGAGAACGCCCTCAGGAGGGCCGGTCCCGCGAGTTCACCCAGGCAGACATCGACATCGTCGGTGACGGCTCGCTGCCCTTCCGCTGCGACGTCGAGCTGGCTGTGGTGATGGCGCGCGCGCTGGAGTCGCTGCCGATCGGCGACTTCCGGATGCGGATCAACAACCGCAAGCTCTCCGAGGGGTTCTACCTCGCGATCGGCCTGGAGGACACGGCCGCGGTGCTGCGTGCCATCGACAAGCTCGAGAAGATCGGCCCGGAGAAGGTCGCCGCCGAGCTGGCTGAGACGGCCGGCGCGACGGAGGAGCAGGCGCAGAAGGCGCTGGCGCTGGCACAGATCCGGACCGAGGACCTCAGCTTCGTGGACCAGGTCCGGGCTCTCGGCGGGGAGCACGAGCTGCTGGAGGCCGGCCTGACCGAGCTCGCCGAGGTCATGGGCGAGCTTCAGCGCCGCGTCCCCGGGCGGGCCGTGGCCGACCTGTCCATCGCCCGCGGGCTGGACTACTACACAGGGACTGTCTACGAGACCGTCCTGGTCGGTCATGAGTCTCTCGGGTCTGTCTGCTCCGGCGGCCGCTACGAGTCCCTGGCCTCCAAGGGGAAGCGCACCTTCCCGGGGGTCGGGCTGTCCATCGGCGTGACCCGCCTGCTCTCGCGCCTGCTGGCTCAGGGACACCTGACCGCCAGTCGCTCGGTCCCCAGCGTGGTCTACATCGCCTTGCGCACAGACGAGGACTGGGGATCCGCCCAAGACGTCGCCGACACGCTCCGGGGACGCGGGATCAACGTGGAGGTGGCGCTGCGGGCCGAGAAGTTCGGCAAGCAGATCCGTCACGCGGATCGACGCGGCATCCCCTTCGTCTGGTTCACCGACGAGGACGGTCGCCACGAGGTCAAGGACATCCGGTCCGGGGACCAGGTCTCGGCCGATCCGCAGACCTGGACGCCGCCGCAGGAGGATCTGTCCCCGCGGGTGGTTCCCGCGGGCTGACCCCGGTCGCCGACGCTCCGTGTCGGCGCAGCAGAGCACACGACGACATCAGCACACATCCAGACAGCTACAGACATCGGCCCATCAGGCCCCAGGACAGAGGCAGCACCGAGGTCGGCCGGCAGAACCCGGACCGACAGCGGGCCCTCCAGGGAGGACATCGTGCTTCGCACACACCACAACGGCGCACTCCGCGCCGAGCACATCGGACAGACTGTCACGCTGACGGGCTGGGTCGCCCGCCGTCGCGACCACGGGGGCGTGGCGTTCCTCGACCTGCGGGACGCCTCCGGCGTCGCCCAGGTCGTCGTGCGGGACGAGGAGGACTTCGCCCCGCTGCGCAATGAATTCGTCCTGCAGATCCGGGGGACGGTCGGGCGCCGCCCGGAGGGCAACGAGAACCCGAACCTGGCTTCCGGCGAGGTGGAGGTCATCGCGGACGAGGTCACGGTGCTGAACACCGCCGACCCGCTGCCGTTCCAGGTGGACGAGCACGTGGAGGTCGGTGAGGAGGCGCGCCTGCGGCATCGCTATCTCGATCTGCGCCGCGAGGCACCGCAGCGTGCCCTGCGGCTGCGCTCGGAGGCCAACCGTGTGGCCCGGGAGTTCCTGCACACGCAGGACTTCACCGAGATCGAGACGCCGACGCTGACCCGGTCGACGCCGGAGGGTGCGCGCGACTTCCTGGTCCCCGCCCGCCTGGCCCCCGGCTCCTGGTACGCACTGCCGCAATCGCCGCAGCTGTTCAAGCAGCTGCTGCAGGTCGGCGGTTTCGAGAAGTACTACCAGATCGCCCGCTGCTACCGGGACGAGGACTTCCGCGCCGACCGTCAGCCGGAGTTCACCCAGCTGGACATCGAGGCCAGCTTCGTGGACCAGGAGGACATCATCGCGCTGACGGAGGACCTGATGCGGCGGCTGTGGCGCCTCATCGACGTCGAGCTTCAGGCTCCCCTGCCGCGGATCACCTATCGGGAGGCGATGGCGCGCTACGGCACCGACAAGCCGGACCTGCGCTTCGGCCTGGAGCTCGTGGAGCTGACCGACTACTTCGCGGAGACGCCGTTCCGGGTGTTCCGGGCCCCCTATGTGGGCGCGGTCGTGATGCCCGGCGGTGCCGACCAGCCGCGCCGCACCCTCGATGCCTGGCAGGAATGGGCCAAGCAGCGCGGGGCCAAGGGTCTGGCCTACGTGCTCGTCTCGGAGGACGGAGAACTGGGAGGCCCGGTGGCGAAGAACCTCTCCGACCAGGAGCGCGCCGGCCTCGTCGAGGCGGTGGGCGCGAAGCCCGGCGACTGCATCTTCTTCGCCGCCGGAGAGGTCAAGACCTCCCGCGCCCTGTTGGGAGCGGCTCGCGTAGAGATCGCCGAGCGCACCGGCCTGATCGACCACGACGCCTGGTCCTTCGTGTGGGTCGTCGACGCCCCCATGTTCGAACCCGCCGCCGAGGCCACCGCGGCAGGCGACGTGGCCGTCGGCTCCGGCGCCTGGACCGCAGTCCACCACGCCTTCACCGCCCCGAAGCCGGAGTTCGCCGAGACCTTCGACCAGGACCCCGGTCAGGCGCTGGCCTACGCCTACGACCTGGTCTGCAACGGCAACGAGATCGGCGGCGGCTCCATCCGTGTGCACCGTCGCGAGATGCAGGAGCGGATCTTCGCCGTGATGGGCATCGCCGAGGAGGAGGCCCGGGAGAAGTTCGGTTTCCTGCTGGACGCCTTCAAGTTCGGTGCGCCTCCGCACGGGGGGATCGCCTTCGGCTGGGACCGCGTCGTGGCCCTGCTGACCGGTGAGGACTCGATCCGCGAGGTCATAGCCTTCCCGAAGTCCGGCGGCGGCTTCGACCCGCTGACCGCCGCACCGGCGCCGATCACTGCCCAGCAGCGCAAGGAGGCCGGAGTCGACGCTCGTCCCGAGCCGAAGGACGGGGCATCGGACGGCACCCCGAAGCAGACGGTGGAGGCGGCGTCCTGACCCAAGACATGACCCTTCCTGCGTCCGCCTGTCCTCTGGCGACAGCATGACATCAGGCCCGGCCGCAGTCTGCTCCGGCCGGGCCTGATGCTGTGCAGGTCCCCGTGTCCAGGTCCCCGTGTGAAGGATCCGCGCGAGTGCGCGGGCTGAACTGCGGTCAGCTGCGTCGGGGTCGCTCCAGCTCCTCAGTGTCGAGCAGCAGTGTGACGGGGCCGTCGTTGACGAGTTCCAGCTCCATGTGGGCTCCGAAGATCCCGGTGTGCACGACGGCGCCCAGAGCCCGCAGATGGTGGACATAGCGCTCATAGAGGGGCTCGCCCACCGCCGCCGGGGCGGCGCTGCTCCATGAGGGCCGTCGCCCCTTCCTGGCGTCCCCGTAGAGGGTGAACTGACTGACCGCCAGCACGGGGGCCTGTGCCTGTTCGGCGGAGAGCTCCTGGTCCAGGAGGCGCAGCCGCCAGGTCTTCTCCGCGAGCAGGCGAGCCTGGTGATCGGTGTCGTCATGGGTGACGCCGAGGAGGACCACCAGACCCTGTCCGTCGAACCCGTCGACATGCTCACCGCCCTCGGCATCTCGGGCGCGGACCTGGGCACGGGAGACTCGCTGGATCACGGCACGCATGGACACCATTCTGGCACCTGCGCCGAGGTTGTACGGGGTATATCAGGGCGCATCGGGGCGGGCGCGCCGCGGCAGTGCCTGCCCGGGCCGTCACGACGGTAGAGTGGATCCGACCGATTCGAACATGTCTACGAGGAGCTCCGGTGACCGACCCTCTGACCGGCGATCTGTTCTCGGCCGCATCCCACCAGGAGGAGGGCGGTCGACGACGGCACATGCCGTTGGCCGTCCGCATGCGTCCACGCCACCTCGACGAGATCGTCGGGCAGCAGCACCTGCTGGAGCAGGGCTCCCCGCTCCGCGTGCTCGCGGAGGGCTCGCGGGGTCCCGCCGGTGCCTCGTCGGTAATCCTCTACGGCCCGCCGGGCACCGGCAAGACGACGCTGGCCCATGTGATCGCCCGTGGCGAGTCCCGCACCTTCGTGGAGCTCTCGGCCATCCGGGCGGGAGTCAAGGACGTCCGCCGCGTCATGGACCAGGCCCTCGAGGACCGAGACCTGCGGGGCAGGACGACCGTGCTGTTCCTGGACGAGATCCACCGCTTCAACAAGGCCCAGCAGGACGCCCTCCTTCCCGGAGTCGAGAACGGCTGGGTGATCCTGGTCGCCGCCACCACCGAAAACCCGTCCTTCTCCGTGGTCTCCCCTCTGCTCTCGCGTTCCCTGCTGCTGACTCTGCGTCCGCTGACCGACGAGGACCTCTCGGGACTGATCGACCGGGCATTGGCCGAGGAGCGCGGCCTCGACGGCGCCTTCACGCTGGATCCTGAGGCGCGCGGGCACATCCTGCGCATGGCCGGCGGCGACGCGCGCCGCGTGCTGACCACTCTGGAGGCTGCCGCCGCGGTGGCTGCCGGTCGGGCGGAGCAGCATGCACCCGCCGGGACCGACGACGCATGTTCGGACGAGGACTCCCCCGAGGCGGACCCAGGCGACTCCGACTCCTCCGAGACGGACTCGCCCGAGAGAGACTCCCCCGAAGCGGGCGGGGCCACGCCAGGACATCTCGGGACGATCACGATCACCTCCGAGGACGCCGAGCAGGCGATGGACCATGCCGTGCAGCGGTACGACCGCGACGGGGACCAGCACTATGACATCGTCTCCGCGTTCATCAAGTCCCTGCGCGGCTCGGACCCCGACGCCGCACTGCACTACCTGGCCCGTATGGTCGTCGCCGGAGAGGATCCCCGGTTCATCGCCCGTCGTCTGGTGATCGCGGCCGGTGAGGAGGTCGGCATGGCCGACCCCAGCGCGCTGCAGACGGCCGTGGCGGCGGCCCAGGCCGTCCAGCTGATCGGGATGCCCGAGGCGCGCATCCTCCTCGCGGAGGCGACGGTGCACATCGCCACCGCCCCGAAGTCCAACGCCTCCTACCGTGCCCTCGACGCCGCCATCGCCGACGTCCGCGCCGGCAAGGGCGGGCCGGTCCCGCTCCATCTGCGGGACGCGCACTACGCCGGGGCCCACCGTCTGGGGCACGGACGCAGCTACGTCTACGCCCACGACGAGCCCCATCATGTGGCGGCCCAGCAGTATCCCCCCGATGACCTCGTCGGAGTGGACTACTACCGTCCCACCGGGAACGGGCAGGAACGCGCCGTCGCCGAACGACTCGACCGCCTGCGCGCCATCACCCGCCGCTGAGGGACCCCAGCAGACGACGGCGGGGCCGCACCTCCCCAAGGAGGTGCGGCCCCGCCGTCGTCAGCTCTGGCAGAAGGCGCTGAGCCCCATAGGTCCTCTCGGACCCACGTGCGACTCAGTGGCTGGCCTCGATAGACCGACGATCCGTCGCCTCAAGACCGCCCTCGTGGCCGTCGCCGTGGTGGTCGTGCTCCAGCGCCTCGAGGTACTCCTCGCGGCTGACCGGCTCGACGCGGTCCTGGAAGAACCAGTGGTTGAGCTTGGCCCGGAACTTCTCGGTCCGGGTGATCTTGCCCTTCGCGTTCGGCTGCGGACCGGACGGCGCCGGCGACTCGAAGGCCACCAGCGTGTACAGCTCGTAGTCCGAGGGACGGGTGTGCTTCTCGCGGAACTCACCGTGCGGGAGCATCTCGATGACGCCGGCCTCGTGGCCGTGCAGCGCGGTCTCCCGGTCCTTGCGCTGCAGCGAGAGGCAGATGCGCTTGGTGAGGACGAAGGCGATGACCGGTCCGACGAAGATCAGCACCCGCGACCAATAGGTGATGTCGTTCAGCGAGAGCATGAAGTGCGTCGCGATGAGGTCGTTGGACCCCATGCCCCACATGATGCAGTAGAAGGTCACACTCGCCGCGCCGATCGCCGTCCGGGTGGGGGCATTGCGCGGGCGGTCCAGGATGTGGTGCTCCTTCTTGTCCCCGGTGATCCAGGCCTCGATCCACGGCCAGATGAACATGACCAGGAACATGACCGCGATGGGGATCATCGGGATGAGCACCGGCGTGGCCACCGAGTTACCGCCCCAGGGCGTCGGGATGACGAACTCGAGCGGAATCTCTCCGAGGAAGCCCGGCATCAGACGCAGCACGCCTTCGAAGGGACCGATGTACCAGTCGGGCTGCGCACCGGCCTGCACAGGGGACGGGTCGTAGGGCCCGTAGTTCCAGAGCGCATTGATCTGGAACGTGCCGGAGATGACCGCCAGGATGCCGAAGACGATGAAGAAGAAGCCGCCGGCCTTGGCCGCGTACACCGGGCCCACCGGGTAGCCGACGACATTGCGCTCGGTGCGTCCCGGGCCGGGGTACTGGGTGTGCTTGTGGGTGACCACCATGAACAGGTGCACAGCGATCAGGACCAGGATCAGCGCCGGGATGACCATGATGTGCAGCACGTAGAGGCGGGGGATGACCTCTCCGCCGGGGAACTCCCCGCCGAAGAGGAAGAAGGACATGTAGGTGCCGACCACCGGGATGGCCTTCATCATGCCGTCGATGATCCGCAGACCGTTGCCGGAGAGGACCTCGTCCGGCAGCGAGTAGCCGGTGAAGCCGGCGGCCAGGCCCAGGATCAGCAGCGCGCAGCCGACGACCCAGTTGAGCTCACGCGGCTTGCGGAACGCGCCGGTGAAGAAGACGCGCAGCATGTGGATGGACATGGCCATCACGAAGAGCAGCGCCGCCCAGTGGTGCAGCTGACGCATGAACAGCCCGCCGCGCACGTCGAAGGAGAGCTCCAGCGCGGTGGCGTAGGCGGTGGACATCTCCAGGCCCTGCAGCGGCGCATAGGAGCCGTCGTATCGCGTGCTGGCCATGGAGGGGTCGAACCAGAACGTCAGGAACGTCCCGGAGAGGATCAGGATGACGAAGCTGTAGAGCGCCACCTCGCCGAACATGAACGTCCAGTGATCCGGGAAGATCTTCCGACCGAACTCGCGGACCATGCCGGTGCCGCCGACCCGCTGATCGACGTAGTTGGCGATGCGTCCGGTGCGCGTCTCAGGCTGGTACTGGTCTGCCTCGAGGTACTGGGCCTCGGTGTACTTCTCTGTGCTGGCGCTCATGCGTTGTAATCACCCTCGGGGTCGGTGGAGCCACGCTCCCAGTAGGTCGGGCCGACAGGCTCGGTGAAGTCGCTGCGGGCGACGAGGAAGCCCTCCTCGTCCACGGTGATCGGGAGCTGGGGCAGCGGGCGGCCGGCCGGGCCGAAGACCACTTTGAACTCCTGAGCCGCGTCGAAGGTCGACTGATGGCACGGGCACAGCAGGTGGTGCGTGTGCCGCTCGTAGAGGGCCACCGGGCAGCCGACGTGGGTACAGACCTTGGAGCAGGCGATGATGCCCTCGTGGGTCCAGTCCTCGCGGCCGGGAGTCACCTGCTGGATGTCATCGGGGTTCATCCGGACGACGAGCACCACGGACTTGGCCTTCTCCGACAGGCGGTCCGCGTGGCCGGACACCTCGCGCAGGGTCTCGGGGATCACGTGCATCGCCGAGCCGATCGTGATGTCAGCCGCGCGGATCGGGGTGCCGGTGGGGTCACGGACCAGGCGGACGCCCTCCTCCCAGAGCGAGTGACGCATGCGCTCCACGCCGAAGTCCTCGGAGCGGTCCAGGTCCCGGAACGGGAGGATGAAGGGCAGCGGCGCCAGGACAGCCGCACCGATGAGGGTGTTGCGGATCAGGGGTCGGCGCTTGATGCCGGACTCCTCGAGCACATCCGTGATGATCTGCTCCGCCTCCTGGCGCTCCGCCTCCTTGCGCAGCGGCTTGCGGTCCTCGACCAACTCGTGGTCGGGCATGAGCGTCTTGGCCCAGTGCACCACCCCCAGGCCGATGCCGAGCATGGCGAAGCCCACGCCGACGCCGAGGAGGGTGTTCTGCAGGCGCAGCGCCTGGAGGTTCTCGCTGAGCTCCACCGCGAAGTAGCCGATGAAGAAGATCACGGTGCCGATGATCGAGATGAGAAACAGCGTGGCCACCTGGCGCTCGGAGCGCTTCTCGGCCTTCGGGTCCTCATCTGCCACCCGCGGGCGGTGCGGCGGCAGACCGGGGTTGTCGATGGCGTACCTGCCCGACTCCCCGTCACCGGCTGTGATGACGGCCCCCGACTCATTCGGGTCGCCGTGACCGTGCTCGCCCATATGGTTCTCGTCCTTTGCTTGAGTGATTGCGTAGTAGGTGCGTGTGCGGCGTCTTCGGCTCACCGCGGCCGGCGGCTCACGAGGAGCGGGACGTCAGCCAGACCATCGAGGCGATCAGGATCGCCAGTCCCCCAGTCCAGATGAACAGGCCTTCGGAGACCGGGCCGAGGAAACCGAGCGAGAAGCCGCCGGGAGTCCCCTGGGAGTCGTAGGTCTTCAGGAAGGCGATGATGTCGCGCTTGTCCTCCGGCGGGATGTTGGCGTCGTTGAACACGGGCATGTTCTGCGGACCGGTCTGCATCGCCTCATAGATGTGACGCTCCTCCACTCCGTGCAGCGACGGAGCGTACTTCCCCTCCGTCAGTGCGCCGCCGGCCGCCGCGGCGTTATGGCACATGGCGCAGTTGATGCGGAAGAGCTCTCCGCCTCGGGCAGGATCTCCCTGGTCCACATCGGTGTACTCCTCGGCGGGCACAGCCGGCCCTGCCCCGAGGGAGGCGACATAGGCAGCCAGCTGCATGGTCTGCTCGTCATTGAACTGCCGCGGCTTCTCCTGCGCCTGCGGACCGTGCATCTGCATCGGCATGCGCCCGGTCCCGACCTGGAAGTCGACCGAGGCCGCGCCGACGCCGATCAGCGACGGTCCGGCGTCCGTCCCCTCGGCGTTGATGCCGTGGCAGGTGGCGCAGTTGGCCACGAAGAGGCGCTCGCCCTCATCGACGTCCGCGGCGGAGTATCCGTCCGCCTCCTGAGAGGCCTGGGCCTGATTGATGGTCGTGGCCGCGGCATACAGACCCCCTGTGATCAGGAGGCCCAGGAGGAGCAGTGCCACGCCTGCGAAGGGGTGGCGGCGCTTCTGTGAGAGTGCCTTCACGTGCCGGTTCCTAACTTCTCGGTGCGGGCCCGCCTGCGGTGCCTGCGGGCGATAGTGATGGGTGATGGATGGTCGTCGTCCGTCGGGAATGGACGGTCACGCCCGTCAGACGAACATCGGAAGGATGTAGACGACGCCGAACAGGGCGATCCACACGACGTCGACGAAGTGCCAGTAGTACGAGATCACGACGGCGGCGCTCGCCTCCTTGTGGGTGAACTTCACGCTGAAGTACGCCCGCGCGATCACGTACAGGAAGGCGATGAGCCCGCCGATCACGTGGAGGCCGTGGAAGCCGGTGGTGATGTAGAAGGCGGAGCCGAAGGAGTTGGTCTGGACCGCCACACCGTGGCTGACCAACTCGGCGAACTCGAAGGTCTGGCCCGCGATGAAGATTGCGCCCATGAGGAACGAGAGGATGTACCACTCGACCATGCCCCAGTTCTTGATGTTCATCAGGGAACCGGTGCGGCGGGGCTGGTGACGCTCGGCGGCGAACACTCCGAACTGCGCCGTCACGGAGCTCGCCACCAGGATCACTGTGATGATCGTGGCCAGGGTGATGTCGAGTCGCGCACTGTACTCCGCCCACATCTCAGGCTGCGTCGAGCGCAGGGTGAAGAACATCGCGAACAGGCCGGCGAAGAACATGAGCTCGCTGGTCAGCCAGACCATGGTGCCCACGGACACCATGTTCGGGCGGTTCGGCAGCGTGCGCGCCGGAGCATTGGGGGCTTGGGTTGCAGACGTCACGAGGACATTATTGCCTGAATCGACGCCCGTTCGCCATCGACGAAGGGGGTGTGGCGCCTCCCCCAGTTCCTTGTCAGACCGGCGATCCCCGTCATTCCCAGGAAGTACCAAGGTCGGGGCCCGCGAGAATGTGTCGGAAATTTCTACGAAATGTAGAGAAACGGCGTGTCGTGGGCCGGGATATCCTGGTCCGGTGACTGAGACCTCCCCCGCCTCACAGACCACCTGGCCGCATCTGCTGGACGCCCTGCTGGGCGGCGAGGACCTCACCGCGGAGGCCTCCGCCTGGGCCATGGAGCGCCTCATGGGAGGCGAGCTGACCGACGCCGAGATCGCCGGCTTCCTGATCGCGCTGCGGGCGAAGGGCGAGACGGCGGAAGAGCTCGTCGGGCTCTCCTCGACCATGATGGCCAAAGCCGTGGACATCTCCATCCCCGGCCCCACCCTCGACATCGTAGGAACCGGCGGCGACCGTCTGGGCACGGTGAACATCTCGACCATGTCCTCGCTGGTGGCTGTCGGGGCCGGTGCCCGGGTGGTCAAGCACGGCAACCGCGGAGCCTCGACGACGGCCGGCGCGGCCGATGTCATCGAGGCGCTCGGCGTGGACCTCTCCATGGACCCAGAGCGTGTCGCTCGGGCGGCCACCGAGGTCGGCATCACCTTCCTCTTCGCCCAGAGCTTCCACCCCTCCATGCGCTTCGTGGCCCCGGCGCGACGTCAGCTGGGTGTCCGCACGATCTTCAACTTCCTGGGCCCTCTGTCGAATCCCGCGCGGGTGGATGCCCAGGCGCTCGGCTGCGCGCACCGCGGCCTCGCTCCGAAGATGGCCCAGGTGCTGGCGTCCCGGGGGACCCGGGGGCTGGTGTTCCGGGGACAGGACGGCCGGGACAAGATCACCACCTCGGCACCGACGGACGTCTGGGAGGTGCGGGAGGGGATCGTGGAGCACCACGAGATCCACCCCGCCGACCTCGGAGTGGCCCAGGTGGAGGTGGACGCGCTGCGCGGCGGCGCAGGAGATGACAACGCCGAGATCGTCCGGCGCGTGCTCCGGGGTGACCGGGGGCCTGTGCGGGACGCTGTGCTGATCAACGCCGCCGCCGGGCTGACCGCTGCCGATGAGAGCTCGGAGGGAAACCTGCTGGACCGTCTGCGCGCGAACAGGGACCGCGCGGCCGAAGCCCTGGACTCGGGAGCGGCCCACAGCGTGCTAGTGAACTGGGTGGAGTTCAGCCGCGGCTGAACTGGTCTGCCGACCCCCCGGGCCCGGTCCCGACGTCTGGTCGCGGCAGCTGATCCCACCGACTGGCCGTCAGTCAGTCCTCGTCCTCAGGCTCACCGTGGCCGAACGGGTCCGGATCGATACCGGGCATCCAGGTGTTCCCCTCCTGGGTCCACCCCTCCTTCTTCATCGCCTTCTTCCAGCGACGTGCCCACTTCTGATCGAGACGATTCACGTAGAGATACCCGTCCAGGTGGTCGTACTCATGCTGCATGATGCGGGCGAACCAGCCGGTGGCCTCGAGCCGTCTGAGCTGACCGTACTCGTCGAGCCCGGTGATCTCCACGTGGTCGCTGCGTTTGAGGGGGAAGCCGTATCCGGGCACCGAGAGGCAGCCCTCGGTCTCCTCATCGGGGTCGGGCGCGGTCTTCGAGACCCTGCCGATGAGCCGCAGCGTGGGGTTGACGAACGCTCCCCGTGAGGGGGCGTCGCCGGAGTCGGCGTAGGTATAGGTGAAGATCCGCAGCCCGACGCCGATCTGCGGGGCGGCCAGGCCCACACCGTGGGCGGCGTCCATGGTCTCGTACATGTCCTGGACCAGTTGACGCACCGTGTCGTCGACGGCCTCGACCTCTGCGGCTCGGCGATGCAGCACCGGCTCGCCATGGATGGTGATGGGGCGGATGGTCATGGAGAGATCCTAACGGTGGAGGCACGCACGCCGACGCCCGCCGGGCCCTGAAGGCGCCGACGGGCGTCGCTGCGGCATGCGGGGCGACATCGCCCTGGAGGGGCGGTCAGCCCCGCCTGATCGGGTCAGTGCGCGTAGCGCTTCCGGTTGTACTCCAGCACCCAGCCGGTGACGAAGAAGATGGCCGGAATGGCGCCGATGAACACGACCCACCAGTCGAAGGCCATGCCGAAGAACACGAAGGCGCAGGAGAAGCCGAGACCCAGCGGCCACCAGCTCCACGGGGCGAACTCGCCGTAGTTGCCAGCCTGCTGGTGGATCTCACCCTCCGGGTTGTCCCCGTCCATCACTTCAGAGTGCTTGTCCGTCTGGCGCAGGTAGAACCAGAGCATGAACCCGAGGCCCGCGGTGAGCAGCAGCAGCGGGAAGCCCGCCAGCTCCTCGAAGCCGGTGAGGAAGCCGTAGATGAAGGCCACGACCAGGACGAAGACGCCCAGGAGGCCGAAGAGTCCGGTGTTCGTCTTCATCAGATACCTGCCTTGTCCTTCTGATCAGCGGGACCGAACACCTTACCAGCTGGCGTGTGCAGGCTGTGGCGGTCGGAGAGCTCCGGGTGGTGCAGGTCCAGCGCGGGGCGCTCGGACCGGATCCGCGGCAACGAATAGAAGTTGTGCCGCGGAGGCGGGCAGGACGTCGCCCACTCCAGGGATCCGCCGAAGCCCCACGGGTCGTCCACGTGGACCTTGCGGCCCTTGCGGTGCGTGATCCAGACGTTCCAGAAGAACGGAATCAGGGACGCCCCGAGGATCATCGAGAAGACCGTGGAGAACTGGTTCATGGCGGTGAAGCCGTCCTCGACCAGGTAGTCGGCGTACCGACGAGGCATGCCCATCACGCCGAGCCAGTGCTGGATCATGAACGTCCCGTGGAAGCCGATGAACAGCATCCAGAAGTTGATCTTGCCCAGACGCTCGTTGAGCATCTTTCCGGTCCACTTGGGCCACCAGAAGTAGAATCCGGCGAACATCGCGAACACCACCGTGCCGAAGACCACGTAGTGGAAGTGCGCCACCACGAAGTAGGTGTCGGAGAGGTGGAAGTCCAGAGGCGGTGAGGCCAGGATGATGCCGGTCAGACCGCCGAAGAGGAAGGTCACCAGGAACCCGAGGCTCCAGAGCATCGGGGTCTCGAACGTGATGGACCCTCGCCACATGGTGCCGATCCAGTTGAAGAACTTCACTCCGGTGGGCACGGCGATGAGCATGGTCATCAGCGCGAAGAACGGCAGCATGACCGCACCGGTCACATACATGTGGTGCGCCCAGACGGTCACCGACAGCGCCGCGATGGCGATCGTGGCGTAGACCAGACCCTTGTATCCGAAGATCGGCTTGCGGCTGAAGACCGGCAGGATCTCCGAGATGATCCCGAAGAACGGCAGCGCGATGATGTAGACCTCAGGGTGCCCGAAGAACCAGAACAGGTGCTGCCACAGGATGGCGCCGCCCGACTCCGGATCGAAGATGTGCCCGCCGAAGCGACGGTCCAGCCCCAGGCCGAAGAGTGCAGCGGCCAGCGGGGGGAACGCCATGAGGATCAGGATCGCGGTGATCAGGGTGTTCCAGGTGAAGATCGGCATGCGCCACATGGTCATGCCGGGAGCACGCATGCAGATGATCGTGGTGATGAAGTTGACACCACCCATGATGGTCCCGAAGCCGGACAGCGCCAGGCCGAAGACCCAGAGATCCCCACCCACACCGGGCGAGTAGGTGGTGTCCGACAGCGGCGCGTAGGCGAACCAGCCGAAGGACGCGGCCCCCTGCGGGGTCAGGAAGCCGGAGACGGCGATCAGCGACCCGAAGAGGAAGAACCAGAACGCCAGGGCGTTGAGCCGGGGGAACGCGACGTCGGGTGCGCCGATCTGCAGCGGCATGATGACGTTGGCGAAACCGGCGAACAGCGGCGTGGCGAACATCAGCAGCATCACCGTGCCATGCATGGTGAACAGCTGGTTGTACTGCTCCTTGGTCTGCAGCAGCTGCATGCCGGGCTCGAAGAGCTCCGCGCGGATGATCAGCGCCATCACGCCGCCGATGCAGAAGAACAGGAAGGAGGCGATCAGATACATGTACCCGATCGTCTTGTGGTCGGTCGTCGTCAGCCAGTTGACGACGATGCGCCCCTTCGACCGGGGTACGACGCGCGACTCGACCGCGCGTTCGTCAGCGGTGTATTCATAGGTCGCCACGATCAGTCCCCTTCGGTCGCGGTCACGTCGTCGTGAAGGTTGATGTTGCGGTCGTACTCGTCGCCCAGGTGGCCCTCGGGCAGAGTCTGCAGGTAGTCGCGGAACTCCTGCTCGGAGACGACCTCCACGTTGAACAGCATCTCGGAGTGGTACTCGCCGCAGAGCTCGGCGCACTTGCCGTCGAAGCTGCCCTCCTCCTGAGGAGTCAGGTGGATCTCGGTGGTGCGTCCGGGGATCATGTCGCGCTTCTGCAGGAAGGCGGGGATCCAGAACGAGTGAATGACATCGCGGGAGTTCAGCTCGAACGTCACGGACTGGTCGACCGGGAGGTACAGGGTCGGCAGCGTGTCACGCACGCCGTCCTCACCGGTGAGGTGGGCCTGGGTGCCGGCGAAGTAGCGCTCGTCGCCGTCATAGCTGTAGTTGAAGTCCCAGGCCCACTGCTTGCCCCGGACGTCGACGACGAGGTCCGGGTCCTCGTTCGGCTCGTCCACGGAGCGCTGCACCTGGTCGGTGTAGAAGAACAGGACGCCCACCATGACCAGCGGCACGATGGTGTACATGATCTCGAGCGGGATGTTGTACGCCAGCTGGCGCGGGTAGCCCGTCTCACCCTTGCGACGCCGGTAGGCCACCATGCACCACAGCATGAGGCCCCACGTCAGCAGACCGACAGCCAGAGCTGCGATCCAGGAGTTGACCCACAGGTCGGTCAATTCAGCAGTGTTGCTGGTGGTCTCACGGCTGCCGGGGAGCCAGCCACGCTGGACCTGCTCCGAACAGCCGGTCAGCACCAGTGCCGCCGCGGTGGCCAGCACCATCCCTTTGACGGCGCGCTGGCCTCGGCTGCCGGTTCGTTTCTGCGAACTCACAGACGGCCCTTCCTCTTCCTCGGTGTGCGAATGCGATCGGCACGTTATGGGGCCGCCCTGGGGACTGCTGGTCGCACGGGGACGAGCTGCGCTGGACGGCCTTGGACGCTTCGACGACAAGATTACTACCAACTGTAGTAGTTCGCCCCCCGCCCGCCGCGGCTATGACACGGCGGGAACCGCTGTGACCGCCGTCAGCATCCTCCGGAGGCCTCCGTGGTGACCAGGGCAGATGCACGAGAACTCCGCTTCTACGCCGCGTAGAAACGCGGGAGAGGCGGAGTTCTCGTGAGCTCGGAGACGACGATCGGCACAGCCATCTGTGACGTCCCGCCGTGTCGTGAATATGACGCCGATGTCGGCATCGCCCGCCAGCCTGCTGATCGGTCAGTCGATCCGACGTGGCTCAGGCGCGTCGCGCAGTGGAAGGAGTCGCCGCAGGCGCAGGAGCCCGTTCGGCCGACGCCCGCACCGCGCTGGCGCGCGGCCCGGGTCCCTGCGGCCTCTCTTACACGGAGTCTCCTGCGCAGTCTCAGTGGAAGGAGTCGCCGCAGGCGCAGGAGCCCGTTCGGCCGACGCCCGCACCGCGCTGGCGCGCGGCCCGGGTCCCTGCGGCCTCTCTTACACGGAGTCTCCTGCGCAGTCTCAGTGGAAGGAGTCGCCGCAGGCGCAGGAGCCTCCGGCGTTCGGGTTGTCGATCGTGAAGCCCTGCTTGGAGATGGAGTCCTCGAAGTCGATCGTGGCGCCCTCCAGGTACGGCACGCTCATCTTGTCGACCACGACCTGTACGCCGCCGAACTCACGCAGCGCGTCACCGTCGAGGAGGCGCTCGTCGAAGTACAGCTGGTAGATCAGGCCCGAGCAGCCGCCGGGCTGCACGGCCACACGCAGGCGCAGGTCCTGACGGCCCTCCTGCTCGAGCAGCGAAGCGACCTTCTGGGCGGCCGTCTCGGTCAGCTCGACCTGGTGAGGCTTGTGCCCCTCCACGGTTCCTGCGATCTCCTGGGCCTCCGGAGCGGCCTCCGCGGTGGTGTCCTGGGTGGGAGTGGTCATCCGTGCACCTCTTCCGATCTCGACGGGTGTCGGTCTGGGTCGGTCTCTGGGTCTCACCGTATCAACGCCGGAGGAGTCCGCGATCATTCCCGGTAGACTGGCACGGTGCTAGGACGAAAGAAGAAGCAGCAGGAAGAGGCCGAGGCCGCCCACCGCGACGCCGAACAGGCCGAGCAGGAGGCGCACAAGCGCCTCCCCCAGCCCAAGGGGCAGCCCACGCCCCGGCGGAAGGACCAGGTGGCCGCAAGGAAGCGCCCACTGGTGCCGGACGACCGACGCGCCGCCAAGCAGGCCCAGCGCGAGCACATGCGGCAGCTGCGGGAGAAGCAGCGCGTGGCTATGGAGACCGGCGACGAGCGCTACCTGCCTGTGCGGGACCGGGGCCCCCAGCGCCGATTCGTGCGGGACTGGATCGACGCCCGCACCGGGGTCGGCGAGTGGATGCTGATCGTGGTGCTGCTGTTCCTCTTCGTCTCCCTCGCCGTGCCTGAGCAGATGCGCATCATCATGAGCCAGTTCCTGTGGCTGCTGGTGCTCGTAGTGCTCATCGAGTGCTGGTGGGTGGCCCGCAGCGTGCGCCGGAAGATCGAAGAGCGCTTCGGGGAGAAGGAGAAGGGGATCCGCTTCTACGCCATCATGCGCGCACTGCAGATCCGCCGTCTGCGCCTCCCCAAGCCGCTGGTCAGCCGCGGCGAGTTTCCCGCCTGAGGCATTCCGGCGCCATCGCGGCCAGTCCACGGTTGATGCGCCGGACCCACAGCGGTCCCTGATAGATGAAGGCGCTGTAGCCCTGCACCAGGTCCGCGCCGTGCCGGAGCCGCTGGGCGACGTCCTCGGCGCTGACCACTCCCCCGACGGAGATCACCGTGGTCTCCTCCGGCAGACGCTCACGCAGCCGACGCAGCACCTCGACGGAGCGTGCGGCGAGCACCGGCCCGCTCAGTCCGCCCGCCCCGGCCTTCTCGACCGCCTGGCGCGACGAGCGGAGCCCTTCCCGGGAGATCGTCGTGTTGGTGGCGATGACGCCGTCGAGCCCCAGATCCGCCACGAGGTCGGCGACGGCGTCGACGTCCTCGTCAGCCAGGTCCGGCGCGATCTTCACCAGCAGCGGCACGTGACGCCGGGCTACGGAGTCAGCTTCCCGTCCGACGGCCTCAAGGAGCGGGCGCAGCGCTTCGATGTCCTGCAGCTGGCGCAGACCCGGGGTGTTCGGCGAGGACACATTGACCACCAGATAGTCGGCCACCGGCGCCAGCCGGCGAGCAGACAGCAGGTAGTCCTCCACTGCATCCTCGAGTGGGACGACTTTCGTCTTGCCGATGTTCACCCCCACCAGGGGAGCGTGCCTCCCAGCGGACTTCAGGTTCTCGATCCGATGACGCACCTCGTCGAGTCTCCCCCGGACCACCTCGGCGCCGTCGTTGTTGAAGCCCATGCGATTGATCAGGGCACGGTCCTGCAGGAGCCGGAGCAGCCGGGGCCGAGCGTTCCCTGACTGCGCCTGGGCCGTCACGGTGCCGATCTCCACATGTCCGAAGCCCAGGGCCGCCAGCGGCAGCACCGCCACGGCTCCCTTGTCGAAGCCTGCGGCCAGGCCGAAGGGCGACGGCCAGCGGCGTCCCAGGACGTGGCGCTCCAGCTCGGGCGCTGGCCGAGTGGCCTTCTCCAGCAGGCGGGTGGCCCCCAGCGACTCCGCGAGGCGCAGCCCACGGACCACCAGGTGATGCGCATGTTCGGGGTCCATGCGGGAGAACACCCGGCGGAACAGGAACGAGTACAGCGGATCCGGGGCCTCGGCCGCGGTGGCCGCGCGCCGCGCGGCCCGAGTGGGTTCCGAGGGCGTGGCGGCGGAGGGGGCGGATGCTGCGGGATTCTCAGCGGCGATGTTCTCTCCAGGCATGTTCCTATCCTATGTCGGCCACCGCGCAGGACGGGCCTCCTCAAGCTCGGCGGCGCATGTCAGCGGCGGCTCCCTAAGATGGTGGAATGGCGCACACGCACGACACAGCACCACACGACACAGCACCACACGACACAGCACCACACGACTCAGCACCGCACGACTCTTCGCCCGGCCCCTCCCTCGGCTCCGAGGGCCTGATGGAGGACGCTCCGGCCGGAGACTGGGTTCCCGACATCCTGCCCGGATGTGTCAGGCGCACCCTGCCGCTGGGCGAGGACGAGGAGGGACCGCTCAGCGCCACGCTGGTCCGTTACGACGGAACCCCCAAGCACGACACCGCCCATGACACCGCCCACGACGGCGGTCCGCTCGCGCCGGTGCTGCACCTGCACGGCTGGTCCGACTACTTCTACAACACTCCGCTGGCCCGCAGCTTCGCCGCCGCGGGTCGGCCCTTCTACGCGCTGGACCTCCGCCGCTACGGACGCAGCCTGCGCAGCTGGCAGACTCCGGGGTACATCGATGACCTCACCGAATACGACGCCGACCTCGAATCCGCCCTGGAGGTCATCCGGTCCGAGCATCCTCAGGCCCCGGCACCGCTGATCCACGGCCACTCGACCGGCGGACTCGTCGCCGCGCTGTGGGCGCACCGGCACCCCGGCCGCGCCTCGGGCCTGATCCTCAACAGTCCGTGGCTGGAGCTGCCCGGCGATGCGGCCGCACGGGCCGCCGTCGAAGGTCTGCTCGCGCCGCTGAGCCATCTGAACCCCCGGCGCCCGCTGCGGCTGCCGCGGGTGGACAACTACTGGCAGTCCCTCTCGGACCAGGCCCACGGAGAGTGGAGCCTGCACCCGCTCTGGCGGCCCCGTCGGTCCTTTCCCATGCCGGCCGGATGGCTGCGTGCAGTCCTGGCGGGGCACCGTCAGGTCTACGACGGACTCGACGTCCAGGAGCCGGTGCTGGTGCTGCTGTCGACTCAGACGGTGTACAGCCGCCAATGGAAGGATCAGCTGCGCGAGTCCGACATCGTCCTGGATGTGGAGCTGCTGGCGCGCCGCGCCGTCCGGTTGGGCGGCCGCGTCACCGTGGTGCGACTCGCCCGGGCGATGCACGATGTCTTCGCCTCTCCCGAACCGGTCCGGCTGCAGGCCTTCGACGAGGTGCGCCGGTGGCTGCGGGCCTACGCCCCGGAAGCCGAGTCGGCCGACCCCGCCGATCCTGCCGAGGCGGCCGAGGGGGCCACCCGGTCCACGGCCGCACCGTAGCGGCGATCCCGTTGAGCATAGAGCTCGATGGCATGCCACAGCGTGGTGCGGTCCACATCGGGCCACAGCACATCGAGAAAGACCATCTCGGCATAGGCGGACTGCCACAGCAGGAAGTTCGAGATGCGCTGCTCCCCCGAGCTCCGCAGGAAGAGGTCCACGTCCGGCAGGTCGGGCTCGTCCAGGTGCGCCGCGATGGTGGATTCGCGGATGCGGGCCGGATTCAGCTCCCCTGCGGCGACCTTCTCGGCGATGCGCCGTACACCGTCGGTGATCTCGGCCCGGCCTCCGTAGTTCACGCACATCGTCAGAGTGCACCGGTCATTGCCCCGGGTCTGCTCCTCGGCGGCCTCCAGCTCCTTGATCACCGAGCGCCACAGCCGCGGGCGCCTCCCGTTCCACCGGATTCGCACGCCCCAATCGTGCAGGACGTCCCTCTGGCGACGCAGCGCGTCCCGCGAGTAGGTCATGAGGAAGCGCACCTCCTCTGGCGAGCGGCGCCAGTTCTCCGTGGAGAAGCCATAGACGGAGACATGCTCGACGCCGACCTCCACCGCTCCCGCCATGACCTCCATCAGCGAGGCCTCGCCGGCCCGGTGGCCGTCGGTGCGCGGCAGTCCGCGCTGGTTCGCCCACCGTCCGTTGCCGTCCATGACGACGGCCACGTGACGGGGGATCAGTTCTGTCGGCAGCGTCGGAGGTCGTGCGCCGTCGCGATGGGGCCAGGGGTCCGAGTACGGGCGCCGGGCGGCGCTGCGCTGTGAAGCCATGGACTCCATTATCACCCGAGCGAGCTGAGTCTCCGCTCCAGATGATGCTGGACGTAGCTGGTCACCACGGAGGAGGCCTCATGACGTGCCTCCGGAGCGGCCGCCGATGCGCTCTGCCACGATCCGTGCTGCAGCGCGTGGAGCAGATCCGTGGTCGCCGGAGCCAGAGTCCGCGTCCCGGGCGGACGGCAGTCCGGGCAGACCGGCCCCCCGAGGCCCGCATGGAACCCCGGCTGGGGGCCGGGCCGGCCGCAGGCCACACAGGCGGTCCAGGTCACAGCCCATCCGGCGGTGCTCAGAGCCCTCAGAAGATAGGAGTTCAGCACCAGGTCGGGAGCGTGCACCCCACGGGCCAGGGCAGAGAGCGCCCCGTGCAGCAGCCGGAACTGCGGCCGACTGTCCTCGGGATCAGACTCGGTCAGCCGTTCGGCCGCCTCCGCCATGACGTGCGCGCGGGTGTACTTCTCATAGTCGGCGACGATCATCGCCCCATACGCGCCCTTCGACACGGCCTGCGTGACGATGTCCAGGCTGCGCCCATGGACGAGCTGCACATCGGCCACCATGAACGGCTCCAGGGTGGCGCCGAACTTCGACGACGTCCGGCGCACACCCTTGGCCACGCCGCGCACCAGACCGTGCTCGGCGGTGAGCATCGTGATGATGCGGTCCGCCTCCCCCAGGTTGCGGGTGCGCAGGATCAGGGCGTTGTCGCGATAGCTGCGCGAGGCGAAGGTCGATCCGGCCACGGATCGAGTCTACGACTCCGTGTCGCGGATCGCTCGGTTCACCGCCGAGACCACCGCCTGCAGGGAGGCCGCCGTGGTGTTGTGGTCGATGCCCACGCCCCACAGGACGCGATCCCCGATGGCGCATTCCACGAAAGCCGCCGCCTGGGCGTCGCCTCCCTGACTCATCGCGTGCTCGGTGTAGTCGAGCACCCGGACGTCGACGCCGTCGCGGCCCAGGATCTCCACCAGCGCCGCGACAGGGCCGTTGGCTTCGGCGTGATGCTCGACCACCGACCCGTTGGTCTGGAGCTGCAGGTCCATGGAGAAGGCGCCCTCCGCCGTCGAGGAGGTGCGGACCTCCCCGATGCGGTAGTGGCCCCAACGGCGGGCCGCGCTGTCCACCGGCAGATACTCGTCCCGGAAGACCTGCCAGATCTCCTCCCCGGAGACCTCGCCGCCGTCGGCATCTGCACGGTGCTGGATGACCTGGGAGAACTCGACCTGGGCACGGCGCGGCAGATCGATCCCGTGCTCCGACTTCAGCAGGTAGGCCACCCCACCCTTGCCGGACTGCGAGTTCACCCGGATGACCGCCTCATAGCTGCGGCCGATGTCCTTCGGGTCGATGGGCAGGTACGGCACAGCCCAGGTGACGTCGGCGACGTCCTGTCCCTGCTCCTCGGCCCTCCGTTCGATGTGTTCGAAGCCCTTCTTGATGGCGTCCTGGTGAGAGCCGGAGAAGGCGGTGAACACCAGATCGCCGCCGTACGGGGAGCGTTCCGGCACCGGCATCTGGTTGCAGTGCTCGACGGTGCGGCGGATGTGGTCCATGTCCCGGAAGTCGATCTGAGGGTCCACACCCTGGCTGAAGAGATTCATGCCCAGCGTGATCAGGTCCACGTTGCCGGTGCGCTCGCCGTTGCCGAACAGGCATCCCTCGATGCGGTCCGCCCCGGCCATGTAGCCCAGCTCGGCGGCGGCCACGCCGGTGCCCCGGTCGTTGTGCGGGTGCAGGGAGAGGATGATCGAGTCGCGGTTGCGCAGATTGCGGTGCATCCACTCGATGGAGTCCGCGTACACATTGGGTGTGGCCATCTCCACCGTGGCCGGCAGGTTCACGATGACCTTCTTCTCCGGGGAGGCGCCGAAGACGTCGACGACCTCGTCCGAGATGTGCGCGGCGAACTCCAGCTCGGTGCCCGTGAAGGACTCCGGCGAGTACTGGTAGACGACCTCGGTGCCCGAACGCATCTGCTCTTCGTACTTGAGGCAGAGGCGGGCACCCTGGGTAGCGATGTCCACGATGCCGTCCTTGTCCTGGCGGAAGACGACCTCGCGCTGGAGCACCGAGGTGGAGTTGTAGAGGTGGACGATGGCTCGTGGGGCGCCGTCGATCGCCTCGAAGGTCCGCTCGATGAGGTGCTCCCGGGCCTGGGTGAGGACCTGGATGTAGACGTCGTCGGGGATGCGGTCCTGCTCGACGAGCTGCCGCACGAAGTCGAAGTCCGTCTGCGAGGCCGCCGGGAAGCCGACCTCGATCTCCTTGTAGCCCATCGCGACCAGCAGGTCGAACATCCGGTGCTTCCGCTCCGGAGACATGGGATCGATCAGCGCCTGGTTGCCATCACGGAGATCGACGGCGCACCACCGCGGAGCGGAGGTGATGACCTTGTCCGGCCAGGTCCGATCCGGCAGGGAGACGGTGATCTGGTCCTGGAAGGGCACGTACCGGTGATACGGCATCGGCGAGGTCTGCTGCAGAGTGCGCATGGTTCATCCTTGGGTCGAGAGAGTGCGGTCGAGAAGCCGAGGCGCCGGTCAGCAGGACCGGGGTATGAGACTCCGCAACGGGGTTCGGCTCGTCAGGATGCTGCGCCGTGGATGATGTGCTGCACGCGCGACAGCTGGTCCCCGCTGCGGCGGAGAAGCTGTAGTAGTCGCGGTGCGGTCGTGAAGGTCAGCACGTCTCTCACGCTAGCACGTCATCTGCGCGCTGCCCATGACCTGACGCCGGACGTTCCAGAGTGTGGACCGGCCGGACACCTGGTGCCCCGGGCCTTCAGAATCCCAGACGGCCCAGCTTCTTGGCGTCCCGCTGCCAGTCCTTGCTGACCTTGACGTGGAGATCCAGATAGACGGGCGTCCCGAGCAGCTTCTTGATGCCCTCGCGGGCCTGTGTGCCGATCTGTTTCAGCCGCGCGCCCCGGCGGCCGATGATGATCGCCTTCTGCGAGTCACGCTCCACGTGGATGCTGACCCGGACGTCGAGCAGCGGGCGGTCCTCCGGGCGTCCCTCGCGGGGGACCATCTCCTCCACGACGACGGCGATCGAATGCGGCAGCTCGTCGCGGACGTCCTCGAGAGCGGCCTCCCGGACGAGCTCCGCGACCATGACCGCCTCGGGCTCGTCCGTGAGGTCCCCCTGCGGGTACAGGGGCGGGGAGAGCGGCATCATGGCCGCCAGCTCATCGGCGACGACGTCGACCTGGTCCCCCGCGACCGCCGAGACGGGGATGATGGCGGAGAAGCCGTCGGCCTGGCGACCCTCGCCGGCGAGGTGCTCACGGCCCAGCTGGTCCACGGCCATCAGCTGCTCGGCCAGGGCATCCCGCGGCACGGTGTCGGTCTTGGTCACCAGGGCGACCACCGGCTTATGCGGGACCTTGGTCAGCTGCCCGGCGATGAACCGGTCCCCCGGGCCGATCTTCTGGTCCGCCGGCAGGCAGAAGCCGACCACGTCGACCTCGGAGAGCGTGTCGATGACCAGATCGTTGAGCCGCTGGCCCAGCAGCGTCCGGGGCCGGTGCAGACCCGGGGTGTCCACCAGGACCAGCTGGGCATCCTCCCGATGGACGATCCCGCGGATGGTGTGGCGCGTGGTCTGGGGCTTCGAGGAGGTGATCGCCACTTTCGAGCCGACCAACGCGTTGGTCAGCGTCGACTTCCCGGCGTTGGGGCGCCCCACGAAGCTGGCGAATCCCGCGCGGTGGTTCTCATCATGCTCTGCGAAGGTGATCTCTGCGTCGGTGCTCACCGCTGCTCCTGCCGGTCGGTCCTGTGGTCCTGGTCGTGTGGATCGTGCCGGTCCTGCGCGTCCTGCTCTCCGGCGTCGTGCTGGTCGGCGTCGTGCTGAGCGGCCGATCCTGTGGCAGTGGTCGGTCCGGGGGTGGGTGCCTCCGCGCCGGCCTCCCGACGGTCCTGGGCCTCATGGGCGAAGACCTCGGGGGCGTCCTCGGTGCCGAGCCCGGCCCGGGCCCCGCGGCGACCTTCGACCTCCCAGGCGAGCACATGGCTCACCCGGTTGCGTCGACCCTCGAGACGGTCGGCCCGCAGCACGACCCCGTCGATCTCGACCTCGGAGCCTGCGATCGGCACTCGTCCGAGAGTCTTGGCGAGCAGCCCGCCGAGCGTGTCGACTTCGTCCTCGTCGTCGAGGTCGAGGTCGAAGAGGTCGGCGAAGTCGTCCACCGCCATGCGGGCCGCGAGGCGACGGCGTCCGTCCTCGAGCTCCTCCACCTCGGCGGACTCGACGTCGTATTCGTCGACGATCTCCCCCACGATCTCCTCGATCAGGTCCTCCAAGGTCACGAGACCGGCGGTGCCGCCGTACTCATCGACCACGACGGCCACATGCGTGGACTCCCGCTGGAGCTCGGAGAGGAACTCGGAGACCATCTTGGACTCGGGCACGTACCGCACGTCACGCTGGACCTCGTCCACCGTGATCGTGTCCGCGGTCCGGCCGCGGAACTCATCGGAGACCTCGCCGGCGCGCAGCTGGTGCTCCAGGAATGCCACGTCCTTGAGGTACACCATCCCCGTGATGTCGTCGGCGGATCCGCGCACCACCGGCACACGCGAGTATCCGGACCTCAGGAACAACGTCATCACCTCCGGCAGCGTGGCCACGGTGTCCACGGTGACCATGTCCGTGCGCGGCACCATGACCGCCCGGACCCGAGTCGCGGAGAGGTCGAAGACGGACTGGATGAGCTCTGCCTCGGCGTCCTCGAGGATGTCCGTCTCGGAGGCACGGGCCACGAACTCGCGGAACTCCTCGTCATCGAAGAACCCCTGGTATGCGTCATCCGTGCCGGGTGCGATGCGGGCGCCGACGCGGGCCAGCACGACCGGGACGGGGCCGAGCGCCAGCCGCAGCCCCCGTACCAGTCGGGCGGTGGCGGCAGAGACCACCAGGTGATGTGCCCGCCCGAGTCGGCGTGGAGAGAGCGTGGCCAGCACGACGCCGCCGGCCAGCAGCACCAGCGCGGCGACGAGGGCTGCCAGGGCGACGTCATCGAGGAGGAACAGCACCGCCACCGTGACCAGCACGACCGCCGCGCTGGCGAAGATCCACCGCCACAGCTGCAGCGCCACGGTGTGCGGCACCGGCTCCAGCAGGATCTTCTGGACGGCTCGCGAGCCCTGCCTCTCTGCGATGTCCTCTGCCTCGCGCCGGGAGAGACGCATGAAGGCGGCCTCGGCGGTGGAGAGCACCGCGGCGACGGCGGCGCACAGCAGACCCGCCAGGGCGAGCAGGACGCTGCTCATGGTCCGTCGACGGTCGGGGTCGGGGCCCGTCGCCCGAGGAACTCTTCCAGGAGCCGTGCCTGGAGCGCGAACATCACCTGACGTTCGTCCTGCTCGACATGGTCGTGTCCGAGCAGGTGCAGGACCCCGTGGACCGTGAGCAGGGCGAGCTCGTCACCGGTCCCGTGTCCCGCCTCCTCCGCCTGCCGGCGCGCCACCTCCGGGCAGATCACGATGTCACCGAGCATGCCCTCGGCCACGGGCTCCTCGGCGGTGCCCGGGCGCAGCTCGTCCATGGGCAGGCTCATCACGTCGGTGGGACCGGGCAGGTCCATCCAGTCAAGGTGCAGCTGCGCCATCCGGGCCTCGTCGACGAGGGTCACGGTCAGCTCGACCTCCCGAGAGAGATGCAGCCGGGCATAGAGCATCCCGGTGAGGCGCCCGAGCATCTCCTGCACGTCCTCCGCCAGCGCGGAGGAGCCGGACTCATCGCTGATCGCCACACCCGCCGGCCGCGTGCAGGCAGATTCCGAGGACGGCATCAGCGCTCGTCCTCGGCCATGGCGGTCCTCTCGCTGCGGGGCCGCCGTCGGTCCTGCGGGCTCCGACGAGCGCCCTGGGGCCCACCGCCTGTCCCCGTGGAACGTCGGCTGTCCTGCCGCTGCTGGAAGGACTCATAGGCGTCGACGATCCGGCCCACGAGCTGATGCCGGACGACGTCCTGGGAGCCCAGGCGCGAGATCGTGATGCCCTCGACGCCGTCGAGGATGTCCAGCACGGTCCGCAGGCCCGAGTCGGTGCCATGAGGCAGGTCCACCTGGGTGATGTCTCCGGTGACCACGATCTTGGAGTTGAAGCCCAACCGGGTCAGGAACATCTTCATCTGTTCGGCGGTGGTGTTCTGGGCCTCGTCGAGGATGATGAAGGAGTCGTTGAGCGTCCGGCCACGCATGTAGGCCAGCGGAGCCACCTCGATGATCCCGGACTCCATGAGCCGCGGGATCGACTCCGGGTCGATCATGTCGTGCAGCGCGTCGTAGAGAGGGCGCAGATAGGGGTCGATCTTCTCGTTGAGGCTGCCCGGCAGGAACCCGAGCCTCTCCCCCGCCTCGACGGCGGGCCGCGTGAGGATGATGCGGTTGATCTCCTTGGCCTGCAGGGCCTGTACGGCCTTGGCCATGGCCAAGTAGGTCTTGCCGGTGCCGGCGGGTCCGATCCCGAAGACCACGGTGGCCTCGTCGATCTGATCCACATAGGTCTGCTGGTTCGCCGTCTTGGGCCGGATGGTCTTGCCCCGGTGGGACAGGATATTGGTGGTGATCATCCGGGCGGAGGCTCCGGCCTGGTTCGCCCGCACCATGGTCGCGACCTGCTCGACGATCTCCTCGCCCACCGTGGTGCCGGAGGCCGCCAGGCTCTTGAGCTGCGAGAGGATCTCCACGATCTGCCGGACGTCCTGCTCGGGGCCCGCGACCGTGATCAGCTGGTCCCGCAGGCCGATGGACGCCGCCGGGCAGATGCCCTGGAGGATGCGGATCGCCAGATCCTGCGGGCCGAGGGCACGGAACATCGTGTCGGAGTCGGCGAAGTGCACCGTGCGTTCGATGCTGCCCACCGGAGAGGCCGCGGCGCCGGCGGCCACACCGGAGGTGGAGTCGGCGGGGGTGAAGGGAGTATCAGTCATCGGTGCTCAGTCTACTGGTGATGTCGTCGGGAGCTTCCTCGCGCTCCCACCTGCCCAGCAGCACCTGGACGCCGGCCAGGGCGGCCGGCCCTGCGGTCGACGAACGCAGCACAGTGCGCCCCAGGCGCGCCACCCGAGCACCTGCGGCGACCAGCCGCTCGATCTCGCCCCGCGAGATCCCTCCCTCCGGGCCCACCAGCAGATGCAGCTCCTCGACGCTGGACGCATCGACGTCCTGCAGCGCGCCGGCCAGAGTGTGCTCGTCTGACTCATGGAGCACCACGACGGCCCGCCGCGGATCCGCGGCAGCTGCCGCCGCATACTGCGCGGTGGTGTGCAGCTGCTCCACCTCGGGGACGGCGGTGCGGCGCGTCTGCTTGGCCGCGGCCCGGACCGTCGAGACCCACTCCGCGTGCTTCTTCGCCTCCCGACCCGCCTTCCAGCGGGCCACGGAGCGCTCGGCCTGCCACGGCACGATCCGGTCCACGCCGAGCTCCGTGGCGGACTCGATCGCCTGCAGATCCCGGCGGTCCTTCGCCAGCGCCTGGACCAGCACAAGACGGGGACGCTCGTCGGGCTCCTCCTCGACGGCGGAGACCTCCACCGTCAGCACACCGGCCCCCGTCTCGACCACCGATCCGGTGACCCGCAGCCGGCGCGTGTCGGAGAGGTGGACCTCCTCCCCGACCTCGAGGCGCATCACCGTGGCCGCGTGGTGGCCCTCCGCGCCGTCGAGCCGGACGTGGTCGCCGCAGGAGACGCCGTCGAGCCGTCCCGGCGCCAGGTGGAACAGCGGAGCTGTCACAGGCTGTCCCAGGCCTCGCGGAGTTTGGCGAACATCCCCCGGTGCTCCGTGGTGGACTCCCCCAGCTCCTCGTCACGCTCGGCGGCCAGCTCACGGAGCAGCTCGCGCTGGCGATCGGTCAGCTTGGTGGGGGTCTCGACCTTCAGATGCACCTTCAGCGCACCGCGGCCGCCGCCGCGCAGGTGCGCGACACCGCGGTCCCGCAGCGTCAGCACCTCGCCCGACTGCGTGCCCGGCTTGACCTCGATCTCCTCGGTCCCGTCGAAGGTCTCCAGACTGACCGTGGTGCCGAGGGCGGCGGCCGTCATGGGGATGGACACGGTGGCGTGCAGGTCGTTCCCGCGTCGGGTGAAGACGTCGTGGGGCCGGACGTCCACCTCGATGAACAGGTCGCCGTGCGGCCCGCCGGCCAGTCCGGCCTCCCCTTCCCCGGCGAGGTGGATGCGGTTGCCCTTGTCCACGCCGGCGGGGATCTTGACCTTCAGCGTGCGGCGTTCGCGCACCCTGCCCTGTCCGTCGCACTCCTGACACGGGTCCTCGATGATGCTGCCGAAGCCGGAGCACCGGGCGCAGGCTTCGGTCTGCAGGACGGTGCCCAGGATGGAGCGCATGGGCCGCTGGACCTGGCCCTGACCGTGGCAGTCGGGGCAGGTCGTCGGGCTGGTCCCCTCCCGCGTGCACGAGCCATGGCAGACAGAGCACGTGACCGCCGTCTCGATCTCCACCTCCTTGGTGGTGCCGAACACGGCGTCCTTGAGATCGACCCGCACGCGGATGAGGGAGTCTTGGCCGCGCCGGGTGCGGGAGGCCGGACCCGAGGCTCCGGCGCCGAAGAACGTCTCGAAGATGTCGCTGAAGCCGCCGAAGCCCTGGCTCCCTCCCCCGAATCCGCCGCCGAAGGGCGACCGGCCGTTCTCGTCACCGGTGGCGTCATAGTTGCGGCGCTTCTCCGGGTCGGAGAGCACCTCATAGGCGCGTCCGATGAGCTTGAACTGATCGGCGGCGTCCTCCGAGGGGTTCACATCCGGATGCAGCCTGCGCGCCTTCTTCCGGTACGCCTTCTTGATCTCGTCGGTCGACGCCTCTCGGCTCACGCCGAGCGCCTCGTAGTAGTCAGTCACTTCTCACCCTTCAGAGAGAATCCGGGACAGGTACCGTGCCATGGCTCGCACCGCCGACATGGTGGAGCCGTAGTCCATGCGTGTGGGCCCGACGACGCCGAGCTTCGCGGCGTCGCCGCCGTCGCCGACCGCGTACTCCGCAGCGACCACCGAGGTCTCGGACAGCGAGTCATGGCTCGTCTCATGACCGATCCGCACGGAGAGGCCACGGCGGTCCTGCTCCATCTCGGTGAGCAGGCGCAGCAGGACCACCTGCTCCTCGAGGGCCTCCAGGACGGGACCGAGCGAGGGGCCCAGGTCGCGGTCAGACCTGGCGAGGTTAGCAGTGCCGGCCATGATGATGCGATCCACCCGTCCGGACTCCAGCACCGCCTCCACCGTGTGGGCGACGATCGCGAGGCTGGAGCGCAGCGACGGCTCGACCGAGCCGAGCAGGCGGTCCACCGGCAGCGGCAGCGCCGAGGCGGACCGGTTGTGGAGCTCCCCGGCGAGCCGCTGACCGAGCACCTGCAGCGAATCGTCGTCCACAGGCTCCGGCAGTGTGGCCATCCGCTGCTCCACCTTCCCGGAGGAGAGGATCACGACCACCAGCACCTTGAGCGGCCCCATGGACAGGACCTCGATGTGCCGGATGCGCGCCGTGGACTGCTGGGGGTGCTGCAGGACGGCGACCTGGTTTGTGAGCATGGCCAGCAGACGCACGGTCTGCTCCAGCATGGCGTCATGGTCGTCTGCGGCCTCCACCAGGATGTCCATCGCGCGACGCTCGGCCCGCGACAGCGGACGGACCTCGGTGATGCGGTCCACGAAGAGCCGATACCCCTGGTCGGTGGGGATCCGGCCCGCGGAGGTATGTGGGGCCGCGATGAGGCCTTCGGCCTCCAGGAAGGCCATGTCATTGCGGATGGTGGCCGGAGAGACCTCGAGGTTGTGGCGATCCACCAGCGCCTTGGACCCGACAGGCTCCTGGGTCTGGACGTAGTCCTCCACGATCGCACGCAGCACCTGCAGGCGACGGGTGTCAGACATCGCTGGTCTCCTCTCCCGGCGGCGATTGGCACTCTCCTGCGACAAGTGCCAATTCTAGCGCGTGTCGTCGGGATCCGCCGAAGTCGGCGCCGCCGCTGCTAGGCTCCCGGGCTGTGACATCTCCTCACTTCCCCACCGACTGGTCCGCCTGGGGCCCCGCGGACATGGCCGAACGGCGTCGCGCCCAGTACCGTGAGGTCCCGCCGCTCCCCGCCGACCACGGCACCGTGGTGGAGGAGACCGAGTCGGGGTGGGTCGGTGCCGTGGTGGGTGTGGAGGCGGCCGGCGGCATCCGCGTGGTCCGCCTGGAGGACCGCCACGGCCGCAGCCGGGCCTTCCCACTGGGGCACGGGTTCCTGCACGACGGCGCCCCGGTGGAGCTGGTCCCGCCGAAGCCTCGCACCGCCCCGCAGGGCCCCCGCCGCACCGCATCGGGCTCGCTGGCTGTGGAGGGCGCCCGGGCACGAGTCGCCCGGGCCTCCCGGATCTGGGTGGAGGGCACCCATGACGCCGAACTGGTCGAGAAGGTCTGGGGCGAGGACCTGCGGCTCGAGGGAGTCGTCGTCGAACCTCTGCACGGCGCGGACGACCTCGTCGGGGCCCTGCGGGAGTTCGGACCGAGCCGGGACCGTCGAGTGGGTGTGCTGCTGGACCACCTCGTCCCGGGCTCCAAGGAGAGCCGCATTGCGGCCGAGGCCATGTCCATGCCGGGGGCGGCCGGAAACGTGACAGTACTGGGCCACCCCTATGTGGATGTCTGGCAGGCGGTGAAGCCCCAGCTCGTGGGACTTCAGGCCTGGCCCGACATCCCTCGGCACATCGACATCAAGGTGGGCACCCTCCAGGCACTCGGCTGGCCGCATTCCGGGCAGCGGGACATCGCCGCCGGCTGGAAGCGGATCCTGGGGACGGTCTCCAGCTACACCGACCTGGAACCGGCCCTCCTGGGACGGGTCGAGGAGCTCATCGACTTCGTCACCGGCTGACGCCTGCGCCCGGCGGCTCCGCGGGGGTGTCGCCGGCAGCCCACGTCCAGGAGGGGGCGGTAGAATCTGCCTCATCCGTGCAGGCCTCCCGGGTCCGCACGACCGCCATCCCACGAGCATCAGAGAGGGGCGCCGTGCCACAGTCCGAGCCGCCACATCCGCAGCAGCCGAACTCGGGCGACCGTCACCGGCCTGCGGACCGACGCCGCCAGCACTCCGGGGACTCCGAGCGCGTCGAGGGCTCCGCCGACGCGGCGCTGCCGCTGACCCCTTCGGAGGACCGTCGCTGGGCGACGCTGTCCCACTTCGGCGGGCTCATGGGCTGCGTGCCGTCGCTGATCATCTACCTCGTGTTCCGGGATCGAGGTCCGTTCACCGCACAGGAGTCCAAGGAAGCCCTGAACTTCACCCTGCCGCTGACCGTGGTGATGCTCGTCTGCTACGTGCTGGCGCTGATCCCCGCCATCGGGTGGATCTTCGGACTGGCCGCCGTCTTCCTGTGGGTGGTGATGACGATCTCAGGTCTCGTGGCGGGCATCGAGTGCAACAAGGGTCGCCCCTATCGGTACCGGATGAACCTGCGCCTCATCCACTGAGGCGACGGGTCACCGCATCGGCCAGCAGGCGGCCCTGCAGCGTGAGCACCACCCGTCCGCGCGGGCTCCGCTCGTCCGGGTTCAACGGTCCCTCCTGCGCCAGCCCCTCGTGGACCAGGGCCCGCAGGACTCCGTCGTCGAGGCGTCGAGCCCCAGGCAGCGCCTCATGCTCGGCCACGTCGAGGCCCTCGGCGATCCGCAGGCGCAGCATCAGGTGCTCCAGCGCCTGTGCGTCGTCGTCGAGAAGCTCCCTGCCGTGGCCCGGGGTGATGCCCTGGTGGAGCCGCTGGGCGTAGGCGGCGGGGTGCTTGACGTTCCACCAGCGCAGTCCGCCCAGGTGGGAGTGGGCGCCCGGCCCCGCACCCCACCAGTCGGAGTCCCGCCAGTAGTTCAGGTTGTGCTGCGACCGGGTCGACTCATCCCGCGAGAAGTTCGAGACCTCGTACCACTGGTGTCCGGCCGCGCTCAGCAGCTCGTCGGTGAGCAGGTACTTGTCCGCATGGTCATCCGGATCCACATCGGGCAGCTCGCCGCGGCGGACCTTCGCCGCCATCGCGGTACCCTCCTCCACGATCAGCGAGTACGCCGAGACATGGTCCGGATCCATCGCGACCGCAGTCTCCAGGCTGGTGCGCCAGTCCTCCAAGGTCTCTCCCGGCGTGCCATAGATCAGGTCCAGGCTGACCTGAAGGCCCTGGCTCCGGACGGCGTCGACCGCACGGGTGACATTGGCAGGATCATGGGTGCGGTCCAGTGTGCGCAGCACCTTCGGCACCGCCGACTGCATGCCCAGACTCACCCGGGTGAATCCGGCCTCGGCCAATGTGGCGGCGGTGGCTTCGTCCACGGTGTCGGGGTTCGCCTCCGTGGTGACCTCCGCCCCCGGGGCCACCCCGAGCAGGGACCGGGCGCGCTCCAGGATGCGGGCCAGGGACTCGGCCGGGAGCAGCGTGGGGGTGCCGCCGCCGAAGAAGATCGTGCGCAAGGGGCGCTCGGGCGCCCCGGAGCGTGCCAGCAGATCCGCGGCGAACTCCAACTCCCGGATCAGCGTCTCCGGGTAGGACTCCCGGGACGCACCCGGACCGAGGTCCTCAGCCGTGTAGGTGTTGAAGTCGCAATAGCCGCAGCGCACCGAGCAGAAGGGGATGTGCACGTACAGCCCCAGCGGCGCTGAGGCGCGCCCGCCCAGCCCGGCGAGCACCCGCGCGGGCAGCGCGCCGTCGGCCGGGACCGGATCGCCCACCGGAAGCGTGGCAGGCACTGCCTACTTCTTGCCCTTCTCGCCGCCACCCTCGTCGGAGGACAGAGCAGCGATGAAGGCCTCCTGAGGCACCTCCACGGTGCCCACCATCTTCATGCGCTTCTTGCCCTCCTTCTGCTTCTCCAGCAGCTTGCGCTTGCGGCTGATGTCTCCGCCGTAGCACTTCGACAGCACGTCCTTGCGGATGGCGCGGATGTTCTCACGCGCGATGATGCGCGAGCCGATGGCCGCCTGGATCGGAACCTCGAACTGCTGGCGCGGGATGAGCTCCTTCAGACGGGAGGCCATCCTCACTCCGTAGGCATAGGCATGGTCGCGGTGGGTGATCGCGGAGAAGGCGTCCACCTTGTCCCCCTGCAGCAGGATGTCGACCTTCACCAGGTCGGCCGCCTGATCTCCCTCACCCTGCCAGTTCAGCGAGGCGTAGCCCTTGGTGCGGGACTTCAGCTGATCGAAGAAGTCGAAGACGATCTCCGCCAGGGGAAGCCTGTACCGCAGCTCCACGCGTTCCTCGGAGAGGTAGTCCATGCCCTCCATGGTGCCGCGACGAGCCTGGCAGAGCTCCATGACAGCTCCGACGAACTCACTGGGGACGATCACCGTCGCGGCGACCACCGGCTCACGGATCTCCGAGACCTTGCCGTCGGGGAACTCGCTGGGGTTGGTCACCACGTGGACCTCGCCGTCCTCCGCCGTGACGTCATAGATGACGTTCGGCGCGGTGGAGATCAGGTCGAGGTTGTACTCGCTCTCCAGACGTTGGCGGGTGATCTCCAGATGCAGCAGGCCGAGGAACCCGACGCGGAACCCGAACCCGAGAGCCGCCGAGGTCTCCGGCTCGAAGCTGAGGGCGGCGTCGTTGAGCTGCAGCTTCTCCAGCGCCTCGCGCAGCACCGGGAAGTCCGAGCCGTCGATGGGGAACAGCCCCGAGAACACCATCGGGCGGGGCTCGTCATAGCCACCGATGATCGCGTCGGCAGGCTTCGCCTGCGAGGTGACGGTGTCACCGACCTTGGACTGACGCACGTCCTTGACGCCGGTGATCAGATAGCCGACCTCTCCGACGCCGAGCCCCTTGGTCGGCTCCGGCTCCGGGGAGGAGACGCCGATCTCGAGCAGCTCATGAGTGGCTCCGGTCGACATCATCTTGATGCGCTCGCGATGCCCAAGACTGCCGTCGACGACGCGGACGAAGGTCACCACACCGCGGTAGGTGTCGTAGACCGAGTCGAAGATCATCGCGCGTGCCGGTGCCTGCGCGTCGCCCTCCGGGGCGGGGATCTCCTCGACGATGCGGTCCAGGAGCTCCTCCACACCTTCACCGGTCTTGCCCGAGACGCGCAGCACATCGGCCGGGTCGCCGCCGATCAGGTGGGCGATCTCCTCGGCGTACTTCTCGGGCTGGGCGGCCGGCAGGTCGATCTTGTTCAGCACCGGGATGATCGTCAGGTCATGCTCCATGGCCAGGTACAGGTTCGCCAGCGTCTGGGCCTCGATGCCCTGGGCGGCGTCCACCAGCAGCAGCGCCCCTTCGCAGGCGGCCAGCGAGCGGGAGACCTCATAGGAGAAGTCCACGTGGCCGGGCGTGTCGATCATGTGGAAGGCGTAGGTCTCGCCGTCGTGCTCCCAGGGCATGCGCACCGCCTGGGACTTGATGGTGATGCCCCGTTCACGCTCGATGTCCATGCGGTCCAGGTACTGGGCCTTCATCTCGCGGGGCTGGACGACTCCCGTCAGCTGCAACATGCGGTCCGCGAGTGTGGACTTGCCGTGGTCGATGTGCGCGATGATGCAGAAGTTCCGGATCACGCCAGGATCGGTCGCGGCGGGCACCAGAGGAGTGCGGGCCTTCGGAGACACGTGCGAGTGGTCCTTCCCTCGGGGACGGGATGTCGGGCTGACGCTCCATTCTTCCATGAAACGGGCGCAGCACCGTGCGGAGGACGGACTCCGTGCCCGGAAGACGTGACCCGGACGCCGCGGGCCCCGCCGCACCATGTGCGACGGGGCCCGCGGCACCCGACTCCGCGGCTGCGGAGACGAGCGTGATCCGGGATGGATCAGAGCGCGTTGACCTTGGCGGCCAGACCGGACTTGCGGTTGGCGGCCTGGTTCTTGTGGATGACGCCCTTGGAGACGGCCTTGTCCAGCTTGCGCGCGGCCTCGCGGTGCGCCGCCAGCGCGGCGTCCTTGTCCTCGGCCGCGACAGCCTTGCGGACCTTCTTCACCGCGGTCTTCAGCTCGGACTTGACGGCCTGGTTGCGCAGGCGAGCCTTCTCGTTGGTGAGGATGCGCTTCTTCTGAGACTTGATGTTTGCCACGTGTTGTCTTTCTGTCTGGGTTCACTGTGTGGTGAGGGCTGCATCCCTGCTTGGGCGGCAGAAGACAGACTGAGTGGCGTGGGGTTGCCATGGCGAATGCGCGACGTCATCAGGCAGAGGGGCCTGACGCCGCGCAGAGAGCTCTCTGCCGCAGGGAGTGCCGACCGCGAGGGCCGTAGACACTGCCTATAGATCGTAGCAGAGAACCCAGGGCTCGTCTCACCTGGGGAGGTGCCGACGCTGGACTCACCGCCCGACGGACCCGGCGATGATCCCGATGGCGCGCTCCACGGCGTACTCGGGCGTCCGGGAAGCTCCCTTGGCCTCCGCGTCGGCGCGTGCCACCGCCTCCACGGCGGCCGCCGCCCGGTGGGACTGCCAGCGTCGGGCCGTCTCGGCGGCCTGACGCAGCTGCCAGGGAGGCACGCCGAGGTCCGAGGCCAACCGGTCGGCACTGCCCCGATGGTCCACCAGGGCGGCGATCTGGCGCCCCTTGCGGGCCAGCGCGGCAGTCACGGCGATCGGCGAGACTCCGGTGGCCATCGCGTGGCGGTACAGCCGGGTGGCGGCGTCACGCCGCCCGTCGAATGCCGCGTCGGCGACCTTGAAGGCCGTCGCCTCCACCCGGCCGCCGTGGTACCGGTCAACGTCCTCCTCCGTGATCGCTCCCGGCACGTCCCGGATCAGCTGCTGGCAGGCTCCGCCGAGGTCCGACAGGGAGGATCCGGCGGCTGCCACGAGTGCTCGGGCGGCGTCGGGCTGGATCTCCCGACCCGCGGCACGGAACTCGCGCCGGAGGAAGTCCATCTTGTCCGTGTCGGACTTCGCCGCCGCGCAGTCGACGACGACGGCTCGCCCGGACATCGCATCCAGGAGCTTCTTGCCTCGGTTGCCGCCCGAATGACGCATCACCACGGTGACTTCGGCGTCAGGGGCCTCCCCGAGATAGGAGAGGGCGTCCTCCAGGAAGGCGTCGTTCATCTGCGCGAGATCCTCCGCCAGGATCAGGCGCGCCTCGCCGAAGAGCGACGGTGAGGCCACGGTGGCCAGCTCGCCGCGGGCTGCCGCACTGACGTCGAGCCGGGTGTACTCCAGGTCAGGGTGAGCACTGCGCAGCGTGGCTTTGATACGGTCCATCGCGCGGGACGCCAGATAGTCCTCGGGTCCACGCAGGAGCATCAGCGGCGCAGGTTCGACGAGACGGAAGTCCTCACCGGCGCGTGGTGACGCACCCTTGCGCCCGGCGGAGCCTCCGCCCTGGGTGCGCTGCCCCGCCCCCCGTCGCCCTGCTCCTCGCTGTCCTGCCCCGCGCTGTGCCGCTGCCATGTCTCCATCCTAGGCGGTGTCCAGGACTCGGACGAGGTGACCGTGCTCGCGACGCGGCGGCCGCCCCACGGAGGGTCGACAGCGGCCGGGCCCCGTCGATGTCTCGACGGGGCCCGGCCGCTGTCTGCGTACCTGCGGGCTGCGGATCAGGCAGGCCTGGCGAGCTCTCCGGTGAAGTGTCGGCGCCCCTTGCGCGGATCCCATCCGGTGAAGGTCTCCACAATCTGACCTGCGGAGGCATCGACGCCTCGGCGCTCGGCGTGGAAGGCGACGGTGCCGGGCAGGCGCATCGGCGCCTCGAAGGTGATGCGCCACCGGTGCCCCGCGTCGTCGGGCTCACGCCCCTCCAGCATCCGGCCGGCGGCGTACATGCCATGCACGATCGCCCGGGGCATGCCAAGCATGCGGGCGCTGACGGAGCTGATGTGGATCGGGTTCCAGTCTCCGGAGACGGCGGCATAGCGGCGGCCCATGTCGGCGCCGAGACGCCATTGTCCGGTCTTGGCGGGCGGAATGAACTCCTCACGCTCCGACGACTCCGGCTGCCTCTCAGGCTCACCGTCGCCCGGGCGACCGGCCAGGTGCGCGCCCCGGCTCAGGTAGGTCGACACCCCCCGCCACAGCACCTCCGACTCCGCGGGGCGCCCGACGTCGGCGGCGTCCGCGAGCACCTCCACGACGGCGTCGAACTGTGTGCCGCGGCGGTGCGGGCGCAGACCTTCGGTCCAGGCCTTGATCTGCACCGGCTCGTCCACCGTCACCCGACGACGATGCTCCACCGCATTGCTCAGGTGGACCATGCCCATCAGCGGCAGCGGAAACGCCTCCTCGGCGAGCAGACCCATCTGGACAGGGAAGGCCAGGATGTGCGCCAGCACCGAGGGCAGGCCCCGACGGTGCACGCCGTCGAAGGGCTCCCCGCCGAAGAGCAGGCGGTACTGCTCCAGCTGCTGGGCCGAGGCACCGGGATGCCGCGCGACCACGGCGTGCCCCGGCAGCTCGTCCGCGGCCCCCGAGGATCGTGGGGCCACGGCCGAACGGGCGGACTCCCAGCCGGCGCGGACGTAGATGTCCTTCAGCGCGGGCAGCTCGATCCGACGGACGTCGACAGGACCTGTGCTCTGCTCCTCGATCCGATCAGTCATACCGGCTCAGGCCCCCACCAGGTTCTGACCACAGACACGCAGCGTCAGTCCGCTGGTGCCGCCGGCCGCAGGGGACGCCAGGTACGCGATGGTCTCCGCGACGTCGTCGGGACGGCCTCCCTGGTTCAGGGAGTTCAGGCGTCGGGCCACCTCACGCGTGGCGAACGGGATCTTCGCCGTCATCTCCGTCTCGATGAACCCGGGCGCCACGGCGTTGATGGTCCCGTGACGAGCCTCCAGCTGAGCCGAGCTCGCCGCCACCATGCCCATCACCCCAGCCTTCGAGGCCGCGTAGTTGGTCTGCCCCCGGTTGCCCGCGATGCCCGAGGTCGAAGCCAGGGAGACGATGCGCGGCCCGGACGTGCCCTCCGGCCGGTTGAACAGGTCATCGGCCAGCAGCGCGCGGTTCATCCGCAGCTGGGCCTCGATGTTGACCGCGATGACCGAGTCCCACCGCGCCGGGTCCATGTTGGCCAGCAGCTTGTCGCGGGTGATGCCGGCATTGTGCACCACGATGTCCAGCCGGCCATAGTGCTGCCGCGCGTGGGCCAGGATGCGTTCCCCGGCGTCGTCGGCCGTGATGTCCAGCTGCAGGGCCGTGCCGGAGACACGGTTCGCCGTGGCGGCGAGCTGCTCGCCCGCCGCGGGGACGTCCACGACGATGAGCTGGGCACCGTCGCGATGCAGCACCTCCGCGATGGAGGCGCCGATCCCTCGGGCCGCGCCCGTGACCACCGCGACCTGACCCTCCAGGGGGCGATCCCAGTCCCCAGGGAGCACACCGTTGACGGAGTCCACGGTGAGGAACTGCCCAGAGACGAAGGCCGACCGCCCGGAGAGCAGGAAGCGCAGCCCTCCTGCCACGGAGGGTGCGCCGGCGTCGAGGTCCTCAGCGAGGACCAGTCCGTTGGCCGTCGCGCCGGCCCGCATCTCATGGGCCAACGACCGGGTGAGGCCCTCCACGCCCTTGCGTGCGGCCCGCAGCGCCGGGTCCGAGGCGGCATCAGGGCTGCGGAAGACCGTGACGACCCGCCCGGACGGTGCGACCTGCTTCAGCATCCGACCGAGGCCGAGTGCGGTCTCGCTCAGGTCCGCCGGAGTGGAGATCGCGTCGAAGCAGGCGATCACGGCCGAGACCCGCTCGCGGGGCTCCACATGCCGGCGGACGTCCAGGTCCCACGTCAGCAGCAGTGAGGCGATCTCATCCGAGACCGTCCCTGTGCCCACGACGACGACGGGCCCCGGCACCACGGGCGCGCCGGGTCGATGCCGTCGCAGCCTGGCCGGCTGCGGCAGGCCCAGGGCGGAGGTCAGCCGGCGCCCCAGCGGCGTATTGGCGAACTCGGTGTAGGTATCGCGTGCCATGCACTGCTCACCGCCCTTCCAGAATCGCGGTGATGCCCTGCCCGCCTGCGGCGCAGACCGAGATGAAGCCGAGCTTGCCCGGCTTGCCGTGCAGCATCTTGGCCAGGGTGGCCACGATCCGTCCGCCCGTGGCGGCGAAGGGGTGGCCCGCGGCCAGGGATGAGCCGTGGATGTTGAGCCGGCTGCGGTCGATGCGCCCCAGAGGCGCATCGAGGCCGAGCTTCCCGCGGCAGAACTCCTCGTCCTCCCAGGCTGCGATCTGCGCCAGCACGGTCGAGGCGAAGGCCTCATGGATCTCGAAGTACTCGAAGTCCTCGAAGGTGAGGCCGTTGCGCTCCAGCATCCGGGCGGCGGCATAGGCGGGAGCCATCAGCAGCCCCTCGGCACCGTCCACGAAGTCCACAGCGGCCTGCTCATAGTCGACGAAGGTCGCCAGCTGCGGCAGGTCGTGGGCCTCGGCGTAGTCCGCCGAACCGAGCAGCACGGCGGAGGCGCCGTCGGTCAGTGCGGTGGAGTTGGCCGCCGTCATGGTGGCCTCCTCCCCCAGATCGCGTCCGAAGGCGGGGGCGAGCTTCCCGAGCTTCTCCAGCGTGGAGTCAGCACGGAGGTTGGTGTCCCGCTGCACACCCTTGAAGGGGGTGACCAGGTCGTCGAAGAAGCCGTCGTCATAGGCGGCGGCAAGGTTCTGATGGGAGGCCAGGGCGAGCTCGTCCTGCTCCTGACGCCCGATGCCCCAGGCGTGGGCGGTCACCGCCATGTGCTCCCCCATGGACATCCCGGTCCGGGGCTCGTTGACGCCGGGAGCCTGCGGGGCCAAGTGCCCGGGACGGATCTTCGCCAGCGCCTTGAGCCGCTGTCCCGGCGTCTTGGCCCGGTTGGCCTCCATGAGGATCCGGCGCAGGGCGTCGGTCACCACGATCGGGGCGTCCGAGATGGAGTCCACCCCGGCCCCGATGCCGGACTCGATGCGGCCCAGCCGAATCTTGTCCGCCAGCGAGCCGATGGCCTCCATGCCGGTGGCGCAGGCCATCTGGACGTCGGTGGCCGGCGTGGCCGGATCCAGCGGAGTGCCCAGCACGGACTCCCGCACCAGGTTGAAGTTCTTCGAATGCTTCATCACCGCGCCGCCGGCGACCGACCCGATCCGCTGTCCCTGCAGCCCGAACCTCGCCACGAGGCCGTTGAGGGCCGAGGTCAGCATGTCCTGGTTCGATGCGGTGGCATAGGCGCCGTGAGCGCGGGCGAAGGGGATGCGGTTGCCGCCGATGACGACGACGTCGCGCGTCTGGACGGTGCGTGTCTGGGCGCTCGTCCGGTCAGTGGTGGTCACGAGGGGTTCTCCTCCAGTCGGTGGACCAGGACTTGTCTTTATTACTGCTCAGTATCTTAGACTATCTGTGTTGATCATCACTGTCACACTCCCCACGCGGGCGTAAGGAGTCGGACCATGAGTCAGACCACGAGTCACACCACCACTGACACTACTGAACACGAGGTGTCCTCACCATCCCTGGACACCGGTCTCCTCGAGGAGGTTCTGCTCGGACGGTGGGCGGACACCCGCCGAGTCTCGCGCGCCCTCGCCGCCGAGGACCGGTTCCATAAGATCGAGGGCCTGACCAAGGAGCAGCACCGCGAGCGCGTGCTCGGGCAGCTCCACGAGCTCGTCGCCGCCGATGCGGTCCACCGCGCCTTCCCGAAGGAGTTCGGGGGCCAGGACGCGCCGGGCGGGAACATCGCCGCCTTCGAGGAGCTCGTCACCGCCGACCCCTCGCTCCAGATCAAGGCGGGCGTCCAGTGGGGACTGTTCGGCTCCGCCGTGCTGCATCTCGGCACCGAGGAGCATCACCGACGCTTCCTGCCGGGCATCATGGACCTCAGCGTGCCGGGCGCCTTCGCGATGACGGAGATCGGCCACGGCTCGGACGTGGCCTCCATCGGCACGACGGCGACCTACGACCCGGCCGCCGATGAGTTCGTGCTCCACACGCCGTTCACGGCGGCCACCAAGCGGTTCCTCGGCAACGCCGCCGTGGACGGCAAGGACGCGGTCGTCTTCGCCCAGCTCATCACAGGGGGCGTGAACCACGGGGTGCACTGCTTCTACTGCCACCTGCGGGACGACGACGGCCAGCCGCTGCCGGGCATCACCATCTGGGACGACGGCCAGAAGGGCGGCCTCAATGGGATCGACAACGGTCGGATCGCCTTCGACTCGATCCGGATCCCGCGCACCTACCTGCTCAACCGTTATGGGGACGTCGCCGCCGACGGCACCTACACCTCCTCCATCGAGAGCCCCGGCCGCCGGTTCTTCACCATGATCGGCACCCTGGTCCAGGGGCGCGTCTCGCTGTCCGGCGCCTCAGTGGCGGCCTCCAAGCTGGCCCTGATCGGCGCAGTCACCTACGGCAACCAGCGGCGCCAGTTCAACGCCTCCTCCCCCGTGGAGGAGGAGGTCATCATGGACTACCAGCTGCACCAGCGCCGGCTGATCCCTCGCCTGGCCACCACCGTCGCACTGACCTTCGCCCAGGAGAAGCTCCTGGCGAAGTTCGAGGACGTGTTCTCCGGAGCCGACGACTCCGACGAGAACCGCCAGGAGCTCGAGACGCTGGCCGCGGCCATCAAGCCGATCGCCACCTGGCACGCCCTGGACACGCTGCAGGAGGCCCGTGAGGCGTGCGGTGGAGCAGGGTTCATCGCGGAGAACCGTTTCGCGACGCTCCGCGCGGACCTCGACATCTACGTCACGTTCGAGGGTGACAACAACGTGCTGCTGCAGCTGGTGGCCAAGCGGCTGCTCAGCGACTTCGCCGCCGAGTTCAAGGACGCCGACGTCGGGGCGCTGTCCCGGTACGTGGCCTCGCAGGCCCAGTCGACGGTGCTGCACCGCTTCGGCCTGCGGCGGGCGATCCAGTCCGTGCAGGACACCGGCGACGAGCGTCGCAGCGCGAACTGGTTCAAGCAGACCGAGGTGCAGCGGGATCTGCTCACCGACCGGGTCCGGCAGATGGTCACCGATGTGGCCGGGGAGCTGCGGAGCGTGGCCCGCAAGCCCGCCGCCGAGCAGGCCGCCACCTTCAACGAGCACCAGCACGAGATCATCCAGGCGGCGACGGCCCACGCCGAGCTCCTCATCTGGGAGTCCTTCACCGAGGCGCTGGACGGAGTGGAGCACGCGGGGACCCGTCAGGTGCTGACCTGGCTGCGCGACGTCTACACGCTGACCAGGATCGAGGAGAACCTGGACTGGTATCTGCTCAACGGCCGGATCTCCTCCCAGAGGGCCCGCACGCTGAGCCCCTACATCAACCGGCTGCTGGCCCGCCTGCGCCCGCTGGCGCAGGACATCGTGGACTCGTTCGGCTACACCGCCGATCATGTGCGCATGGAGGTCGCATCCGGTGCCGAGCAGCTGCGTCAGGAGGAAGCGATGGAGCACTACCGCGTGCTCCGCGCCTCTTCGGACGCACCCGTGGACGAGAAGATCCTGCTCAAGCGGCGCCAGCAGGAGCGTCGGGGGCGACGCACGGAACGCTGAGGCTCGGAGACGGGGCGGGCAGGGCTGCACAGGGCCGGACTGGGCTGCACAGGGCCGGACCGGGGTCGCGACCCGGCTTTGCCCGCCCCGTCGGATGCGGCTTGAATGGGGTCATGACGATCACTGACACTGACGCATCCCCCGGAGCGGAGACCCCGTTCCCCCGGGCTGCGGAGGAGAACCTGACCAGGGACGAGGCCGCGTCCCGCTCTGCGCACCTGACGGTGGACGCCTATGAGGTCGACGTGGACCTCTCGGGCGCCGCCGCCGAGGGCGCCTCGACCTATCCCGTCTCCACCCGGATCCTGTTCCGCAGCGCCTCGCCCGGGGCAGAGACGTTCCTCGACTATCTGGGCGCCGCGGTGGAGGAGGTCATCCTCAACGGCGCTCGCCTGGACCCGGCGGACCATGTGGGCTCCGCACGGATCCGACTCCCCGAGCTGGCGGCCGAGAACGTGGTGGAGATCCGGTCCTCCTCCCGCTACTCCCGCTCCGGGGAGGGCCTGCACCGCTTCGTGGACCCCTCCGACGGGCAGGTCTACCTGTACACGCAGTACGAGCCCGCCGACTCCCGGCGCGTGTTCCCCGTGTTCGAGCAGCCGGACCTGAAGGCCACGTTCCGCTTCTCCCTGATCGGCCCCCAGAGCTGGGAGCTGCGGTCCAACGGCGCGGAGGTCTCCCGGGAGTCGGTCTCCGGCACCGCCGCAGGGCTCGACGGTGAAGGCCTGGTCCGCGTCAGCTTCGCCGAGACGCGACGGATGTCCAGCTACATCACCGCGCTGCTCGCCGGACCGTACCACCGCGTGGACGGCTCCTGGGCGGGCGGGGTGGAGGGAGAGTCCCCGATCGAGGTCCCGCTGGCGGTGCTCTGTCGAGCCTCCCTGGCCGAACACCTCGACTCCGAGGAGCTCCTCGAACTGACCCGCTCAGGCTTGGACTTCTTCCACGCCGAGTTCGCCTTCACCTACCCGTGGGGCAAATACGACCAGGTCTTCGTCCCCGAGTACAACCTCGGCGCCATGGAGAACCCGGGCCTGGTCACATTCACCGAGAAGTACGTCTTCGACACCGACGCCACCGACGCCCAGCGCGAGACCCGAGCCAACACGCTGATGCACGAAATGGCTCACATGTGGTTCGGCGACCTCGTCACCATGCGCTGGTGGGACGACCTGTGGCTCAAGGAGTCCTTCGCCGACTACATGGGGTCACTGGCGGTGGACGAGGCCACCGACTGGACCACCTCCTGGATCTCCTTCGCCAACGGCCGGAAGGCCTGGGCGTATGTGCAGGACCAGCTGCCCACCACGCATCCGATCGTCGCAGACATCACCGACCTGGAGGCGGCCGACCAGAACTTCGACGGCATCACCTACGCCAAGGGCGCTTCGGTGCTCAAGCAGCTCGCGGCCTTCGTCGGCCGCGAGGCCTTCCGCGAGGCTGCCCGTCGGTACTTCGTCCGGCATGCCTTCGGCAACGCGAGCCTGGACGACTTCCTGTCGGTGCTCGGCGAGGTCTCCGGCCACGACATGACCAGCTGGGCCGAGGCCTGGCTGCAGACCGCCGGCGTGCCGGAGCTCGCCGCATCGGTGGACGACGCCGGCCGCGTCGTGGTCGAGGAGCGCGGCACTGATCCCGCCACGGGTGGACCGATCAGCCGTCCGCACGTCGTGGAGGTCGGCGTCCACGTGCTCGACGAGACCACCGGGACCCTGCGGCGCACCGGATCAGAACGCATCGCCCTCGAGGGCCCCCGCGTGCTCCAGGAGCTGACCCTCCCCGCCGCGGGTGCTCCGCGGCTGCTGCTGCCCAACGAGGAGGACCTCACCTACGCCAAGCTCAGCCTGGATCCGGCATCCGTGGCGGCAGTCCTGACCCACCCCGTCGAGGACCCGCTCGCGCGTGCCACCGTGTGGGCCGCCCTGTGGTCCATGGTCCGCGACGGCGAGCTGCCCGCGGCCCGGTTCCTGGAAGCGGTGATGACTCTGGGCCTGCAGATCGAAGAGGTCGTCGTCGTCCAGGCGCTGCTGCGGCAGAGCGACCGTGCCCTGGAGGCCTTCACGCCGGCGGAGGAGCGGGAGCGGCTGCAGGAGCAGTTCGCCGCCCGCCTGGCCGAGTTCATCGCCGAGTGCCACGGCGGTGACCGCCAGCGCGCAGCGGCCCGCACCCTGGCCACGATCTCGCGTCGCACCCCCGCACAGCTGGACCTGCTGGCGGCGCTGCTCGACGGCGAGGCCGCCTCCCTGGGGATCACCGGCCTGGCGCTGGACGAGGAGCTGCGTTGGGCGTTCCTGCAGGCGCTCACCACCCACGGACGGGTGGAGCGCAACGCCCTCGACGCCGAACTGGCCGGCCGCACCACGGCGCGCGGGCGGATCGCCCACCGGCTCGCACTGGCGGCCCGCCCTCGCCCCGCGGTGAAGAAGGAGGCCTTCGCCCAGGCGATCTCCGGCCGGGACGACGACGGCGAGGAACTGTCCAACGATCACCTCACCGCCACGGTGGAGGGCTTCCGCTGCGGTCCGGCCGAGCTCGTGGACGCCTATGAGGAGGACTACTTCGCCGCCGTCGTCGACGTGTGGGAGCGGATGAGCCAGGGTCAGGCCACGCGTGTGGTCGCCGGGCTGTTCCCCGGCACTCAGGACCTGACGGCCGGAGAGAAGCCTCAGGAGCACCCGACGGCCCGCCGCACGGCCGACTGGCTCGCCGCCCATCAGGACGCTCCGGCGGCGCTGCGGCGGTTGCTCATCGAGGAGCAGGACCATCTGCTGCGCAGTCTGCGCGCCCAGCAGTCGGCGCGGCGGTAGACCGGGCTCAGCAGAACCGGGCTGGGCTGGGCGGGACTGGGCAGAACCGGGCTGGGAGGACCCTGGGCTGACCAGTCCTCGGCTGATCAGTCCTCGCCCCTGCGGCCCGCAGAAGATCGTCTCTCCGTGAGAGATCGCCCCCTGATTCGGCGACGATCTCTCACGGAGAGACGATCCGCACCCCGCTCAGGTGCGGGTGATGAGATCCTCGGTGGCGGCCTCGCGAGCGGCCACCCGCTTCTCCCGGCGCTTGTCATTGAGCAGACACAGCACGATCGCGACCCCGAAGAGGACCACGAGCGGACCGGCGATGAAGAACATGGTGATCGCATCGCCGCCGGGGGCCGCCATGGCCGAGATCAGCGCGATGAACATCAGGGTCCCCCGCCAGCTCTTGAGGACCCGACGCCCGGTGATCAGCCCCATCATGTTCACTCCCACCAGGATCACCGGGATGACCATCGCGACCCCGAAGGCCAGGAAGAGGTGCAGCACGAAGGTGAAATAGACGTCCGGAGCGATGATGTTCGACGTGCCCTCGGGGTTCAGGGTGAAGAAGAATCGGATGGCCTGCGGCAGGACCACGTAGGCCAGGCCGATGCCGATCACGAACAGCGGCACCGAGGCGGCGATGAACCCCAGGGCGTAGCGCTTCTCCTTCTTCTGCAGCCCGGGCATGATGAAGGCCCACAGCTGGTAGAGCCACACCGGCGAGGAGATCACGATCCCGACGAACAGCGAGATGCGGATCATCAGGTCCAGCGGCTGGCCGACCGTGTTGAAGGCGATCTCGGTGCTGCGGTCCACATCGTCGAAACCGATGACCGGCGCGCTCAGCAACGCGAAGATCATGTCATAGAGGAAGAACCCCGCGACGGCACCGACCACGATCCCCAGGCAGGCCTTGATGAGCCGATTGCGGAGTTCGCGCAGATGCTCCTTCAGGGGCATCTTCCCCTCAGGGTCTCTGCGGCGTCTCGACTTCCTGCGACGTCGTGGCGATGAGGTGCGGGGAGCGTCGTCGTGCGTCCCTGCCATCGGTCCTCAGGCGTGGTCGCGGCGGTGCTGTGAGCTGCCGCGCGGGGTGTCGGTGGGGTCCACCACACGGCCCTCCACCGCGGGACGCTCGGCGTCGCCGGTCTCGGGGTCCTTGGAGTCAGACTCGTCCTGCATCGTGCGGACCTCGGATTTGAAGATCCTCATCGACTGACCCACGGACTTGGCCAACTGTGGAAGCTTCGGCGCACCGAACAGCAGGATGATGAGCAGGGCGATGATGGCGATCTGCCAACCGGTGATGTTCATGGAGTGCGTCCTTTCGTCTGGCCCCCAGGATACTCCACCGAGCTGGACGCACCGTCGCCCAGGGCCGCCAGCCCCCGTTCGGCTCGACGCACGACCTCCCCGGCAAGCTCCTCCGGCTGCAGCACGGTGACGTCGCCCCCGGAGCGCAGCGCCAGATCGACGGCGATGGACCCGCTGCGCAGGGCGACCTCCACCGTCCGCGCGCCGTCCTCTCCCCAGACCTCCCGCACGGGCGCCCAGGCATCAGCGTCGGCCGCCGCCGAGGGGGCGAAGCGCAGGATCACGAGCTCGTCATCGCGACGACGAGGGACCTCCGGGCGGCGCGCAGGCTCGGTCGCGAGCGCGCGGGCCTGATCGCTCAGCGGCGTGTCCGGCATCGGCGTCAGGTCCAGCACCCGGCCGAGCAGGAAGTTCCGCTCCCCCTCCACCGACCGGCACCAGGCCCGCAGGTAGGTGCGGGCGCCGTCGTGCAGCAGCGTCACGGGGTCCACGACGCGACGGGTCCGGCGGTTCTGGACATCTTCGTAGAGGAGTTCGACGGCGTGCTCGCCGTCGAGGGCCTTGCGCAGAACGGCCTCGTGGCCGAACTCGTCGGCACTCTGCCAGGCCACACTCAGCTCGGCGGCAGTGGCGTCGAGCTCAGCCGGAACGATCGCACGGATCCTGTCGCGCAGGCGCGCGGCGGCCTGCCGGACCGGCTCGGTGTCCGGATCCTGGGAGGCGATGAGACCCTCCAGGGCGATCAGCACCGAGAGCGCCTGCGGTGCGGTCAGCCGCAGCGGACGCCCCAGCGTGTCCTGAAGCCGCGGGCCCGGCAGGGCGATGCGGATGACCGGGTCCTCTGCCAGCAGCTGCTTCTCGAACACGCGACGCGTCAGCGGAAGCTCTGGGTCGATGTCGATGTAGTGCCCGAACTGCGCGGAATCGAAGGCGGCCGACTGCTGCAGGGAGAGAAGATCCCGGTGCAGCTGACGAGGCGTGATGCTGTAGCGCTCCAGCAGATCGCTGGCCCGTGCACCGCCGGTGGCGTGCAGGTAGGCGGCCATCGACATGACCCGGGCGATCTTCGCTCCGGCGTCGTTGGTCGTCGAGGTCCGCGGCGCCCTCAGCTCCTCCGCCGGAACCGGGCTGTCCCGATGCGCCCGGCGCACAGCTTCCAGGTGACGCCGGACCAGCGCCGTGAGTCGCTCCCCGGAGAGCACCCGGACCCGCGGCAGCGCGACGGCGATCTTCCCCAGGAAGCTGTCGTGGAGCGTGGTCTCGACCGTAAGTCGGACAGCTTCGTCGTGGGACGCCTCAGAAGACACAGGATCGTGACGCGCATGCGGCAGGAAGGTGGCCGCGACGTCGGCGTCGGCCTCCAGCTCCACCGTCTCCGTCCCGTGGGCCGGGCCGAGGGTCTCGAGCTGCTCGCGGGTCACCTGCGGGGGGTCGATGCGGCCGTCGGCGATCTGCTCCAGGACGGTCCTGATGGAATCGTCCGGCGCCGTGAGCCGGGTGATGTCGCCACGGATGCGGTCCAATCGGTAGACACGGACGGCGTCGCGGTCAAGATCGTGGCCCACCAGATACCAGCCGCCGCGGGAGCCTACGCCCAACGGCACCGTGCGGCGCTGTTGGGCGCGATGCCGGCCTCGCGGACTGTAGGTGAACGCCACTGCCGCAGTCGTCAGGGAGTCGGCGAGGGTCCCGAGGTGGTCGAGCACGTGGTCGTCGGCCAGACCCAGTCTCACCGATGCCGGAGGCGGCAGAGCGCCGGGCACCTGGGCGGCCTCCGGATCGGCAGTCGCAGCGGCCGCGGCACGGTCGCCCGCCGGCTCTGAGGCCTGCAGGGCCGTCAGCGCGCCGGCGGCCTGCCGTATGGCCGCCTGTGCCCGGGTCCCGCTCCACAGCAGCTCGGCGTGCCGCAGGGCGATGACCTCGTCCGCCGGAATCCGCAACGGGGGCAGCCCGTGGGCCTCCGGATCGATGACGTAGCGGAAGTCGTGGTCACCGCCGTGGCCGTCCCGCCCCTCGTCCTCGGAACCCAGGGACGTGATGTCGATGCCGAGCCGCCGCAGCGTCCGCTTGTCCCGGTTGAACTGCTGCTCGAAGGCCTCCCGGGAGGTCTCGCCCTCGGGACGGTAGTGCTCGACCCGCTCCCGGATCTCTGCCTTGGAGAGGCCCACGGGGGCGGCGTCGATCAGCGTCGCCGCCAGCGAGAGCGCGCGGCTGACGCCGGTGTCGGCGAAGGCGTCCTGTCGCTCCGCCTCAGGAGCATGCGGCGTAGTCCCGTAGACGAAGCCCCCCTGCCCCTCGGCGCCGATCCGGTCCGGCCCGCCTCGGCTGCGGTGGCGATACCCGACCACGGCGGATCAGCCGGCTCGACGGACGCGGACCAGGTCGACCACGAAGATCAGGGTCTCGTTCGGCCCGATGGCCGCACCGGCGCCACGCTCGCCGTATGCCAGGTGCGGCGGGATCTCCAGACGCCGCCGAGCGCCCTCCTTCATCCCGATCAGCCCCTGGTCCCAGCCTGCGATGACCTGTCCGATGCCGGCCGTGAAGTCCAACGGCTGGCCACGGTTCCAGGAGGCGTCGAACTCCTCGCCGGTGGACCAGGACACCCCCACGTAGTGGCACGACACCTGGTCGCCCGGCTCGACGGCGCGGCCGCCGCCGGGGATGAGCTCCTCGACGACGAGCTCCTCGGGCGGAGTGTCTCCGGGGAAGTCGATCTCCGGGCGTGTGCGGTCGTAGGTGCGCTGACCGAAAGACATAGGTGCTGTTTCCTCTCCGACAGGGATCTTCTGCATCCAGCCTATCGGAGACCGCACAGCAGAGACGGCACACGCCCCGGGGCCGGACCATCAGGTCGGGCCCCGGGGCGTGGGATCGTCAGGGTCGGGTCCTCACAGCGCGCCTGTCATGCGCGCCCGTCACGCGCCGGCGGCCGCGGGGCCCCTCTCACTCGTCGTCGCCGGCATCGTCCTCAGCGTCGTCCTCAGCGTCGTCCTCAGCCTCATCCTCAGCGTCGCCCTCAGCATCGGCGTCGTCGGCGCCGCTCTCCGCGGCGCCCTGCTCCTCGAGCATCTCCTGGAGCTCCTCAAGCTCCTCCTCGCTGAGCTCCGGCTGCTCGGGCATCTCCTGCTGCGTCTGCTCCGGCATGGGTGCGGCCTCGATGACGTCGACGACGAAGATCAGGGTCTCGTCCTGGAGCTCGTGGCCCTCGGACTCCCCGTAGCCCTCCTCCGGCGGGATGACCAGCAGCACGCGGTCACCGACATGCTTGTCTTCCAGACCCTCGGCCCATCCGGCGACCAGGTTGTCCAGCGGGAAGCTCGCGGGCGGTGCCGGCGGGGTCTCCTCCCCCTCGGCCTCGTCCTCGGAGTCGTCGGCGTCATCGGCCTCATCGTCCTCCGCGGCCCCGGCGGTCACACCGGGCCAGGCCGAGTCGAAGACCTCGCCGTCGGACCACTTCCACCCGGTGTAGCGGACCACGACCTGGTCGGTGGCGCCGATCTCTTCGCCGTCGCCGGCGATCAGCACCTCGCTCGCGGTCTCCTCGGGGGCGTCCTCGTCGTCGCCGGGCGCCTCGGCGAGCTCGGGAGCCTCGCCCTCCACAGACGTGATCTCCGGGAGGTCGCCGCTCTGCTCCTGCTCCTCACCGGTGGCATAGGCGGGAACCTGATCATCGATGCGCAGGATGATCAACGAGTCGACGCCGCCCGTCTCCGGCGTTCCCGGCTCGTAGAGGGCCAGATCGGAGCCGACGGTCGCGCCCGTCTCCATGAGCGAATCGTAGATGAACTCGCTCTGCTGCTCGATCATCGGCAGGAACAGCAAGGAGGGCAGATCCTCGCTGAAGTTCTCCTGCTGGACGGCACCGCTCGAGGGGTCCACCGTCGCCGAGGAGACGTGCAGGATCTGTTCCGGATCCAGTTCCTCGCCATCGCCCTGGGAGAGGATCACCGAGGACTCCTCATCCGCCTCGACCGGGTTGCTGATCAGCACCTCCGGGACGCCGTCATCCGTGAAATGCAGGTCGATCCCCGACAGCGCTGAGGTGTCGCCGAGGCCGTCGCCGGAGCAGGCAGCCAGCAGCAGCACGGCAGGGGCGGCCAGGGCGGCGTGATGCTTCTTTCGCACGAAGGGTGTCCTCCAGTGTTGATCGGGGCAGACGGTGGTCCCGCCAGTGTTCTCGCCAGGGTGAACTGTACAGGGTCCCGCTGGACGGCCGCGTGCCGTTCCTCCGTGTCGAGCCCGTGCGCCGATCACACCAGCGGGGGCTCGGGCGGTGCCGCGGGCTGTGTCCGCACGTAGCGCTCGCTGAGCGCCAGCGGCACCGACTGAGCCTCCCGCTCGGCGGGGTTCAGCTCGAGCAGCTCGCCGCCGAGGCGAGCCAGCAGCGTCTCGATCCGAGGGTCCTCGGTCACGAAGGGATCCTTGACCATGACCGCCTCCAAGGGGCGGTCCACCAGCTTGTGGTGGACCCAGTCCACGGTGTGGCCGACGCCGTGGGCACGAGCCGCTGAGAGGAAGCGCCCCCGGACGACGGCACGCGTCGTCGCGGGCGGGTCGGTGATCGCCCGGCGCAGGCGGGCGTCGTCGAGCAGCCTCTCGGCGCGGCCCCGTCGGACCAGCAGGTGGAACAGGCCCCGTTCCGGGTGGATGTCATGGTAGGCGAAGTCGATCTGATCCAGCCGGGGCGCCCCGAGGTCGAGCCCTGAGCGGGCGGCGACCTCGTCGATCAGCCGCTTCTTGATGGCCCAGTCGATCTCCCGGTCGATGAGCGAGTGATCGCCGGTGGCGACCGCCTCCACGGCTCTGCCCCAGAGGTCGAGGACCTGCTCGACCCTGTCGTGGTGGGCCCCGTGCCGGGCGACGAAGCGGCGCGCCTTCTCGAGCAGAGCGGCCTGCACGTCCACAGCCGTCACGCGCTTGCCGTCGCGGGTGCGCACCGTCGCGCGCCCGGAGAGGTCGTGGCTGATGTGGCGGATCGCGCTGATCGGGTTCTCCAGCTCGTGGTCTCCCAGCGGCTGGCCGGCCTCGATCATGCGCAGGACGAGGTCTGTCGCACCGAAGCGCACCAGCTGGGTGGTCTCCGACATGTTCGAGTCGCCCACGATCACATGCAGCCGCCGATGCACCGACGCATCGGCATGCGGCTCGTCCCGGGTGTTGATGATCGGACGGGACCGGGTGGTGGCCGAGGAGATGCCCTCCCACATGTGGTCGGCACGCTGCGAGAAGGCGTAGTGCGCCGGTGCGTCCTCCGTCGCGGGGACGATGCGCCCGGCACCGGCGATGATCTGGCGGGTCACCAGGAAGGGCAGCAGCACGGTGGACAGTCGCCGGAAATGCGTGGTCCGAGGGATCAGGTAGTTCTCGTGCGAGCCGTAGGAATTGCCCTGCGAGTCGATGTTGTTCTTCAGCAGGTAGACCGATCCGGGAAGCCCGTCGGCGCCCATCGCCGCCTCGGCCCGCTGGCCGAGGTCATGCATGATCAGCTCCCCCGCCCGGTCCGAGGCGATGAGGTCGAGCAGGTCATCACATTCGGCGGTGGCGTACTCCGGATGGGATCCGACGTCGAGGTAGAGCCGGGACCCGTTCGGAATGAAGACGTTCGAGCTGCGCCCCCAGTCGATCACCGGACGGAACAGGTACCGGGCGGCCTCGTCCGGCGCCAGTCCGCGACGTCCCTGGCCGTGGTGCGCCAGTCCGAACTCGGTCTCCACGCCGAAGACGCGACGCTCCATGCTGCTACTGACCGCCCTTCTGGACGAATCCCTTCACGAACTCCTCGGCGTTGCTCTCCAGCACCGAGTCGATCTCGTCGAGCAGGCTGTCGAGCTCTTCCGCCCGTGCCTGAGACTGGGCGTTTCCGCCGGCAGGGGCCGGCGCTCCACCGTCCCCGAGGGCTCCCGGGGTGTCCTGCTCGGTCTGGCCGGGACGGCGCTGCGGCTGAGTGGCCATGATGTCTCCCTTCCTCGTCCCCGGACCCGGCGCCGAGCACCAGGGGTCCGGGACCTTCTCCGCACGGCGGGGCGCCGTGCGACGGACTGACTTCCGAGTCTACGACTGCCGGCGGCTTCTGCGTGTCCCGCCGGGCCTGACGGGGCGTTCAGGACTCCAACAGACGGCGCAGCCCGGCCACCAGGTCCTCAGGGGCTTCGGCGGCATACAGGACAGGCTCCGCGTCGGCACGGGAGCCGCGGGTCGGCTCCGCCATCGTCAGACGCGTGACGCGTCCCAGCGGATCGGGACGCAGCAGGATCTGGTCCCAGCTGGCGCCGACCACGTGGTCGGCATGCTGGGACACGAGCTGGCCGCGCAGCCAGGCCCGGGTCTCCTCGGGCGGGTGCGCCGCCGCCCAGGCGACCTGATCGTCGGTGAACAGCCGCCGCATCCGCCCGGCCCGGGCCAGCTTGTGGTAGAGCCCGCGCTCCGGCCGGAGGTCGGCGTACTGCAGGTCGATGAGCTTCAGCTGCGGGGCATCCCAGTCCAGCCGGTCCCGCCGACGGTAGGACTCCATGAGGGTCAGCTTGGCCACCCAGTCCACGCGGTCCGCGGCCAGGGTGAGGTCGTTCTCGAGGTCCTCCAGCAGAGTCTCCCAGGCCTCGAGCACCTCCGCGGTCTCGGTGTCCGGGGCGGTGTGGGCCGACTTCGGTCCGGACTTCTCGGCCGCCCGGGAGGCCGCGGCCCGCAGGTAGAGCCGCTGGATCTGCAGGGCGGTCATCTCGCCCCGATTGGTGCGCACCGTGGTGGTGAGGCTCGGGTCATGCGAAACGGCCTTCAGCGCATCGACCGGGTCGTGCAGGCGCAGCTGGGGAGCCCGACCGGACTCGATCAGGTCCAGGACCAGCGCCGTGGTGCCCACGCGGAGCCAGGCCGAGTACTCACTCATGTTCGCGTCGCCGATGATCACGTGCAGGCGCCGATGCCGGTCGGCGTCGGCGTGCGGCTCATCCCGGGTGTTGATGATGGGGCGCCGCACCGTGGTCTCCAGACCCACCTGCTCTTCGAAGAAGTCGGCCCGCTGAGAGATCTGGAAGCCGCTGCGAGAGGCTCGCTGACCGATGCCCACGCGACCGGCTCCACAGATGATCTGCCGGGTCACGAAGAACGGGATCAGCCCGGCGACCAGCTGATCGAAAGGCACCTCCCGGGGAACCAGGTAGTTCTCGTGGGCGCCGTAGGACACGGACTTGCCGTCGGTGTTGTTCTTGTAGAGCAGCAGCTCCGGGCTGCCATCCTCGCGAGCGAGCCGCTCCACGGCCCGCCGGACGATCACGTCCCCGGCGACGTCATAGAGCACCGCGCGCTTGGCGCCGATCGTCTCCGGCGCGGAGTACTCGGGGTGGGCGTGGTCCACGTACAGCCGCGCCCCGTTGGTCAGCACCAGGTTCATCAGAAGCTGCGGCTGCCCCTCCCGGAGCTCGAAGAAGTCGCCGCGCCAGTGCGCCGATCCCGGCGCATGGAACTCCGAGTCCCCACTGTCCTCCTGTCCTTCCGAGAGGTCTGCGGGACTCGCCGTCGAGGCGGTCCTCGGCGTGGCCCGCACCGGGACGTCTGCCGGGGAGGGGTCTCCCCCGCTGACCCCCTCGAGGGCCTCGCCGGTGTCGGTCAGCTGGCTCGGATGCGCCGCCGAACGGGGCAGCACCCAGCCGCGGGCGTCCACCAGGGGGGACTCCGAACGGTAGTCCCACTCCGTGCCGGCCACCGCGCCGCCGTCCTCCGTGACCGCCGCCGCATAGGCGTTGACCAGCTCGATGGACAAGGCCACGTGGCTCGCCCGGGGGTTGTTCGGGGCATGGATCCCGTACTCGGTCTCCATGCCGATCAGACGCCGGACGCTCATCGGGCTCCTCCGGCCAGTCGTTCGACCCGCACCACCGGCGACGGGGCGGCGCCGAGCACCCGCGCCCATTCCTGGGGGTCCGCGGTGTTCACCAGGTCCTCCTGGTCACGCAGCTCGGCCTCGGCCGCTGCCAACAGCTGCTCCTCCGAGAGCCCCTTGGCCTCCACACTGCGGTCAGCGGCGAGGAACTGCTTGATGGCGGACTTCTTGGCCCGGTCGACGATGTTGCTCAGCACCGCTCCCGAGATGAAGTCCGCGGCGGTGAAGTCCGTGGTGGCGCCGTCCGCGTGCACCAGGCGGAGACGCGCCGCGGAGTCCTGCGGATAGAGCCGGTCGACGACGGCGTCGACCATCGCCTCCACAGCCTCGGCATGCCCGCCCTTCTCCGCGACATAGTCGGCCCGCAGCGGCAGCCGACCGCCCAGATGGATCCCCAGGATCTCCCGGGCGCCGGCGGCGCCGGGACGGCGGACTCGGATCTTCACGTCCAGGCGCCCGGGGCGCAGGATCGCCGGATCGATCATGTCCTCCCTGTTGGAGGCGCCGATGACGATGACGTTGTCCAGGGACTCGACGCCGTCGATCTCCGCCAGCAGCTGCGGGACGATCGTGGTCTCCACGTCCGAGGAGACGCCGGTGCCGCGCGTGCGGAACAGCGCCTCCATCTCATCGAAGAACACCACCACCGGGTGTCCCGCCGAAGCCCGCTCCCGCGCCCGAGAGAAGATCACCCGGATATGACGTTCCGTCTCGCCGACGTACTTGTTCAGCAGCTCGGGCCCCTTGATGTTGAGGAAGAAGCTGCGGGCCGACGTCGTCCCGGCGGCCCCCGCGCCGTCTGGCGCTTCGACGCCCTGCAGCGAGGAGGCCACGGCCTTGGCGATCATGGTCTTCCCGCAGCCCGGAGGGCCATAGAGCAGGATGCCCTTAGGCGCGCTGAGCCCGTGCTCGCGGTAGAGGTCCGCGTGCAGGAACGGCAGCTCGACGGCGTCGCGGATCTGCTCGATCTGCTCGGAGAGACCACCGATGTCCGCATAGGAGACGTCCGGCGTCTCCTCCAGCACGACGTCTTCGACCTCGGAGAGCGGCACCACCTCGGTCGAGGTGCCGGTGCGCAGGTCCACCGTGACGGCGTCGCCGACCCGCACCGGAGTCTCGTGGTCACCGGCGAGGCGCACCAGACGCTCATCCTCGCCCCGGATGAAGACCACCAGACGACCGTCCGGCAGCACCTCCTTGACCCGAGCGAGCTCCCCGGTGTCCTCGGCCGGCAGCACCGCCACCACGGTGAGGTGCTCGTTGAGCAGCACCTCAAGCCCGGGCCGCAGCTGCTCGGGGTCGAGCAGCGGGGACACGCTGACCCGCATCTTCCGGCCGCCGTGCAGGATGTCCGCCCCGGGGCCGGTGGCCGCGTCGATCTCCCGTCCCTCGACCAGCTCATGGGCCGGCCGGTAGCCGATCACGGTGCCGAAGGTGAAGGGTGCCTGGCCGTCGGCGTGCAGCGCGGTGCGCAGCTCGTCCATCTGGTTCCGCGTGGTCTCCAGCAGTCGAGCCATCCGCTGGTTCGTGCTCCCGGCGGTCTGCAGCTGCTGCTCCAGCTGGCGGCTGCGCTGGCGCAGCGAGTCGAGCTGCCGGTGGGCGCGCTCCAGGCGCTCCTGCAGCTGCTCGGCCGTGGCCTCTGCCGGCGAGGACTCTCCAGTGTGCGGTCCCTGTGCGGCGTCTGGGCTCATGTCTCCTCCTGCTCCACGGCCCCGCCCCGGGGCCCGCGGCCGGTCTCGGCTGTGTCCGCTGTGTCCTGGGCGGCGTCCTGCACAGTGCCTTGCGCAGTGCCCTGCACAGTGTCCTGTGACGGCTCCTGGGACGGTGCTGGGTCGTCGGCGCCGCGCGCGGCCTCTGCGAGCTTCTGTGAGTGGGCGGCGGCCTTGCGGGCCTTGCGCCCAGTGACGGTGCGCCGTTTGAGCGTCTCCTCGTCCCAGACGGCGTCCTCCGGGAGCCAGGCCTGCATGTCCTCCGTGGTGACCTCGGACTGCTTCTCCCGCTTCTTCAGCTGCAGCGGCGTCTGGTCGTCGGCCAGTCTGCGGGCCGAGAGCAGGAATCCGGTGTGAGCCACCATGCGATGGTCCGGGCGCACCGCCAGACCGTCGAGATGCCAGGTGCGCAGCATCGTCTCGTGGGCCTCCGGCTCGGTGAAGGCCCCGGAGGCGCGGATCGCCTCAGCGAGCCGAGACAGCTGGGTGACGGTGGCGACATAGCTGACCCACACGCCGCCCGGAGCGAGCACATGCCGCACCGCGTCGAGGCACTCCCACGGGGCCAGCATGTCCAGGACCACCCGATCCGCCGCTCCGGCGCTCTCCTGGTGGGGCACCTGCTCCTGCATGTCGCCCACCAGGACCTTCCAGCCGGGATGCGGCTGGCCGAAGAACGCCTCCACGTTGCCGCGGGCGATCTCGGCGAAGTCCTCACGACGCTCATAGGAGTTCACCGTGCCGTGATCTCCGACGGCGCGCAGCAGGGAGAGGGAGAGCGCACCCGAGCCCACCCCGGCCTCGATGACGTGCGCTCCGGGGAAGACGTCGGCCACCTGGACGATCTGGGCCGAGTCCTTGGGGTAGACGACGGTGGCGCCGCGCGGCATCGACAGCACGAAGTCGTTCAGCAGCGGGCGCAGCACCTGGTACTCGTGGCCGGCGTCGTTGGCCACCACGATGCCCTCGGGCTGACCGATCATCGTGTCATGGCGCAGCACCCCCTGGTGGGTGTGCCACTCACCTCCGCGCTGCAGGGTGATGGTGCTGGGCTTCCCCTTCCGGTCGGTGAGCTGCACGCGCTGGCCCGGCCGCAGCGGGCCTTTGCGCATGTGCACGCCGATCGGAGCGCCCTGCTCGTCCGCGGGGCCGGTCGGTGCCGACTCGGGGTTGGTGCTCACGGATCTCACTCTCGTCGTGGGGGTCTGGTGGCGCGACGACGGACCGGTGCCGGCGCCGACGCATTCGTCATCTCGAGCCTATCGCTCCCCGGGGCCCTGAGGCCCGCCGGCCCCGCCTCCGCCGTCGTCGTCGTGCCGCTGACGCGTCAGCCGAGCTCGGGCCGTCCGGACCGCATCCCCAGCACCCTGCCAGAGGAAGAAGCACACCATCGTCGCCACGACGACCAGCACGAGGCTGATCCGCGGCGAACCCGTGGCGGCCAGGACCAGGACCGTCGCGGCGAGGGCGACGACGACGGCGCGGCCCGCCCAGCCGGCCGCCAGCATCCCGCGGTCCTGACTCCCCGTGGCCCGCCAGACTGCGGACTCCACGAGGCGCCCGCCGTCGAGGGGATGCCCCGGCAGCAGGTTGAACAGCCCCACCAGGAAGTTGACGAGCACCGTGACCGAGGCGAGCATGCCGAGCACCCCGACCGGCTCCAGGGCTTCGATCAGCGCCCAGCCCACGGCGGCGATCAGCAGATTCGCCGCCGGCCCGGCGAGAGAGACGGCCAGCGACTTCCCGGGAGTCGCCTCCCGGGTGAGGAACTGGGTGTGACCGCCCCAGAGGTTCAGCTCGATCTCGGTGGACGGCCAGCCGAAGGCACGGGCGGTGAGCGCATGGGCCAGCTCATGGGCGAGCACCGAGAGCAGCAGCAGCACCGCATAGGCGGCCGCGACCAGGTGGGCCCACACCCCCAGCTCGGGGAAGATGCGGGCCACCTGGGGTCCGAACAGGATCACGATGACCCCGCCGATGAGGAACCAGGAGTACTGCAGCCGCACGGGTGTGCCGGCCACGCGGGCGACCGTGATCCCGCCCCGTCCCGTTCGAGGTCTCATGGTCGGGCCAGCGAGCCGATGGCCGAGCCGGGAGCCACCGAGATCAGCTGGTCCAACCCATCGGCGTCGAGGCCGCGGAGAGTGGGCAGAGTGTGCCAACGTCCCGACTCGGGCAACGGACTCATATGCGGCACCGCCAGGGTCACGATCCCGGAGTCCGCGGCGGCGGCCGTGCCGGGCACCGAGTCCTCCACCGCCAGGCAGCGTCCGCGCTCCAGAGGCTCCGGATGGTCGGCCGCCATCCGCTCGAACGCCACATGGTAGGCCTCCGGGTCAGGCTTGCCGCGGCTGACCATGTCTCCTGAGACGATGAACTCGAGCCTCCCCTCCGGCAGGGCGGCGACGACCTCACGGGCGAGCGGCCCTTCGCTCATGGTCACCAGGGCGCAGCGCACTCCCGCGGAATGGAGGTCCTCCAACAGCTCGCGGGCGCCGGGACGCCACGGCATCTGCTCTCGGACCCTCTCCACCACCTGTCCGATGAGATGGTCGATGATCTGACGGACCGACAGGTCCACTCCGGCACGCTGCAGCACGGCGGCACTGTGCGTCAGAGCCTGGCCCACCAGCGAGTGGGCCTGTTCGTCGCTCCAGGAGCCGCCGTGGGCCGCGACGAGCTCATACTCGGAGGCGATCCAGTAGGGCTCCGTGTCGACGAGGGTGCCGTCCATGTCCCAGAACACGGCCTGGAGCCGTCGGGACGCGCCGGGAGAGGTCTCAGAATGCATGCTTCCATCGTAGGCGTGATGACGCCCGGCACGCCGTCGCGGACGTCACACGCCCACGTCAGCACTTCCCTCCCCCCAGGGCCGGAGCTAGTGTGAGAGCTGTGGATCAGCAGAACCAGCCCGAAGACGCACCCGAGCAGACCGAGGCCCGCGCCGCCCGGTTCGCCCGGCATCTCCGCGAGTCCACCGACGTGGCAGACGAGCGGCCCACCGTGATGGTGCTGGCCTTCGAGGGTTGGAACGACGCCGGCGGGGCCGCCTCCTCGGCCGTGCGCTCCATCACCACGGCCGGCGACGGAGAGCTGGTCGAGCGCATCGACGACGAGGACTACTACGACTACCAGTTCACCCGCCCGCGGGTCCGTCGGACCGGGTCGCACCGGGAGATCGTCTGGCCCGCGACGAAGATCTACCGGGCCCGCCCGCAGACCTGTGAACTGGACCTGCTGCTGGTCAACGGCGTGGAGCCGAGCTTCCGCTGGCAGGCCTTCACCGCCGACATCCTGACCAAGGCCGCCGAGCACGACGTCGCCGCGATCGTGCTGGTGGGCGCGCTGCTGGCGGACGTGCCGCACACCCGCCCCATCCCTGCCGCACTGTCCAGTGAGGACCCCGCTCTGCAGGACGCCCTGGATGTGGACGAGCCGACCTATGAGGGGCCCACCGGGATCGTCGGAGTCCTGGCACACACGGCGAACCAGGCCGGCATCCCCGCGGTCTCGCTGTGGGCGGCCGTGCCGCACTATGTGGGTCAGGCGCCCTCCCCGAAGGCCCAGCTGGCCCTGATGCGGCAGCTCGAAGACCTGCTCGGGCTGACCCTGGACGTCGAGGAGGTCTCCGAGGACGCCGAGGCGTGGGAGCGCGGCGTGGACGAGCTGGCTCAGGAGGACACCGACATCGCCGAGTATGTGCAGCGGCTGGAGGAGGCCACCGACACCCCCAATCTGCCGGAGGCCAGCGGCGAGGCGATCGCGCGCGAGTTCGAACGATATCTGCGCCGTCGCCGGCCGCCCGATCCCGGCGACTCCTGACGCCGGCCCGTCGGGCCGGCTCCCGCGTCAGCCGAGTCGGATGCCCAGCATCGACTCGACGACGGCGCGCACCCGGTCCTGCCCGGTGCCGCCGGCGATGTGCCCGGCAGCCCACTGGTCGAGCTGGTCGAGCGCGGCAGGGCCGTTGAGGTTCAGCGACAGTGCCGCATGCAGGGCATACTGCAGGTCTTCTGCGGTGTCCGCCGGACCCTCATGCACGGCGGGAGCACGGCGCAGCGCCTCCTCCCAGCGGGTGAGCCGGGCACGGGCCTGCTCGAGGTGCTCCTCGGTCCAGCTCCAATCATGGCGCCAGTGCTGGCCCAGCAGCGCGATGCGGATCAGCCGCTGATCCACCCCCCGCTCCCGGAGCTTCGAGACGAGCACCAGGTTCCCGCGCGACTTGGACATCTTCTCGCCGTCCAGGCCCACCATGCCGGTGTGCACATAGGTCTCGGCCAGGGGGACGCCGTCGGCCGCCGTGGCATGGGCCGCGGAGAACTCGTGGTGCGGGAAGCGCAGGTCCGACCCTCCTCCCTGGACCGTGAACGGGGCCGGGAGATGACGCCTCGCGATCACCGAGCACTCGATGTGCCAGCCGGGACGACCGTCACCGAGCGAACCACCCTCCCACCACGGCTCGTCCCGCCGGCGGGCACGCCACAGCAGCGGATCCAGAGGATCGCGCTTCCCGGCCCGCTGCGGATCCCCGCCGCGCGTCGGGAAGAGCTGCTCCATGGTGGCGCGGTCATAGGCGCCGATGCTGCCGAGGCGCCAGTCGGTGCGAGCCTCCGCCGCGGCGATGTCGAAGTAGACGTCCTCGCCATGGTCCACTCCGGCAGGCAGCTCCTCGGCCGGGACGACGACGGGGTACCCCACGCCGAGGGCCACCAGCGACTCGACGTCGGCGACGACGTCGGGAATGGACTCCACGGCGCCCAGGTAGACGTCCGGGGCGACGACGTCGAGGGCCTCCATGTCGGTGCGGAAGAGCTCGGTCTGCTCCTCGGCCAGCGCCTGCCAGTCCACGCCGGTGTCCCGGGCTCGCTCCAGCAGCGGGTCGTCGATGTCGGTGACGTTCTGCACGTACCGCACGTCCAGTCCGCAGGCCCGCCAATAGCGGACCAGCAGGTCGAACTGGACGTAGGTGTTCGCATGTCCCAGATGTGTGGCGTCGTACGGGGTGATCCCGCAGACGTAGAGCGACCCGATCCCGTCCCGCGCGACGACGTCGACGGCGGCGCCACCGGCGGTGTCGTGCAGCTGCAGGGCCTCCGGCAGCGGTGGGAGGGTCGGCACGGCCGGGGAGGTCCAGGGTTTCACGCGGCGGGGTCCTTTCTGCACTGGCAGTCCGGTCAGTGGACAACGTCGGCTCTGGCCAGGGTATTTCCGCCCTGGGCATGCCGACGATCACGGGTCAGGCGTGGATGATGCCCAGGCCCAGCAGCACGAAGACGATCAGCCCCACGATGATGCGGTAGTTGACGAACAGCGTGTACGAGTTCGTGGACACGTAGCGCAGGAACCACCCGATGATCACATAGGCCACGAAGAACCCGACCACGGTGGAGACCATCGTCTGCGCCATCGAGTACGGGCCCTGCTGCTCGCCGAGGGACCCGACGAGCTTGTACAGCCCCGAGCCGAAGACCGCGGGCACGGCCAGCAGGAAGGAGTAGCGGGCGGCGGCCTCACGGGTGTAGCCCATGAGCAGCCCGGCGGTGATCGTACCGCCGGAGCGGGACACGCCCGGAATCAGCGCCAGCGCCTGCGCGAAGCCGAAGAGCACACCGTCGCGGATGGAGAGCTCAGCCAGCGGTTTGCGCTGTCGGCCGTAGGCGTCCGCCACGGCCAGCAGCACGCCGAAGACGATCAGCATGGTGGCGACCAGCCACAGCGTGCGGAAGGTGGTGTCGATCAGCTCTTCGAAGAGCAGCCCGAGCACAACGATCGGGATGGTGCCCACGATGATGAGCCACCCCATCCGGACGTCGGGGTCGCGGTGGGAGAGCCGTCCGGCCAGCGCGGCGAACCACGCCCGCAGGATGCGCACGATGTCGCGCCAGAAGTACACGAGCACCGCGGTCTCGGTGCCGAGCTGAGTGATCGCGGTGAAAGCCGCCCCGGGATCGGCCGCACCGGGGAGGAACTCCCCCACGATGCGCAGATGTGCCGACGAGGACACCGGGAGGAACTCGGTGAGGCCCTGGACCAGCCCCAGGATGATCGCTTCTATCCACTGCACAGGCTGAGCTTAGATCATCCTGGGCGTCCTGCCTGACCCCGACGTCGGGTGAGATCCCCCACGGCCCCGCGCGAACCGCCTCGGGACGTGCCCCCGGTCGGGCTACTGCCGAGGCTCGTCGTCGGGTCCGCCCTCGTCGTCGAAGTCGTCGTCCTCATCGTCGTCATCCTCGTCGAGCGACTCCTCGAGGTCATCGTCCTCGTCGTCCTCGTCCAGAACGTCGTCGGAGTCACCGTCCTCGTCATAGAGGTCCAGGGGCGTGACCTCCCCCGTGGCCGCGAAGAGGGCGTCCTCATAGGCCTCGAAGGCGTCGGCCACCCCGTAGAAGGCCGACTCCACCGCCGGGTCCTCCTCGCCGCGGCGGTTGAGTGAAGCAGAGAGATGCTCTTCGAGAGCGTTCGTCAGCGTGCTCAGTGCGACGCGGGGATCCATGTTCATAGCCCACACGGTACCAACGCCCGAGGGTTTCGGTAAGACCTCTCGGAGAGATTCGGGACATGATCGGCACACCCTTGACGACACGGATGTGACCAGGTGCTAAGGTGCACTCAATCGCAGAGGCGATGCCGCGCTGACATCGCCTTCAGTCGCACATCAGAGAGCGAGCGTGATCGGCCGGAATGTCTCAGCAGTTCTCCGCGATCCCGTCCCCCGCAGCCGCCCGCTACACCACCGACAACGCCTCAGGCCCGAACTGGGAGTACCTGGTCATCACCTGCCAGCCCCGGGAGTCTCTGAAGGAGGTCCGGCGGCGCCTGGCGGACCACGCCGAGTACGGCAAGTGGGAGCTGCGGCGCAGCCGCATCTACACCGGCGGCGTCCGGAAGTACTGGCTGCGGCGCCGCATCATGAAGGTCCGGGCCACACTCTGAGGCCGCGGCGCGGACACCGGCGGGTCAGCCGTCGAGGGGCCCCAGCAACGACGTCGCCAACGTCCGATGCGCGGACTCGTCGTCTGACGGATGGTGCACCCCCGCCAGCACGTCACGATACAGCCGACTCAGCTCGCTCCCCCGGCGATACTGTCCTCCGCCGCTGACGTGGAGCGCGGCGTCCACCGCCGCTCGAGCCGTACGGGTCGCCGTGGTGCGCAGAGCCACCAGCCGCGGGAACCACAGGTCACCATGCTCGACCCTGTCCTCGATCTCGCGGGAGAGCTGACGCAGCTGAGCGTCCAACCCCAGCTGCTGCAGCTGGGCCTCGGCCAGCCGGTATCGGATGTCCGGGTCCTGGCTCAGCGACTCCCCCGTGATGCGGCTCCTCCGGTCCTCCGCCAGTCGGGCGGCCAGCTGCAGAGCACGGTCCCCCAGCCCTGTGTACACCGCCGAGAGCAGCCCCAGGAAGGACGAGAAGATCGCGAACACCAGCGGATCCCGGTTCGGCCCCTCGGGAAGACGCCGCACGATCCTGTGTGCGGGCACCCGGGCACCTTCCAGGACCGTGGTCTGGGACTGCGTGGCCCGCATGCCGAGGGTGTCCCAGTCGTCCAGGCTCCGCCAGCCCGGCGCCTCCCGCTCAAGGAAGCCGAAGATCAACGGCGCATCACCGCCCTCGACGTCTCTGCCGAACAGCCCCAGGCGAGTCCACACGGGCGCCAGCGTGGTGAAGATCTTCGTGCCGATGAAGCTCACTGCGCCGTCCTGGTCCACCCGGGCCTCGGTCGCTGAGTCGAAGAGCACCGCGTCGTTGCCCGGTTCCGAGATCCCGAAGGCGAAGATCTCCCCTGCTGCCGACTCCCGGAGCACCGGGTGGAACTCCTCATGGCCGCTCGCGGTCATCTGCCGGGCCACGGCGACCCAGACATGATGCATGTTGACCGCGAGCGCTGTGGCCGGCGCATGCGCGGCCAGCAGCCGTTGAGCGGCGACCAGCGTGGGCAGGTCCCAGCCGAGGCCCCCGTCGGCTTCGGGCACCAGAGCGCGGAGGTATCCGACGTCCATGAGCTCCGCAAGGTCTTCGTGGCAGAACTCGTTGCGCTCGTCGTAACCGGCGGCGCGCTCGTGGATCCGTGCCAGCAGCTCGGGGGTCAGGACGGCCGCGACGCGGTCACGCACGGCGGCGTCGGGGTGGGTGGCCATCGTCATGTCCTGTGCCCTCACTGCGCGGCGAGGAACCGGTGCAGGACCCGGACGCCGAAGATCAGCGAGTCCACCGGCACCCGTTCATCGACTCCGTGGAACATGCCGGTGAAGTCGAGCTCGGCCGGCAGCTGCAGCGGCGCGAAGCCGTAGCCGGCGATGCCCAGTGCCGAGAGATGCTTGTTGTCGGTGCCGCCGCCCAGCATGTAGGGCAGCACGACGCCGTCGGGGTCCTCGGCGCGCAGGGAGGCGACCATGTCCTCCACCAGCGCCCCGGAGAACGGGACCTCCAGGGAGGGCCCGCCCTTCTGCAGCTCGAACCGCACCTTCTCTCCGGCCAGCTCCTGCAGCGTCGCCGCGACCTTCTCGTCCTGCTCGGGCAGGGTCCTGGCGTCCACGAGGGCCTCGGCCGTCCCAGGCACGACGTTGTGCTTGTAGCCGGCGTCGAGGGCTGTGGGGTTGGAGGTGTTCTGGAGCGTGGCGGCGATGAACTTGGCCGTGCTGCCGGTGGCCTCCAGCAGCGCCGAGGGGTCCTCCTCGTCGAAGGGGATGCCGGTGAGCTCGGAGAGCTGCTCCATCAGCGCCCGGGTCGTCTTGGTGTACTCGATCGGCCATTCGTGGGCGCCGATGCGGGCCACCGCCTCCCCCAGGGTGACCACGGGGTTGTCGTGCTGGACGGCCGAGCCGTGTCCGGCGGTGCCGGAGGCGATCATCTTCGTCCAGTGCAGGCCCTTCTCTCCGGTCTGGATGAGGTAGGCCCGGGTGCCGGCGATCTCGGTGGAGAACCCGCCGACCTCGCTGATCGCCTCGGTGGCGCCGGCGAAGATCTCCGGGTGGTTCTCCACCAGCCATCCGGCTCCGTAGGTGCCGTTGTCCTCTTCGTCGGCGAAGAAGGCGAAGATGATGTCCCGCACGGGCCGGTGGCCCTCGCGGTGCATGCGGAGCATGGCGGCCAGGATCATGGCGTCCATGTCCTTCATGTCGACCGCGCCGCGGCCCCAGATCATGCCGTCGACGACCTCGGCGGCGAAGGGGTCCACCTGCCAGTCCTCCGCCTGGGCGGGGACGACGTCGAGGTGGCCGTGGACGACGAGGGCCCCGGCCTCAGGGTCGGTCCCGGCCAGTCGCGCCACCACGGAGGCCCGACCCGGCGCCGACTCGAAGATCTGCGGCTCGAGTCCTGCACGCCGCATGATCTCGGCGCAGTACTCGGCGGCCGCCCGCTCCCCGTTGGAGCGGCCGTTGCCCCAGTTGGTCGTGTCGAGGCGGATCAGGTCCCGGCAGAAGTCGACGACGTCCTGCTCAGCGAGGGCTGCGGGGTCGAGTGCGTCAGTCATGGCACCACCCTAACGCCCGCGTGGTCGTGCGTCCGGCAGAAGGTATGGTGCTGTCATCCCGATGGTCGGCTCGTGAGGTGGAGATCTCCGGTGGTGGTGTTCGACGTCCTGGGGCCCGTGCAGGTGCGTCGGCCCGACGGCTCCTCCTGGACGCCGACCGGCCTGCAGGGGCTGCTCCTGGGGCTGCTGCTCGTCCACGTCGGCCGGCCGGTGTCCGTGGACGAGATCATCGATGCGCTGTGGGGCGGACTCACCGACTCCCGAACCACCCACCGCCCGCAGACCCATGTGCACCGCCTGCGGCGCGCGCTGGGCCCAGGCGTCGCCATCACGGCGGAAGGCGGAAGCTATTGCCTTGCGGCGCAGGGCTGCGACCTGGACTCGGACCGTTTCCGTCGGCTCATGCGGGAGGCCCACCAGGTGATGGCCTCAGATCCGGCCCGTGCCGTGGACCTGCTGCGCACCTCCCTGGACCTGTGGACGGGACGCCCCTACCAGGGGCTGGACCATCCGCTGCTGACCGGGGAGGCGGAGCGCCTGGAGGAGCTGCGGCTCTGCGCTCTGGAGGATCTGCACCACACGGAGATCGTGCGCGGGCGCACCGACGCGGTGACGGCGGAGCTCCCGGCGCTGCTGCGGGAGCATCCGCTGCGGGAACGCCTCTATGAGATCCAGATGCTCGGGCAGGCGCTGACGGGCCGCCGCGCCGATGCGCTGGCCACCTACCGGAAGGCCCGGCGCACCCTGGCCGAGGAGCTCGGCGTGGAGCCCGGCGTCCGCCTGCGCCGCCTGGAACAGGATGTGCTCGACGGCCGGGACCTCAGCGGCGTCGCCCCTGCGCCGCATCAGGCCGGAGAGGCTGTTTCCGGAGCCGCCGACGGCGTCGCCGACCCGCCCGAGGCGCACGTGCAGGTCCAGCAGGTCAGCAGGCCTTCGGAGCTGCCGGGTCCCCCGGCCCGGCTCTGCGGCAGGACGGACGAGTTGGCTCTGGTGGATCACGCCGTCCGTTCACGGGCAGGGGTCATCGCCTTCACCGGCGTCGGCGGAGTCGGGAAGACGACCCTGGCCCTGCACTGGGCGCACACAGCAGTGAACGCCTTCCCTGACGGTCAGCTCTACGCCGCACTGGGCGGCTTCGGCCCGGACGCTCCGCTGCCCCCGGAACGCGTGCTCGGCGGGTTTCTCCGTGCGTTGGGCCTGGACTCCAGGGAGCTGCCCGAGTCGACGGCAGAACGGGCCGCCATGTTCAGGTCCAGGGTCGCGGGACGTCGGATGCTGATCCTGCTCGACGACGCGGCGACGGCAGATCAGGTCCGTCCCCTGCTCCCCGGCACGGACCACTGTCAGGTGGTGATCACCAGCAGAGATGCGTTGTCCGGACTCGCCGTCACCGACGGCGCTCTCCGCGTGCCCGTGAGGCCCCTGCCGACGGCCGAGTCGCGGCATCTCCTCACCGAGGAGCTCGGCGCCGACGCGCCCGCCCTCTCACCGGACACCTTGACGGAGGTCGCCGAGGCGTGCGGCGGCATCCCACTGGCCGTGCGGCTCGCCGCTGACCTCGTCCGTGATCAGGCAGCAGACCGGCTGCAGGACCTCCTCGCGGAACTGCGCGCGCCCGACGGCCGCCTGGGCGCACTCTCCCGCCGTTCCGGCAGCGGGTCATTGCGGGAGGTCCTCGCCCGGTCGGTCCACCGGCTCGACGACGATGCGCACCTGGTGCTGCGCCGTCTGGGCGATCTGCCGGGGCACAGCCATGACCTGCGGAGCGTCCGCGTCGTCACGGGGTTGGAACGGCGAGCCGCCGCCCGTGCGGTGGACTCTCTGGTGCGCGCACATCTGGTCGACAGGCTGCCACCGCGGCGGCTAATGCTCCACGACCTGGTCCGCGACTATGCCCGCGAACTCGCAGCAGTCCAGGACGGGGGCCGACCCCTCGGCGAGGCGTTCGCCGCGTACTGCGAGCAGCAGCTCAGGACCGCCCGGTCAGCGCAGGCGATGGTCACTCCGGTCGATCATCAGGATCCCCGCACGGTGGCTCCGCTCTTCGACGATCGCGCCTCGGCTGCGCGCTGGCTGGACTGCATCCTCGAGACGCTGCTGGCCACCGCCGAACGTGCGGCCGCGCACGGCTCCCTGGACTTCGCGCCGCAGCTCTCCGCCCTGCTGCGTCGTCACCTGGACGAGCATCATCGTCACGATGAGATGGAACGCCTGCACCGGGCCGCGCTGCGCGCCGCCCAGGCCCAGGGGAGCCCCTCCGGGGAGGATACGGCCCAGCACAACCTGGGCATCCTGGCGCTGCGCCGCGGGCGGCCATCCGTGGCGCGGGAGCACCTGCGGGCCTCCCTGGAGATCGCCGAGCGGATCGAGGACGACGAGAGGTCCGCAGCCTCCCGAAACTTCCTCGCCGGCGCCTATGCCGCAGAGCGCGACCTGGGGAAGGCGGTGCATCATCTCCAGGAGTCCATCGGCATCTACCGCCGGCTGAAGCTCCCGACGGTGATCCACCCGCTGACGAACCTGGCCACCATGCGCCGGTGGACCGGGAGATCCCACCTGGCGATGCCCCTCCTCCAGGAGGCATTGGCCCTCGCCGAGCAGGCCGAGCCCGCCGACCGACCCCGGTACCGTCTGGGCCCCCAGAACGAGATGACCGCGGTGCAGGTGGCACGGCGCGATCCCCAGGGCGCACTGCACGCCGCCGAGGAGGCGCTGGAGCTGTCCCAGCGGCTCGGCAGGTGGCCCAAGGCCTCTGCCACGTTGGCCTGGCGCGGGACCGCCCTGTGGCAGCAGGGCCGGACCGAGGAAGCGGTGCGGCAGATCCGCGACGCACTCGATCTCGCCGAGGCCCACCAGGTGTCTCTGGGCCTCGCCACCGCTCACAACGGTCTGGCGGAGGTGTTCCGTGACCTGGGCCGACTCACCGCGTCCGAGGAGCACCACCGGGCCGCCCTGGAACACGCCGGCGTCGCCTGGGAGGAGGAGCTGCGGGCCCACCGCGGGCTGTCCGAGACGTGCCGTCTCACCGACCGGGTCACCGAGGCCGAGGCGCACCTCGCAGCGGGACTGCGGATCTGCGAGGCAGTGGACCACCAGGACACCGCGGACCTGCGCCGGATGCTCTCCGCCGGCTGAGCGGGGGTCGGGGGACGCGCCGCGCCAGGTCGAGGCATGCGTCCAGGGATTCCCACGACGGCCGGGACGTGACGCCGGTCGACCTGCTGATCGCTGGTGCCGTGGCGTCTGACCACCTCCCTGTGAGCCACCGGTCACGCCGAGGACGGGCCGCTGGCCTGGATGACGAAAGACCCCGGTCTGGTCAGGATCTCGCCTGATCAGACCGGGGTCTCGAGTCGTGCGCGGAGCGGGACTTGAACCCGCACCCTCATTAATAGAGGACTAGCACCTCAAGCTAGCGCGTCTACCTATTCCGCCACCCGCGCAGGGGGTGAATGCCTTGCGGCAACGACATGAGACTCTAGCACGGCCTCCAGGCGCTCCACCAATCGAGTGACCTGCCTCTCACTGGGAGCCGCGGTGTGCGGGCCGAGCCGATCAGGGCACTCGCGCCGTCCATGCCTCGGTGCTGAACTTCTCGTCCACGAGCTGATGCGCGCGAGCCAGTTCGTGCTCACGGATCTCCGCGGTGCGCGCGCCGTAGCGGCGGCCGAAGACCTCCATGAACGTCTCGAAGATCTCCAGGCGGCTGCGTCCTGTCTGGCTGCGCAGCGGGTCCACCCGCTTGACCGCCGAGGCGATGCCCTTGTCGGAGATCTTCTCCCGGCCGATGCGCAGGACCTGGAGCATCTTCGCCGCGTCGATGTCATAGCTCATGGTGACGTGGTGCAGCATCCCACCGTTGGCGAGACGCTTCTGAGCGGCCCCGCCGATCTTCCGCCCCTGTCCCTCGCCCTCGGCGGCGGACACGATGTCGTTGAGCGGCTTGTAGGCTGCCTCCACGCCGATCTCTCGCAGCGCCTCCATGACCCAGGAGTCCAGGAACGGATAGGAGTCCGCGAAGCTCATGCCGTCGACCAGGGACTGCGGGAAGCACAGGGAATAGGTCACGCAGTTGCCGGACTCCATGAACATCGCGCCGCCTCCGGAGATGCGACGCACCACGGTGGTCTCCGTGGCGCGGGCCGCTTCGGCGTCGACCTCATTGGCCAGCGACTGGAAGGAGCCGATGACCACGGCACGTTCGTTCCAGTCCCACAGCCGCAGCAGCGGCGGGCGGGCACCGCGTCCGACCTCCTCGGTGAGGACCTGATCCAGAGCCACGTTGACCGCGATCGGCAGCGCCACCGGCGGCAGGATCTCCCACTCGTGGTCGGTCCAGGTGGTGGCGTGCCCGAGCGCCCGCCGGACCGCGACGCCGACCGCGTCGGCGTCGAATCCGACCATCTGCGCATCCACGGGCAGCCCGGCCTCCACGGCGCGGGCGATGGTCTCACGGGTCGAGCCGACGTCGAGCCCGACCAGCGAGCGGTTCAGGTCCTCGAGCGCCTCGTCGGGCTCCAGGAAGAAGTCACCGTTGACCGAGGCCGCGGCGATGCGCCCGGCCTCCTCGTCGACCGTCAGATCGACCACCACCAGCTTGCCGCCGACGACCTTGTACTCTCCGTGCCGGGTGGTGGACGCGGTGGGATCGACCGGGCCTGCCGCCGGCGCAGGGACACTGGACGCCGGACCTCCAGACGCCTGACCTGCGGATGCCTGACCTGCGCTGCTCTGCTGTTCGCTCGTCACGGCCTCCATCCTACTGACGCTGGGCACAGCCGGTGCACGAGACAGCACTCCTGAGGGGCCTGCGACGGTGCACGGGCCGGTCGTGCGCCCGCAGACACGACGAGGGGCGCGGCAGATGCCGCGGCCCTCGTCCGTGCTGCCCCCGACGGATCGTCAGGGGCGGCGGCGCCATGTCACTTGCTGCCGCCGAAGCCCTTGAAGCGCTTGTTGAACTTGTCCACGCGACCGGCGGAGTCCATGATCCGCTGCTTGCCGGTGTAGAAGGGGTGCGAGGCCGCGGAGATCTCGACGTCGATGACCGGGTAGGTGTTGCCGTCCTCCCACTCCATGGTCTTCTCGGAGGTGGCCGTCGAGCGGGTCAGGACCTTCTCTCCGGAGGAGAGGTCGTGGAAGATGACCGGCCCGTAGGTGGGGTGGATGTCAGACTTCATGGTTCGGATGTCCTTCGTGTCTGCCGCTGGATTTTGCCAGAAGCTCGTGGATCAGGGGGCCCTCTGCGGACCAGCACACCATGCTATCCCAGACCGGTCCGCCGACCCAACTCCCCTGGCCCGATTCTTCCGGGCACCCTCAGGCCCCCGTCCCCTGCTCTGCGGCGGCCCCGCCGCCCGCGCCCGCCCACGTCTCGCAGATCGGGATCGGGCGGCCCAGCACGTTCTCGGCCGCGCGGTGACCGGAGCACAGGGCCGCGGTGACGGTCGCTGGATCATCGCTCCAGGTCGCCTCGCCGGCGAGGTGCAGCACACCGCCGACCGGAGTCGCGAGGGTGTCATGGTCCTCCGGTCGGGACCCGACCGGCAGATAGGCGTAGGACCCTTGGGCGAACGGATCCTCGCTCCATTGGGTGACGTGCACCTCGGTGGGAGCGGGGACGTCCGGATGCAGCCGTCGCAGCTGATTCAGCACGGACTCGGCGACCTCCTCCTCGCTCCAGGAGCGGATGGCCTGCGCGGCCGGTCCGGCGGCGAAGGTCAGCAGGGTGGGCACGCCGTCCAGCCGGGTGAGGTCATACCAGGAGTGCCACCAGTGCCCTGCGGGTCCCAGCTGTCGCAGGGCATAGGCCTCCTCGTCCCAGAACCGGTGCGGGAAGCGCAGGATGATCTTCTCGAAGGCGTTCATCTCCAGGCGCCCGAGGGCTGTGGAGACCGGCTCGGGCAGCGGGGGCTCCACCCGGAGCAGGTCGGACCTCAGCACACCGACAGGAACGGTCAGGACCGCGGCGTCCGCGGCGAACCTGCCCCGGTCGGTCTCGGCGACGACGCCGTCGCCGCCCCAGACGAGCCGCGAGACCGGATGCTTCAGGCGGACGTCGAGTCCGGAGGCGAGATGCGCCGGCAGCGCGGCATAGCCGCGGGGGAAGATCACCTCGTCGCCGATGATCTCATCGTCGTCGAGTCCGTGCGCGGCGAGCTCCTCGATCCCGACGCCGTACTGCTCCTCGCTGCGGTGCGCGAGATGCTCGCGGACCCTCTGGGCGCGATCAGGGGGCCACGCCTGGGCAGCGAGGGCGGCCTCGGTGACGTCGTGGTACGAGTCGGCCGGGCCGGAGGATTCGATCAACGGCAGGAGCTCCCGGTCGATCGCATGCACGTCCGCCGCGAAGGCCCGCACCTCCTCGACCGGCAGACGCGCGCCGTCGGGCCCGAAGTACGCGATCGGGCGGCCGTCCACCTGGTACCCGCCCACCGTGAACTCCATCATCGGCATGCCGAGTGCCGCCGCGGCCGCGGCCACCGGGTTGTCGTCCACCCCGTGGATCCAGCTGGCCCCGAGGTCGAGCCCGTGGGCGGTGTGCACCCGCCCACCGATGCGGTCCCGGGCCTCCAGCACGATGACGGACCGCCCGGCCCGGGCGAGCAGCCGGGCTGCGGTGAGACCGGCGACGCCGGCCCCGACGACGATCGTGTCGCCACGGGTCATGGGCGCCAGGTGTGCCGTGGCTCGAAGCCGAGCAGACGGCGTGCCTTGGCGATGGAGAGCATCGTGTCGTGCTCACCGAGGTCGCCGCGGATCGGCACGTCGGGGAACACGTCGGCCACGAGGTCGGCGTTGCTGCGCGTGGTGACGGTGTCCGCGGCGGCGATGATGAAACGGTCGAAGCCGGCAGGTGCGGACTGCAACGCCCTCTCGACGGCCTGCGCGCCGTCACGGGCGTCGATGTAGCTCCACAGGTTCCACTTGCGCTGCCGCGGATCCTCATCGAAGGGGAACGCGGCGTAGTCCTCGGGCCACATCACGTTGGAGAAGCGCAGGGCCGTGATGGACACCTGCGGATTCCACCGGACGAGCTCGATCGCCATCTGCTCCTCGAGGTGCTTCACCAGCGAGTAGACCGACTCGGGGCGCGCCGGGTACTCCTCGTCCACCGGGATGTAGGGCGGGGGCACGTCGAACGGCAGGCCCAGCACGGTCTCACTGGACGCATGCACGATGCGCGTGATCCCCAGCTTCGTCGCCGCCCAGAACACGTTGAACGTGGCGAGCATGTTGTTGTGGAAGGTGGCGACGTCGGGCGCGAGCCCCGGAGCGGGGAAGGCGCCGAGGTGCACCAGCGCGTCCACTCCGTCGTGTGTGTCGTTGACGGAGGTCAGGGCGTCGACGACCTCGCCGTAGTTCATCAGGTCGATCTGGACGAAGTCAGGATCGCGCTCACCGACGCGATCGAGCCCGACCACCCGGTGGCCTGCGGCACGGAGCTCGCGGGCCACCACAGATCCGAGCTTGCCTGAGGACCCTGTCAGTGCGATGCGCATGCGCACCAGTGTGGCACAGGTCATGGACCCATGAGCCTGTGAGCCTGTGACCTGTGAGCCTGGGCTCGGACGTCCAGCACTCCCCCGCCGCCGTGCCCTCTGGCAGGATCAGATCACGGAGCCATCCCCTGAGAGACCCTGGAGGACCTGATGAAGCTGCTGCTGACCTCCGGAGGCATCACCAACGCGACCATCCGGTCCGCGCTCACCGACGTGCTGGGCCGACCGACCGACGAGAGCCGGGCGCTGTACATCCCCACTGCGATGCATGGCCATCCGTCGTGCACGCCGCAGATGACCTGGCAGGGCATCGCCGGACAGGGTCCGGCGGGCCGAGGTCTCATCGACGCACGGTGGGGCTCCGTCGGCGTCCTGGAGCTGACGGCGCTGCCCAGCATCGCCCGTGAGCGCTGGCTGGGCTGGGTCCAGGAGGCCGATGTCCTGCTGGCCGCCGGCGGTGACACGATGTACCTGTGCCACTGGATGAGGACCTCCGGGCTCGCCGAGGTCCTGCCCGAGCTGTCAGAGACCGTCTGGGTGGGGATGAGTGCGGGCAGCATGGTGATGACGCCGCGGATCGGCGAGCGCTTCGTGACCTGGCCCGAGCCGCGCGGCGACGATCAGACGCTCGGGTTCGTGGACTTCTCCCTCTTCCCCCATCTGGACTACCCGGGATGGGACCATCAGACGGCAGAGAAGGCCGCGGAATGGGCCGAGACTCTCACGGGAGGGGCCTACGCGATCGATGACGACACCGCGATCCGCGTGGTGGACGGCGACGTCGACGTCGTCTCCGAGGGACGGTGGCTGCGCCTCGGCGCAGTCTGACCGCAGTCTCACCACAGTCCGACCACAGTCTGACCACGACGCCTCCGCGCCGCGCACGTCACCGGGTCGAACAGCGGATCACCGGGTCGAACAGCGGGTCACCGGGTCGAATAGAACGCCACGGCGGAGGCGGCGGCCACGTTGAGGGAGTCCACGCCGCGCATCATGGGGATCGTCACCCGCGCGTCCAGACGCCGCTCGGTCTCCTCCCGCAGCCCGTCTCCCTCATTGCCCAGCGCCAGGGCGAGCCGACTGTGGTCCTGAGCCACCAGGTCGTCCAGCGGCACCGAGCCCTCCCCCAGCGAGAGTCCGGCCACCACGAAGCCGGCGGCCTGCAGGGACGCCAGGCCGTCCGGCCACGGGTGGACCCGGGTCCACGGCATCTGGAACACCGCCCCCATCGAGACCCGGATCGCCCGCCGGTACAGCGGGTCGGCACACGCCGGGGAGAGCAGCACCGCATCCACGCCCAGCGCCGCCGCCGAGCGGAACACGGCCCCGACGTTCGTGTGGTCGGTCAGATCCTCCAGGATGCCGACTCGCAGGCGCGCGTCCTTCTGATCCGCATCGATGCCGTCCAGCACCTCGTCCAGACGCAGCTCGGCCGGCCGATGCATCGCTGCGAGCGCGCCACGGTGCAGATGGAATCCGGTGATGTCCTGCAGGACCTGCTGCTCCCCCAGGTACACGGGCGCCTGCGGCCAGCGGGCGACGACGTCGGCGAGACCGGCCAAGTGACGGTGCTCCATGAAGAACGACCGTGGTCGGTGCCCGGCGTCGACCGCCCGGCGCACCACCTGGCTGGACTCCGCCATGTACATTCCGTGGGCGATGTCCTGGCGGCGCCGCAGCGCCGCGTCGGTCAGGGACCGGTAGTCCGTGGCCCGCGGATCATCGGCGGAGTCCAGCACCACGATCGGATTGGGGACCGACGCCACAGCGTCGCGCTCGAGCCCGGAGACGCCGCCGCTCATGCGCCCAGCAGGTTGCGGATCATGACGACCAGGGCCACCACGCCCAGGGTGACGATCACCAGCCGCAGCACCAGCGGCTTCATCCGCCGCCCGACCCAGGCTCCGGCGAAGCCGCCGATGGTGGAGCCCACGGCGATGATCGCGACCACGATCCACTCGATCCGGTCGATGGCCAGGAACAGGTAGCTCACCGCGGCGGTGAGGTTCACGGTGAGGACCAGGGCGTTCTTGACCGCGTTGGCCTGCTGCAGGGTCGCGGCCAGGAAGACCCCCAGGATGCCGACCAGCAGCACGCCCTGGGCCGCGACGAAGTACCCGCCATAGACGCCGGCGAAGAACACCAGGGCGATCAGCAGCGGGCCCACCTCGGGCCGCTCAGGCGGCGGAGCCTCCCCGCTCTGCACGGCGATCTCGGTGCGGCGCTCCTGTTCGGCGGCCTTGCGGGCCCGGACCCAGCGCTGCAGCCGCGGCTGGAAGATCACGAAGAACAGCGCGACCACGATGAGCGCCGGGGCGACGGTCTCGAAGACCTCCTCGGGCAGGGTCAGCAGCAGCAGGGCACCGACCACGCCACCTAGCAGCGAGACCGGCACCAGACGCAGCAGCGTCCCACCGACCTGGGCGATCTCCCGTCGATAGCCCCAGGTGCCGGTGATGTTCCCGGCGATGAGCCCCATGGCGTTGGAGATCGTCGCCGTCACCGGGGGAAAGCCCATGGCCACCAGCACGGGGAAGGTCACCAGGGTCCCGGAGCCGACGACGGTGTTGATCGCCCCGGCCCAGACGGCGGCCAGCGCGATGATCAGGACCTGGTCCAGGCCCAGCCCGAAGATGTCCACTCCCACGTCAGCGGGAGGCGGCGAACGCCGAGAAGCGCCCGTTGCGGGTGTGGAGCTCCAGCGGCATGTCGAAGGTGGTCGACAGGTTCTCCGAGGTCAGCACCTCGTCGATCGACCCCTGGGCGACCGACCGGCCGTCGCGGAGCAGCAGCACGTGGGTGAAGCCCGGAGGGATCTCCTCCAGGTGATGGGTGACCAGCACCGTGGTGGGAGCATCCTCGGAGGCCACGAGCTCGGCGGTGCGGTGCACCAGCGACTCCCGCCCGGCGAGGTCCAGCCCTGCTCCCGGCTCGTCGAGCAGCAGCAGCTCCGGGTCGGTCATCAATGCCCGGGCGATCTGCACCCTCTTGCGCTCCCCCTCGCTCAGGGTGGCGAAGGGGCGGTCGAAGACGGTGCCCACTCCCCAGGTGTTGAGCAGCTCGAAGGCGCGGCGCTCGTCCAGGCGCTCGTACTCCTCGCGCCAGCGGCCCGTCACCCCGTAGGCGGCGGTGACGACCATGTCCAGGGCCTTCTCCCGGGTCGGCATCGTGGAGGCCAGGGCGTTGGAGCACAGGCCGATGCGCGGCCGCAGCTCGAAGACGTCGACCGCACCGAGACGCTCGTCCAGAATGCCCACCTGCCCCTGGGTGGGGTGGAGACGCGCCGCGGCGATCTGCAGCAGAGTGGTCTTGCCCGCACCGTTGGGGCCGAGCACCACCCAGCGCTCGTCCTCTCCCACGGTCCACGTGACGTCGTCGAGCAGATGCTTCCGGCCGCGGCGCACACTGACGCCCTGGATGTCGAGGACAAGACTCATGAGCCCCAGACTATCGAAGCCCGATACCCTGGTCGCACTATGACTGCTTCCTCCGGCCGCGTGTCTCCCAGCCCCTCGTCAGCACCATCCACCGAGGCTCCTGCCTCTCCGGATCTGCCGCCCGGCACCGTCGCGATGATCGCCGCCCGGCACCTCGACGTGCCGCTGCTGCGCTCGCTCACTGCGGAGCTGGAGCGCCGCGGGGCCGTGCACAGCGTCGAGTCCCGCACGGTGGCCGTGCGGGACGCCGCCGGTGACGGCGAGGTCGAGGTGGCCCGCTGGTCGGTGACGTTGGATGACGCCGACGACTCGTACGGCACGCAGCTGCTGATCGCCCTGCTGCAGGACGTCGCGGACCGCATCGGTGACCTGCTGGAGGCCGAGGGCCTCGGCGAGGAGGGCCTCGACGGCGCGGCCGCGGTGACCACCACCGTCCTACCGGCGGCCATGCGCCCGCCGGGTCCGCGGATGCTGCTCATGGACGTGGACTCCACCCTCATCGACCAGGAGGTCATCGAGCTGCTCGCCCGGCATGCCGGCCGTGAGCAGGAGGTCGCCCAGGTCACGGAGCGGGCGATGCGCGGAGAGCTGGACTTCGCGGCCTCGCTCCACGAGCGGGTCGCCGCGCTCGAGGACCTGCCGCTGTCGGTCATCGACTCCACTGTCGACGCGGTCTCCCCCACCTGCGGCGCCGAACGGCTCATCTCCGGATTCCAGCGTCGCGGCTGGACGGCCTGCGCGGTCTCCGGAGGATTCGTCCAGGTCCTGGACCCCTTGGCGCATCGGCTGGGCCTGGACCGCGCCGACGCCAACACCTTGGAGATCGAGGCGGGCCGCCTGACCGGCCGTGTGGCCGGCGCCGTGGTGGATCGTGCGGCGAAGCGGGACCGTCTGCTCCGCTGGGCCGCCGAGGACGGCGTCGACGCCTCCTCCGTGGTGGCCGTGGGCGACGGCGCCAATGACCTGGACATGGTCGCCGCCGCCGGCGTCGGCGTCGCCTTCTGCGCCAAGCCTGCCCTGGCGGAGCAGTCCGACCTGGTGATCCGACACCGCTCCCTGGAGCTGGTGTCCCTCGCGCTCGGTCTCGACTGACCCTTCTGCACGCTCATGTGCGCCGCTCATCTGAGCATGTTCCCTCCGATGACGCCCCCTGGCGAAGATATCGGAAACCGCATTCCCATTGCCCTCACCCCCGTGGAGATTCCCGAGAATCCGCGGAAGTCCTCGTCTCGCCTGGCCAGACGCGCGATCGGAGCACCCACCCACCCCTTCTCACCTCACCCATGCGCTCGCGTGAGCAAACGGCAATCCCCACATGATGCGAGACACATATGCTCGACCCCGGTAGTCTGGACACGCGCGGCACGACGATGTGCAGCCTCGTTGTCATCCGTCAAAACCTTGGAGGAACCTCAGTGACCGAAACAGCCGTGAACGACTCCGCCGTCTTCAGCGATCTCGACGAGCGGGCCGTCGACACCCTGCGCGTGCTGGCCGCCGACGCCGTCGAGAAGGTCGGCTCCGGCCACCCCGGTACGGCCATGTCGCTGGCTCCCGCCGCCTATCTGCTCTTCCAGAAGGTCATGAGGCATGACCCGAAGGATCCCACCTGGATCGGTCGTGACCGGTTCATCCTCTCTCCGGGGCACACGTCGCTGACTCTCTACCTCCAGCTGTTCTTCTCCGGCTACGGCCTGGAGCTGGACGACATCAAGGCCCTGCGCACCTGGGACTCGCTGACCCCGGGGCACCCCGAGTACGGCCACACCGACGGTGTGGAGATCACCACCGGCCCGCTGGGCCAGGGGCTCGCCTCCGCCGTCGGCTTCGCCTACGGCCAGCGCCGCATGCGGGGTCTGCTGGACCCCGACGCCGCTCCGGGCAAGAGCCCCTTCGACCACACCGTGTGGGTCATCGCCTCCGACGGCGACCTGCAGGAGGGCGTCACCTCCGAGGCCTCCTCGCTCGCAGGCCACCAGCAGCTGGGCAACCTCGTCGTCATCTACGACGACAACAAGATCTCCATCGAGGACGACACGGACATCGCCTTCACCGAGGACGTCTCGGCCCGCTACGAGGCCTACGGCTGGCACGTCCAGCGGGTCGACTGGCTGAAGACCGGCGACTACGTCGAGGACGTGGCCGAGCTCGAGCGTGCCATCGCCGAGGCGAAGGCGACCACCGACAAGCCCTCGCTGATCAGCCTGCGCACCATCATCGGCTGGCCGGCCCCCACCAAGCAGAACACCGGCGGCATCCACGGCGCCAAGCTCGGCGGCGACGAGCTGGCCGCGCTGAAGACGGTCCTCGGCGTCGACCCCGAGGCACACTTCGCCGTCGACGACGAGGTCCTCGCCCACGCCCGCCAGGTGGTGGACCGCGGGGCCGCCGCCCACGCCGAGTGGGACCAGTCCTACCAGGCCTGGCGTCAGGCCAACCCCGAGGCCGCCGCGCTGCTGGACCGCCTGACCGCCGGCGAGCTGCCCGAGGGCTGGGAGGAGAGCCTCCCCGAGTTCCCGGCCGGCGAGGCCGTGGCCACCCGCGCCGCCTCCGGCAAGGTCCTCAACGCCGTCGGCGACGCGCTGCCCGAGCTCTGGGGCGGCTCCGCAGACCTGGCTGGGTCCAACAACACGCTGATCGCGGCCTCCCCCTCCTTCGTTCCGGAGGAGCGATCCACCTCGAAGTTCTCCGGCAACCCCTACGGCCGGAACCTGCACTTCGGCGTCCGGGAGCACGCCGCAGCGGCCATCACCAACGGCATCCAGCTCTCGACGCCGCTGCGCACCTACAACGGCACCTTCCTCATCTTCTCCGACTATCAGCGTCCGGCGATCCGCCTGGCGGCGCTGATGGGGATCGGCTCCATCTTCGTGTGGACCCACGACTCCATCGGCCTCGGTGAGGACGGCCCGACCCACCAGCCGGTGGAGCAGCTCGCCTCCCTGCGGGCGATCCCGGGACTCGACGTGGTCCGTCCCGGTGACCCGAACGAGGTCGTCGTCGCCTGGCGCGAGGTGCTGCGCCGCGGGGACCGTCCGGCCGGCCTGGCGCTGACGCGTCAGGGCATCCCCACCTACGAGCGCGGGGAGGGTGCGGCGACCGCGGAGTCCTTCGGCTCGGTCGAGGGGGCCGCCCGGGGTGCCTACGTGCTCGCCGAGGCCGTCAGGGATGGCCAGGCCGTCACCCCCGATGTGATCCTGATCGGCACGGGGTCCGAGGTGCAGCTGGCCGTGGAGGCTCGCGAGCAGCTGGCCGCCAAGGGCGTCGCCGCCCGTGTGGTCTCCGCTCCCTGCCTGGAGTGGTTCGCCGAGCAGGACGGCGCGTACCGGGAGCAGGTCCTGCCCTCCTCGGTGAAGGCCCGTGTGGCGGTGGAGGCGGCGCACCCGATGAGCTGGCACCGGCTCGTCGGCGACGCCGGCCGCGTGGTCGGCCTCGACCACTTCGGCGCCTCCGCCGACTATCAGACCCTGTACCGCGAGTTCGGCATCACCTCCGAGGCCGTCGTCGCGGCCGCCGAGGAGTCCGTCACGGCCGCGCGCTGACCGCCGCCCCGCAGTTCCGACCCCCAGGGCGACGCCGTCGCCCGCTGACATGTCATCAGGAGACATACCCATGACGAACCCGAACACCCAGGCGCTCTCCGACCAGGGCGTCTCCATCTGGCTGGACGACCTCTCCCGCGAGCGTCTCGACTCCGGCTCGCTGGCCGAGCTCATCGAGAGCCACCACGTGGTCGGTGTGACCACCAACCCGACGATCTTCGAGAACGCTCTGGCCAAGGGCGAGGCCTACGAGAAGCAGCTCAGCGAGCTCGCCGCCGCCGGCGCCGATGCGGAGAAGGCCGTCTTCGAGATCACCACCGCCGATGTGCGCCAGGCCTGCGACGTCTTCGCCGGCGTCTACGAGCGCACCGACGGCGTGGACGGCCGGGTCTCGATCGAGGTCGACCCCCGTCTCGCCCGCGACACCGAGGGCACCATCGCGCAGGCCAAGGAGCTCGCGGAGGCGGTCGGGCGTGAGAACGTGCTGATCAAGATCCCCGCCACGGTGGAGGGCATCGAGGCGATCGCCGCAGTGCTCGCCGAGGGCATCAGCGTCAACGTCACGCTGATCTTCTCCCTGGAGCGGTACCGCGCGGTCATCAACGCGTTCATGCTCGGGCTGGAGAAGGCCCACGCCGAGGGCAAGGACATCTCGACGATCCACTCCGTGGCCTCCTTCTTCGTCTCGCGCGTCGACTCCGAGGTGGACAAGCGTCTGGAGCTGGCTGCGGAGGAGGGCAAGCCCGGCACTGAGAAGCTGCGCAGCGCCGCGGCACTCGCCAATGCCCGGCTGGCCCACCAGATCGCCGGCGAGTCGTTCAGCTCCGAGCGCTGGCAGCTGCTGGCGGATCGCGGCGCGCGCCCCCAGCGCCTGCTGCTGGCCTCCACCGGCACCAAGGACCCCAACCTCTCGGACACGCTGTACGTGACCGAGCTGGTGGCCGCCGGCGTGGTCAACACCATGCCGGAGAAGACCCTCATGGCGCTGGCCGACCACGGCGTGGTCGAGGGCGACACGATGACCGACACCTACGTGGAGTCCAACCGGGTCCTCGATGGCATCGCCGCGGCCGGCATCAGCTACCGCGACGTCGTGGACACCCTCGAGACCGAGGGGCTCGACAAGTTCGTGCAGTCCTGGGAAGGCCTGCTGGGCACCATCGACGCGGGTCTGCGTCGCGTGGTGGCCTGACCCTCCCACGGACTCGACCGTCCCCGGACACCCGGGAGACGCCGCAGACCGCGGCGTCTCCCGGGCCACGGGGCCGGTCCCCCGGCCCGCCCCACGGCGTCCGCTCTCCGCGGACCAGCCTCTGCTCCACGAGACCCGGCGCCGCAGCCACAGCGCCTCCTCCTGCTCCACCCCTGATTCCCCGCTCCACCTCTGACCCTCGCCGACGCTCGCTGACGCGGAGTCGGCCGTTCCGGGGCTCCCGTCAGCGGCCCGCGCCGGCGAGGGCACTCCCCGAACCCGTCCGGCAGCTTCCGCTTCGAAAGGATGCACACCATGAGTTCGCTCTCCCTCACCCTGCGCGGGGCCGCCCGCGACGCCGTGGACGCCCAGGTCCCTGGACTGATCGACCACGAGTTCGCCAGCCGTCTGGCCGCCCAGGACCACACCCTCTGGGGTGCGGCCGCCGAGGACGAGGCCTCGAAGCGTCTCGGCTGGGTGTCCCTGTTCGCCGACTCCCGGGAGCTGCTCCCCCGCATCGCCGAGCTGCGTGACCAGCTCGCCGCCGAAGGAGTCGACCGTGTGGTGCTGGCCGGCATGGGCGGATCGTCGCTGGCCCCCGAAGTCATCTGCGCCACCGAGGGGGTGGAGCTGACCGTACTGGACTCCACCGACCCGCAGCACGTGGCCGCCGTCGTCGGCACGGCTGTGGAGCGCACCGTGCTGGTGGTCTCCTCCAAGTCCGGCTCCACCGTGGAGACTGACTCGCAGCGCCGGATCGTCTCCGCGGCGTTCGCCGCGGCCGGCATCGACGCCGCCTCCCGCACCGTGGTCGTGACTGACCCCGGCTCCCCGTTGGCCGAGTCCGCGGGGGCCGACGGGGTGCGGGCGGTCTTCGAGGCCGATCCCACCGTCGGGGGTCGCTACTCCGCCCTCACCGCCTTCGGCCTCGTCCCCTCCGGGTTGGCCGGCGCCGACATCGAGGCCCTCCTCGACGACGCCGAGGAGGCCTTCACGGTCCTGGCAGGCGACGACGACGCCAACCCGGGGCTGCAGCTCGGCTCCGCGATCGGCGGCACCCAGCCGCTGCGCAACAAGCTGGTCATCACCGACGCCGGCTCCCCGCTGGTGGGCCTGGGCGCATGGATCGAGCAGCTCATCGCCGAGTCCACCGGCAAGGAGGGCACCGGCGTGCTGCCGGTGATCGTCTCCGACGGCGAGCCGGAGCTCACCCGCGAGCTGGACGACGTGCTCGTGGTGCAGATCGTCGACGCCGACGCCGAGGAGGGTTCCTCGGTGGACGGCGACACCGCGGACACCGTCGTCACCCCGCATGTCGTGCGCACCGGCGGGAGCCTGGGGGCGCAGTTCGTGCTCTGGGAGGCCGCCACCGCCGTCGCCGGGGGACTGCTGGGCATCAATCCCTTCGACCAGCCTGACGTGGAGTCCGCCAAGACCGCGGCCCGCGGTCTGCTGGACTCCCCCGCGCCTGAAGCCGGCGACGCCGTGACCGACGGTGCCGTGGAGATCCGTACCGCCGGAGGAGCACCGGTCGGCGAGGACCTGGGCTCCGCCCTGCGCGGCCTGCTCGCGCAGGTGCCCGGGGACGGCTATGTGGCCGTCATGGCGTACCTGGACCGCACCTCCGAGGCGCGTCTGGAAGATGTGCGTGCGCAGTTCGCCGCCCACACCGGACGACCCGTGACCTTCGGCTGGGGGCCGCGCTTCCTGCACTCCACGGGCCAGTTCCACAAGGGCGGCCCCCACGTGGGCGTCTTCCTGCAGATCACTGCGGACGCCGCCGAGGACCTCGAGGTCCCCGGCCGGCCGTTCACCCTGCAGAAGCTCATCGGCGCCCAGGCGGCCGGTGACGCCCAGGTGCTGGCCGGTCACGGGATGCCGGTGCTCCAGCTGCATCTGACCGACCGCACCGCCGGGCTCCAGCAGGTCCTCGACGCCGTCGACGCCCTGTCCTGACCCACGGTCCAGATCCTGCCCTGACCAGGAGAGACACAGAGAGAGCTCGCATGAATCCGACCCTTCGGAGCACCCCGCGCAGCAGCCGCACCTCCCGCGGAGGCAATCCGCTGCGCGATGTCCGCGACAGGCGGCTGAACCGCATCGCCGGGCCCAGCGCCATGGTGATGTTCGGCGTCACCGGTGACCTGGCCCGGAAGAAGCTGCTGCCGGCGATCTACGACCTCGCCAACCGAGGACTGCTGCCGCCGAGCTTCTCCCTGGTGGGCTTCGGCCGCCGAGACTGGACCCACGAGCAGTTCGCCGCCGAGGTCCTCGACCATGTGAAGGCCTCGGCGCGCACCAGCTTCGACCAGCGGGTGTGGGACCAGCTCTCCGCGGGGCTGCGGTTCGTCCCGGCCGCAGGATTCGACGACGACGACGCCTACGCCCGCCTGGGCGAGACGCTGCGGGAGGTCCAGGAGTCCCGCGGGACCCGAGGCAACCACGCCTTCTACCTGTCGATCCCGCCGAACTCCTTCGACGTGGTCTGTGAGAAGCTCTCCGCCCATGGCCTCGCCTCCCGCCAGGAGGAGACGGCCGCCCGCAACGGGCGTTCCACGCCGTGGAGCCGAGTGGTCATCGAGAAGCCGTTCGGCCACGACCTGGCCTCCGCCCGGGAGCTGAACCGCGTGGTGGAGAAGGTCTTCCCCTCAGATTCGGTGTTCCGCATCGACCACTACCTGGGCAAGGAGACGGTCCAGAACCTGCTGGCCCTGCGCTTCGCCAACCAGCTGTTCGAACCCCTCTGGAACGCCCAGCACGTGGACCACGTGCAGATCACCATGGCCGAGGACATCGGCATCGGCGGACGTGCCAGCTACTACGACGGCGTCGGCGCGGCCCGCGACGTCATCCAGAACCACCTGCTGCAGCTGCTGGCGCTCACGGCCATGGAGGAGCCGATCTCCTTCGACGCCCGCGACCTGCGCGCGGAGAAGGAGAAGGTGCTGGCCGCCGTCACCCTCCCCGAGGACCTCGGCGGCGCCTCGGCCCGCGGGCAGTACGCCTCCGGCTGGCAGGGCGGCGAGAAGGTCGTCGGGTTCCTGGACGAGGAAGGCTTCAACCCGGAGTCCAGGACCGAGACGTTCGCGGCGCTGAAGCTGGACATCAACACCCGCCGCTGGGCCGGGGTGCCCTTCTATCTGCGTGCCGGCAAACGACTGGGGCGCCGGGTCACCGAGATCGCGGTGATCTTCAAGAGGGCACCCAATCTGCTGTTCCTGGACCACGACGACCACGAGTTCGGCCAGAATGCGGTGGTCATCCGCGTCCAGCCGGACGAGGGCGCGACGATCCGCTTCGCCTCCAAGGTGCCGGGGACCCAGATGGAGGTCCGTGACGTGACCATGGACTTCGGCTACGGCCACGCCTTCACGGAGGACAGTCCGGAGGCCTACGAACGGCTCATCCTGGACGTGCTGCTCGGCGAGCCTCCGCTGTTCCCCCGCCACGAGGAGGTCGAGCTGTCCTGGAAGATCCTCGACCCGTTCGAGGAGCACTGGGCCTCCCTCGACGAGCAGCCGGAGCCCTACGCTCCGGGCAGCTGGGGGCCCGCGTCGGCCCACGAGCTGCTGGCCCGCGATGGACGCACCTGGCGCCGGCCGTAGGCGCGCGAGACGAGGAGATGACCTGTGATCGTTGACATCCCGGACACCACCACCTCCAAGGTGTCCAAGCAGCTGAACCAGATGCGAGAGGCCGGCGGCGTCGTCGCGCTGACGCGGGTGCTGACGCTGGTGATCCTGGCCTCCGAGGAGAACGCGGAGCCGGCCATCGCGGCGGCCAACCTGGCCTCCCGGGAGCATCCGTGCCGCATCATCGTGCTCGCCACCGGCGACGCCGCGGGCGACACCCGGCTGGACGCCCAGATCCGCGTGGGCGGCGACGCCGGAGCCTCCGAGGTCATCGTGCTGCGCGCCTCCGGTGAGCTGGCCGAGCAGAACGAGTCGATGGTGGCCGCGCTGCTGCTGCCCGATGCGCCGATCGTGGCGTGGTGGGCCGATGAGATCCCGGAGGACGTGAGCCGCACACCCATCGGACGGATCGCGCACCGTCGGATCACCGACACCGCGCGGGCCTCCCGTCCGCTGGAGGCGCTGCACACGGTGGCCCGCAGCTATCACGACGGCGATTCGGACCTCGCCTGGACGCGGATCACCGGCTGGCGCATCCAGCTGGCCAGCATCCTGGACACGATGGACCCCGAGCACGTCACCGGCGCGACCGTGGAGGCGGCCCCGGAGCTGCCGTCCTCGGCGCTGCTGGCCGCCTGGCTGCAGCTGGCCCTCGGTGTGCCGGTGACGCTCACCCGCCACACGGTGGACCGGGGACTGAGCGCCGTGCGGCTGCACACCCCCGACGGCGACGTCGTACTCTCCCGGCCCGTGGGGGACATCGCGTCCCTGCACCTCCAGGATGCCCCGGTGCAGCGGGTGCCGCTGCCGCACCGTACGCTGGAGGACTGCCTGTCCGAGGAGATGCGTCGGCTCGACGCCGACGAGGTCTTCGGCGAGGTCCTCACCCGGGGCCTGCCCGAGACCGACCTGCGCGCCTGTGTGGAGCAGTCCGCGATCTGATGCCCCGTCACCCCAGCAGAGAGGCCGCCTCCATGACCGTGCCCCTGAACACCGCCGCCGCAGCGCCCCGCACCGAGCTCTTCGAGGACAAGGACTCGCTGTGCCGAGCCGTGGCGGAGCGTCTGATCGATCTGCTGCGCCGCACCGTGGCCGAGGACGGCGCGGCCCATGTGGCGCTCACGGGCGGCGGTGCAGGCATCGGCACCCTCGTCGAGGCCGCCCGGCTCTTCCGCTCGGGAGCCGCCGCAGGACTTGACCTCTCCGCGGTGCACCTCTGGTGGGGCGACGAGCGGCTGCTCCCGGCCGGCGACGCGGAGCGCAACGCGCAGCAGGCCGACGAGGCCCTGCTGGACCTGCTGGTGGCCGAGCACGGCCTGCCGGCGGCCAACATCCACCGGATGCCGTCCTCGGAGGACGCCGCCTCCCCGCGGGCGGGGGCTGAGCTCTATGCGGAACAGCTTGCCCTCCACGCCCCTGAGGGAGGCCGTGCGGGGCTGCACCTCCCGCGGTTCGCCGTCATCCTGCTCGGCGTGGGGCCCGACGGGCACATCGCCAGCCTCTTCCCGGGCAAGGCCGCTCTGCAGGTGACGGGCCGGACCACTGTGGGAGAGGACGACTCCCCCAAGCCACCGCCGCCCCGGGTGTCTCTGACGTTCGACGCGATCCACAGCGCCGAGCGGGTGTGGTTGGTCGTCGCCGGCCAGGACAAGGCCGAGGCCGTCCGCCGCGCAGCAGACGAGACCACGGAGGTCACCGAGATCCCGGCGAAGAACGCCCGTGGTGCCCGTGAGACCATCTGGCACGTGGACCGCGCCGCCGCGGGGCACGCTCAGACCTGAGGCTCGACGGTCCGGTCCGCCCCCACGGTGCGCACCGTCGCCGACCAGCATCCGGACGACATCGACACGACGACGTACTGCCGTTGGCGAGCCCACGACGGAGCCGCCAGGAGGCCCGCCCCGGCGACTTCTCCCATGAGCGCGTGGCGCCCGTGCCCGGCGAGCACCACCCGGGTGTCGGTGCCCTCCAATGCCTCGGTGAACGCCGAGGCGTCGGCCGCCACCGCCCTCAGTGCGTCCGCCGCGCCGTCCCTGGGGAACGGGTACGGCGGCGGGGAGGCCAGGGACGTCGCCACCGGTGGATGGTGCAGGCACACGACGCTTCCCCAGGGCGCGTCCGTGGCGAGTCGACGTCGCATCCAGCGCAGCTGAGCCTCCCCCAGGCGTCCGGAGCTGCTGTCCAGCAGCACGAGCCGCAGCGGGCCCAGACGGTGCACCGTCCAGGACCCAGCACGCAACGACGGGATCGCCTTGGCTGCGATGGCGTCGTCATGGTCACCCAGAGCACACAGCACGGGAGCCGCCAGTCGCGTCTCGACGCACCGCAGCGCCGCCGCAAGCATCGGATAGGACTCGGCTGTCCCCTGGTGCACCAGGTCCCCGGTGATGATGACCGCATCGGCCCGTCGCCCGGGGCCATCCTCCCGGCTCAGATCCTCCACCAGCAGGTCCAAGGACCCCAAGCCGTCCGTACCGGGCGCTCCCAGCTGCAGATCGCTGAGGTGGACCACGAGGCGTTCCTCCTGCCGCGGGGGCGCTGAGCCATCACCAGCCCGTCGCGGGGAGGTGAGCAGGTCTCGTGGCATCCCCCTATGGTGTCCACCGGTGGTGACGGCAGGATGAACGCGTCCCGTCAGCATGATGACGAATCGTCCGGACACGCGATGGGGCCCGTGACCCGACCGGACGGTCGAGTCACGGGCCCCATCCCGCGCGGTCCCGGAGGACGGTTCAGCGGAGGATCAGATGTCCACGTCGACCTGGATGAGCAGACCCAGGGCCACGACGATCAGGCCCCAGGAGACACCGAGGGCGATGGTCAGGCGGTTGAGGTTTCGCTCCGCCACGCCGGACGAGCCCAGCGAAGAGGTCACACCGCCGCCGAACATGTCAGACATTCCGCCGCCGCGCCCCTTGTGGAGCAGGATCAGCAGGATCAGCAGCAGGCTGATGACGGCCAGGAGGACCTGGAGAGCGATGGTCAGTGCAGACACAGCGGCCTTTCGTGGACGGTGGAGGTTTCAGCAGCTACCAGGATAACGCGGGAACTCAGCCCGCGTGGCCCGTGTCGACGTGCTTCTCGAACGAGACGATGTTGGCGAACTCCTCAGCCTCGAGGCTGGCACCGCCGACCAGCGCACCGTCGACGTCGGTCCCGGCGAGGATCGAGGCGACGTTCTTCGCCTTCACCGAGCCGCCGTAGAGGATCCGCACGCCGTCGGCGAACTCTGCGGAATACCGTTCGGCCAGGTGCGCGCGGACCGCGGCCGCCATCTCCTGCGCGTCCTCCGGTCCCGCGACCTCACCGGTGCCGATGGCCCAGACCGGCTCATAGGCGACCACGAGCTCGCCGAGGTCATCGGCCGTGAGCCCCTCCAGGGCGCCGTCGAGCTGCGCCAGCGTGTGGGAGACGTGGTCCCCCGCCTGCCGGACCTCAAGCCCTTCGCCGACGCACAGCACCGGCGCCAGATCGTGGCGCAGCGCGGCGCGGATCTTGCGGTTGAGCAGCGCGTCGTCCTCGCCGTGGACCTCCCGGCGCTCCGAGTGCCCGATCAGCACCTGGGAGCAGCCCAGGCGGCTCAGGAACTGACCGGAGATGTCTCCGGTGTAGGCTCCCGAGTCGTGCTCCGAGAGATCCTGGGCGCCGTAGTCCAGGGAGAGCTTGTCTCCCGTGACCAAGGTCTGCACGCCGCGGAGATCGGTGAACGGCGGGAACACGGAGACCTGGACACGCTCGTAGTCGTGTCCTGCGTCATCCAGCGTCCACGCCAGCTTCTGGACCAGGGCGATGCCCTGCATATGGTCCATGTTCATCTTCCAGTTGCCTGCGATCAGCGGGCGACGGACGAACTGCCCGTCCTTCTGAGCGGTCATGAGTCAGGTGATCCTTCCAGCGGTGGAGTCCAGCGACGGATATGTGGTGGGGTCGGTGAGGCTGGGCGCTCAGCGCTGCATTGCCTCGATGCCCGGCAGGGACTTGCCCTCCAGGTACTCGAGGCTCGCGCCGCCGCCGGTGGAGATGTGGCCGAAGGCGGCCTCCTCGAAGCCCAGGCTGCGTACGGCGGCCGCGGAGTCTCCGCCGCCGACCACGGTGAAGCCCTCGGTCTCGGTCAGCGCGCGGGCCACTGCGGCGGTGCCGGCGGCGAAGGCCTCCATCTCGAACACGCCCATGGGGCCGTTCCAGAACACGGTGTTGGAGTCGGCGATCTCGCGGGAGAACGCCTCAGCAGTCTCCGGCCCGATGTCCAGGCCCAGCGCGGCCGCCCCGTGAGCCCCTGACTCGAGCGTCTCGACGGGAAGCACCTCGTGTTCGGCGTCGGCCGAGAACGCGGAGGCCATGACGATGTCGGTCGGCAGTACGATCCGGCAGCCGTGGCGTTCGGCCGCGGCCAGGAAGCCGCGGACCGTGTCCAGCTTGTCGTCCTCCACCAGAGAGTTCCCGATGCCGTATCCCTGGGCCTTCAGGAAGGTGAACACCATGCCGCCGCCGATCAGCAGCGTGTCCGCCCGGGACATCAGGTTCTCGATGACGGCCAGCTTGTCGGAGACCTTCGATCCGCCGAGCACCACGGTGTAGGGCCGCTGCGGGGACTCGGTCAGCCGCTCGAGCACCACCAGCTCGTCCCGGACCAGGTCTCCCTGGTAGGCGGGCAGCTGCTCGGTGATGTCGGCCACCGAGGCGTGACGCCGATGCACCGCGCCGAAGGCGTCATTGACGTAGACGCCGTCCTCCCCCGTCAGGGCGGCCAGCTCCGTGGCGAGCGCAGCGCGCTCGGCGTCGTCCTTGGAGGTCTCGCGGGGGTCGAACCGCACGTTCTCCAGCAGGAGGATCTCGCCGTCGGGAAGCTCGGCGGCGTTCTCCTGCGCGGACGGGCCGACCAGATCCTCGGCACGGCGCACCGGCACCTGGCTCAGCTCGGCCATGCGGGCGGCGACCGGCGCCAGCGAGAACTGCGGGTCGACCTGGCCCTTCGGGCGGCCGAGATGGGCGGTGACCAGTACCTTGGCACCAGCCTGGGCGAGCTTCTCGAGCACCGGCAGGGAGGCACGGATCCGGCCGTCGTCGGTGACGGTCGCGCCGTCGAGGGGCACGTTGAGGTCCGATCGGACCAGGACGCGGCGGCCGGAGACGCCGTCGGCCAGCAGGGTGTCCAGTGTGGAGGCAGTCATGGGGTTCAGAGTACCAATCGGTCGGAGGGGCGGAACGGCCGAGGCCCCGCCGACCACGTCCGCGCAGGCGGTCGGGCAGGCGGGGCCTCGGTCACTGAGTCGTCAGCTGCGGCAGCGGGCGTATCAGAGCTTCGAGCCGACATGCACGGTCAGCTGGGCCAGGCGCGAGCTGTAGCCGTACTCGTTGTCGTACCAGGAGAACACCTTCACCGTGTGGCCGATGACCTTGGTCAGCGGGGCGTCGAAGATCGAGGAGTGCGAGTCTCCGACGATGTCCGAGGAGACGATCGGGTCCTCGTTGTAGGCCAGGATGCCGGCCAGCTCGCCCTCGGCGGCCTTCTTGAAGGCCGCGTTGACGTCCTCGGGGGTCACGCCGTCCTTCTCGACGGTGACGGTGAGGTCGGTGCCGGATCCGGTGATCACCGGGACACGCACGGCGTAGCCGTCGAGCTTGCCGTCGACCTCGGGGATGACCGCGCCGATGGCGGCGGCGGCACCCGTCGAGGTGGGAACCATGTTGACGCCGGCCGCCCGGGCCCGGCGCGGGTCGCTGTGCGGGGCGTCGTGCAGGCGCTGGTCACCGGTGTAGGCGTGGACCGTGGTCATCAGGCCCTCGACGATGCCGAACTCGTCGTTGAGGACCTTCACCAGCGGGGCCAGGCAGTTGGTGGTGCAGGAGGCGTTCGAGACCACGGTGTGGTTCGCGGCGTCGAAGGTGTCCTCGTTGATGCCCACGACCAGGGTCGCGTCGACGCCCTTGGCCGGGGCGGAGACGATGACCTTCTTGGCGCCGGCCTCGATGTGCTTGCCGGCGGTCTCCTTGGTGGTGAAGAACCCGGTGCACTCCAGGACGACGTCGACGCCCAGCTCGCCCCACGGCAGGTTGGCCGGGTCGCGGTCCGAGAGAAGACGGATCCGACGGTCACCGACGACGAGGTGATCGCCGTCGAGAGAGACGTCCTGGGGGAAACGGCCGAGGACGGAGTCATACTTGGTCAGATTGACCAGCTGACCGGGCTCGGTGAGGTCATTGATCGCCACGAGCTCCAGGTCATGGCCCTGGTCCTCGATCACACGCAGCACGTTGCGGCCGATGCGTCCAAAACCGTTGATCGCGATCTTCGTCGCCATGGGTTCCCTTCCTTGACTTCTCCGTCCGCCGGGTCGGCGGACCGATGAGGTGCGGATCCTGCGTGCTGTCGTCCCGCGCGGCCGAGGGCGGCGGAACGGCCCCGAGAAACACGTTGGGGATCAGCGGCCCGGGTCTTCACCCAGTGCCACTGACCCCCAACAACATCGTTGTTCTCAGGTTGTCCGTAGAACGCAGTCTTGAATTATCAGCTCATATTCTGTCACATGTCGGCGCATCGTGTGTGAGCCGATCGGCATGAGTCCGACATGTGGACCTCAGGACAGGGGCGCCGGGCGAGCGTCCCGGCACTGAGTCACGGAGTGATCAGCGAAGCCGCGCCGGAGCGTGCGGCCTCCAGACGGCGCGCCACGTCCTCCCAGTTGATGATGTTCCAGAACGCCTTGACGTAGTCCGGCTTCACATTCTGGTAGTCGAGGTAGAAGGCGTGCTCCCACATGTCCAGCATCAGCAGCGGGACGGTCGCCACGGGGACGCCGTTCTGCTGGTCGTAGAACTGCTCGATCACCAGGTTGCCGCCGATCGGCTCGAAGGCCAGGATCGCCCAGCCGGAGCCCTGGATGGTGAGCGCGGCCTGCGTGAACTGCTCCTGGAACTTCTCGAAGGAGCCGAAGTACTCGTCGATCGCGGCGGCCAGCTCACCCTCCGGACGCTCCTGCCCCTCCGGAGAGAGGTTCTTCCAGAAGATCGAGTGGTTGGTGTGCCCGCCGAGGTTGAACTGCAGGTCCTTCAGCAGCTTCGGCGTCGTGCCGTAGTCGCCGTTCTCCCGGGCCTCAGCGAGCTTCTCCAGCGCGGTGTTGGCGCCCTTGACGTAGGTCGCGTGGTGCTTGGAGTGGTGCAGCTCCATGATGCGCGCGGAGATGTGCGGCTCCAGCGCGGCGTAGTCGTAGTCGAGTTCAGGAAGCGTGTACTCAGCCATGCGGTGCTCCTTGCAGCAGGGATTCATCGGGCCGGGGCGTCGAGCCCCGCTCGCCCTCAATCCTATGACTCCGACCCAGAACGCATAAGGGGTTACCGACTATGACAGCCGATGTTCACCACGGGAGGAAACATCCTCACGAGAGAAAGATTTAGGCATTCCTAATTATCGCAGGGCCCCGCCCCTCAGGTCTCCAGCATGTCAGGGGTGACGTTGGCCTCGGTGCCGGGCACATCCAGCTCCTGCGCCCGCTTGTCGGCCATCGCCAGCAGACGACGGATGCGTCCGGCGATGGCGTCCTTGGTCATGGGCGGCTCCGCGAGCCGACCCAGCTCATCCAGGGAGGCCTGCCTGTGCTGCAGGCGCAGCTCACCGGCATATTTCAGGTGCTCGGGAGCCTCGTCGCCGAGGATCTCCAGCGCCCGCTGCACCCGGGCTCCCGCGGCGACGGCGGCCTGCGCCGACCGCCGGAGGTTGGCGTCGTCGAAGTTCGCCAGCCGGTTCGCCGTGGCCCGCACCTCCTTGCGCATGCGTCGCTCCTCCCACACCAGCAGGGCCTGATGGGCGCCCATGCGGGTCAGCAGCTGGGCGATCGAGTCGCCGTCCCTGATCACCACGCGATCCACGGAACGCACCTCGCGGGCCTTCGCCGTGAGTCCCAGGCGACGCGCGGCGCCCACGAGCGCCAGCGCGGCCTCCGGTCCGGGGCAGGTGACCTCGAGCGAGGATGAACGCCCCGGCTCGGTGAGCGATCCGTGAGCCAGGAACGCGCCCCTCCAGACCGCGACCGCATCAGCCACCGACCCGTTGACGATGACCGAAGGAAGCCCTCGGACCGGGCGACCACGGGCGTCGAGCAGGCCTGTCTGTCGCGCCAGGGCCTCGCCTTCGCGGACCACCCGGACCACGTAGCGGCTGCCCTTCTTCAGGCCCGACCCGGAGACCACGATGATCTCACTGGAGTGTCCGTAGACCTCGGCGATCGCGGCACGCAGGCGGCGCGCCGTCGCCGCATGGTCCAGCTCCGCCTCGATGACGATGCGCCCCGAGATGATGTGCAGTCCGCCGGCGAACCGCAGCATGGCCGAGACCTCGGCCTTGCGCTCAGAGGATGTGGAGACCTCCTGGCGAGAGAGCTCTTCCTTGACCGATTCGGTCAGCGCCATATGAACGTTCCTCCGGTGGTTTCTGTCGCGGTGAGCACGGCATCGGGCTCCGACATGCTACTGGATGGTTCTGGGCAGGGCGTCGAGGGTGTGATCCGCGCGACTCCCCCGACCCCCAAGGCGACCCGCGCCCTCGCCCGTCAGGAGCCGAAGACCTCGTCGAAGGCGATCGCCAGCCGGAGCGGGTCATGGACCTCAGGATCATCCTCCTTGCGCACCCGGTGATAGCCCACGCGCGCCCCGAGCCGCGCCGCCGCCTGCTCGAAGGCGGCACGGTCGTCCGTGCGCACGGAGTCCGGGTCGGCGATGATCCGGTCCACGTGGAGCTCAGGGGCATGGTCGATCAGCACCTCGAGGTGATCCGCCGGCGTCATCCCGACGGTCTCATCGGTGTCAGCTGTGAGGTTCATCACGATACACCGCTTCGCCTCGGTCTCGCACAGGGCCGCTCGCAGATCCTCGAGCAGCAGATGCGGCAGCACCGAGGTGTACCAGGACCCCGGGCCGAACACGACCCAGTCCGAGAGTTCGATCGCCGTGACCGCCTCGCTGCACGCCTGCGCCTCCTCGGGATGGATCCGCACATCGGTGAGCCGGCCCAGCTGACCCGCCCGGGCCAACTCCACCTGGGAGGAGACGCGCATCGGCGCTGACGGCTCCTGCCCGTCAGCGGCGGGGCGATGCACCAGGCCGGACATCGTCAGAGGCTCACGCGACATCGGCAGCACCTGCCCCCGCGCGCCCAGCAGCGCCCCGGCCCAGCGCAGACCGTCGACGGGATCACCGATGAGCTCCCAGAGCGCGACGATCAGCAGATTGCCCATGGCGTGGTCATCGAGGCTGCCGGTGACACCGTCCCGGGAGCGGAAGCGATGCTGCATGACCTGCGCCCACGTGCGCCCCCACTCGGTGTCATCGCACAGCGCCGCAAGCGCCATGCGCAGATCTCCCGGGGGCAGCACGTCCATGTCCTGTCGGATGCGCCCCGACGAGCCGCCGTCGTCGGCGACCGTGACGACGGCCGTCAGGTGCTCGGCCGCGATGATCCGCAGCGCGGCCAGTGTGGCGGAGAGACCGTGCCCGCCGCCCAGCGCCGAGACACGGAACGACCGGCGGCCCGAGGGATGGGTGCCCCGGGACTCGGCCGTGGAGGGGACGATCGGCACCGGCCCGGTCGACTGGGGAGCCGGAAAGGAGGAGGCCATGCTCATTCACGCCCCAGGTCACGGTGCACGGTGTTCACCGTGACATTGGGGACCTGGGCCAGCCGACGGGCCAGCTCCTCGGAGATGGCCACCGACCGGTGCTTGCCCCCGGTGCAGCCCACGGCGAGCGTCGCATAGTGCTTGTTCTCCCGCCGGTACCCCTCCAGCACGGGTTTGAGCGCCTCCACGTACCGGTCGACGAATTCGCCGGCACCTTCGTCGACGAGCACGTACTCGCGGACCGGCTCGTCGAGTCCGGTGAGCGGCCGCAGCTCCGGCACCCAGTGCGGGTTGGGTACGAACCTGACGTCTGCGATGAAGTTCGCATCGGCCGGCACACCATATTTGAAGCCGAAGCTCATCACGTTCAGCCGCAGCTGGATCGGGCCGTCGTCGGTGAAGATCTCGGTGATCTCCCGGGCCAGCCCGTGGACGTTGAGCTCCGTGGTGTCGACCACGACCTCGGCTCCGGCCTTGACCTCCTTGAGCATGTCCCGCTCGGCGACGATGCCGTCGAGGATCCGTCCGGACCCCTGGAGCGGATGCGGGCGGCGCGCCTGTTCGAAGCGCCGGACCAGGAGCTCGTCCGAGGCGTCGAGGAACAGCATCCGGTAGGTCAGACCCGCCGCACGGACCTGACCGAGGGCGTCCATCATGTCGCTGAACGGGCCGCGGGACCGGACGTCGATGACCACCGCGAGCTTCTCCACGGATCCGGGGTTCCTCGCGATGAGATCCATCATCGTCCCGATGAGCTCCGCGGGGAGCCCCTCCACCACGTACCAGCCGAGGTCCTCGAGCGCATGGGCCGCGGTGGTGCGGCCGGCGCCCGACATGCCGGTCACGATCAGCAGCTCGTTCTCGGGAGGCTTCACCGGGATCAGTCCATCGCTCATAGGAGGAAGCCTACGTCCCCGGCGGCACCCTCAACAATCGCTTCAGGCCCCGGCCTGACCTGGAGCGCCGGATCCATGCTGATCCTCGTCGGCCAGGTGCTCCAGGATGCGTCGGGCGGTGGCCTCCCCGATGCCGGGCACCTCCGCGATCTGCTCCACGCCGGCCTGTCGGATCCGTGCCACCGAGCCGAAATGCTCCACGACCGCCCTCCGGCGCGCAGGCCCCAGCCCAGGCACCTCATCCAGCGCGGATGCGGTCATCTCTCGGGACCGCTTGCTGCGGTGGTAGGAGATGGCGAAGCGGTGGGCCTCATCACGGATGCGTTGGAGCATGTACAGCGCCTGCGAGGAGCGCGGCAGCACCAGAGGGAAGTCGTCGTCGGGCAGCCACACCTCCTCGAGCCGCTTGGCCAGACCGATGACCGGAAGCTCGGTGATCCCCAGGGCATCGAGGGCCTCACGGGCCGCGGCGACCTGAGGCTGGCCGCCGTCGACGACCACGAGGCTCGGCGGATAGGCGAAGCGGCTCCCCTCACGATCCACCGTCGTGTCCTCCACCGGCCCGGATCCCGCAGAAGCGTCGGGCACGTCCGACGCGTCAGGAGTCGCCGTGCCGTCATCCGCGACGACGGCGGGCTCCCCGCCCGGTGCGTCGAGCCGCATCTGGTCGTCCAGGTAGCGCGAGAACCGCCGGGTGATGACGTCCCGCATCGCGCTGGTGTCGTCCCGGGCGGCGTCCCCCCGGACGGAGAACCGGCGATAGTCCTTCTTCTTCGGCAGGCCGTCCTCCATCACCACCATCGACGCCACCACATTGGTCCCCGACGTGTGCGAGATGTCGAAGCACTCGATGCGCAGCAGCGCGTCAGGGGCGTCCAGAGCCTCCTGCAGCTCGCGCAGCGCCTGGGACCGTGTGGTCAGGTCCGAGGAGCGCCGGGCCTTGTGCAGCATCAGAGCCTGCTGCGCGTTCTCTCGGACCGTGCCGAGCAGAGCGGCCTTGTCACCACGCCGCGGCACGCGCAGGTCGACGGCGGCTCCGCGACGCTGCCGCAGCCAGGCGCCGAGCTGCTCCGCATCCTCGGGCAGCTCCGGGACGAGCACCTCCCGCGGGATCCGCTCGGCGTCCTCCATGGACCCGTAGACCTGCAGCAGGAGCTGCTCCACCAGGCCGGCGGCGTCAGTCTCCTCGACCTTCTCCACGACCCACCCGCGCTGCCCGCGGATCCGTCCCTGCCGCACATGGAAGACCTGCACGGCCGCCTCGAGCTCGTCCTCCGCGAAGGCGAAGATGTCCGCCTCGGTCTCCTCTGACAGCACGACCGCATTGCGTTCGAAGACCCGTCGCAGAGCCTCGAGATCGTCCCGATGCCGGGCGGCGTCCTCGTAGCGGAGCTCCGCGACGGCTTCCTTCATCTCGGTCTCGATGCGGCGCATGTGCGGGCCGGGACGCCCGGCCATGACCTCGCAGAACTCCTCGGCGAGCCGGCGGTGGTCCTCCGGACTGATCCGTCCCACGCAGGGAGCGGAGCATTTGTCGATGTAGCCCAGCAGGCAGGGGCGGCCCGACGCCTCGGCACGACGGAAGACCCCGGCGGAGCAGCTGCGCACCGGAAAGACGCGCAGCATGGTGTCCACGGTCTCGCGGATCGCCTTGGCCGGGTGGAAGGGCCCGAAGTACTTGACGCCGGGGCGCCGGTCGCCCCGCATGACCTGCACGCGGGGGAACTTCTCGTTCATGGTGACGGCGAGGTACGGGTAGGACTTGTCGTCCCGATACATGATGTTGAAGCGCGGCGTGTGCTGCTTGATCCAGGTGTACTCCAGCTGGATCGCCTCCAGCTCGGAACCGACCACCGTCCACTCGACCTGGGAGGCGGTGTGCACCATGGCGTAGGTCTTGGGGTGAAGCCCCTCAGGGCGGGCGAAGTAGGAGTTGAGGCGGGCCCGCAGGTTCTTGGCCTTGCCGACGTAGATCACCCGACCGTGCGGGTCGATGAAGCGGTAGACGCCCGGCGAGGTCGGGATCTCTCCCGGCCGGGGTCGGTAGGAGGCGGGATCAGCCATCGGCGTCGGCGTCGTCCCTGTCCGCCGGCGGGCTGTTGTACGTGTCGACGCGCTCCTGCCCGGTCAGCGCGGCGATGGCATCCATGACGCGTGCCGTCGCCTCCCGACGCACCGGCAGCGGATGGCGCTGGCCGATGTGCTCGAAGTGCAGCGGGTCGCCCACATGCATCTCGAACGCCGCCGAACGCACGCGGTTGGAGTCCGGCGCCTGGAGGTTCTCGGTCCCCTTCAGTCCCACCGGCACCACCGGCAGTCCGGTGGCCAGCGCGAGCCAGCCCACTCCGTTCTTGCCGCGATAAAGTCGCCCGTCCCGGCTGCGGGTGCCCTCCGGGTAGATCCCGACGCCGTGGCCCGAGGCGGCGATGTCTCCCAGCTGGTGCAGCGCCTCCACGCTCGCCGACTTCTTCTGCCGCTCCACCGGCACGGACCCGACCGACTCGAAGAAGATCTTCATGGCCCGTCCCTTGATCCCGGGCTGCGTGAAGTACTCAGCCTTGGCGAAGAAGCTCACGGGCCGCGGGAAGATCGCCTGGATCAGCACCGAGTCCAGGAACGACAGGTGATTGCTGGCGACGACGAAGCCCCCCTCTGCCGGGACCTTCTCCAGCCCGGTGATCGTGGGGCGACAGGTGAGCTTCACGTAGGCGGAGAACGCCTTGCGGATCGCATCGTGGGTGACCACGCGCTTCGGGGCGGGCGCGGTGGGGTCTGTGCTCACGTGCTGATCCTTCGAGTCGCCGGGCGCAGGGCGCCGTCTGTGCTGGGCCGCGGTTCAGTGTACCCGGTGCGAGACCCGTCACGGCCACCGCCTCGGCCCTGCGCGCAGGTCATCGGGCGGGAGCGGCTGCTGTGCCGCCGCCACCCTCCGCCCGGGCGTCGCCCGGGCGCCGTCCGCCCGCAGGACGGGGTCGATCAGAGCAGATGCCCCAGGAAGCGACCCGTGTGCGAACCGGTGTGGTCCGCCTGCGCGGCGACGGCCTCGGGAGTCCCCTCCGCGACGATCCTTCCGCCGCCTGTGCCCCCTTCTGGCCCGAGGTCGATGATCCAGTCGGCAGACTTGATGACGTCCAGGTTGTGCTCGATGGTCACCACGGTGTTGCCCTTGTCCACCAGGCTCTGCAGGACGCCGAGCAGCTTGCGGATGTCCTCGAAGTGCAGGCCAGTGGTGGGCTCGTCCAGGACGTAGATGCTGCGGCCCTTGGACCTCTTCTGGAGCTCCGAGGCGAGCTTCACTCGCTGGGCCTCACCGCCGGAGAGCGTGGTCGCGGCCTGACCCAGGCGCACGTACCCGAGGCCCACGTCCACCAGCGTGGTGAGGTGCCGGGCGATGGGCGCGAACGCGGAGAAGAACTCTGCGGCCTCCTCGATCGGCATGTCGAGGACCTCGGCGATGTTCTTCCCCTTGTAGTGCACCTCGAGCGTCTCGCGGTTGTACCGCGCCCCTTGGCAGACCTCACACGGCACGTAGACGTCCGGCAGGAAGTTCATCTCGATCTTCAGGGTGCCGTCGCCGGAGCAGGCCTCGCAGCGGCCCCCCTTGATGTTGAAGGAGAACCGTCCCGGCTGGTATCCGCGGGTCTTGGACTCCTGCGTCTCGGCGAACAGCTTCCGGATGTGGTCGAAGACGCCGGTGTAGGTGGCCGGGTTGGACCGCGGGGTGCGGCCGATGGGGCTCTGGTCGACGTGGATGACCTTGTCGAGATGGTCCACTCCGTCGATGCGACGGTGCCGCCCCGGCACCTGCCGGGCGTTGTTGAGCCTGTTGGCCAGCGACTTGTAGAGGATCTCGTTGATCAGGGTGGACTTCCCGGAGCCCGAGACTCCGGTGACGGCCAGGAAGACGCCCAGCGGGATGTCCACGCTGACGTCGGCGAGGTTGTTCTCATGGGCGTCGACGATGCGCAGCCTGCGCTGGGGGTCCACGGGGCGCCGCGACGGCGGCACGGCGATCGCGCGCCGACCGGCCAGATAGTCGCCGGTGATGGACTCCTCATTGGCCTTGAGGCCCTCCACGGATCCGGAGTGCACGATCCGTCCGCCGCGCTCTCCGGCTCCCGGACCGATGTCGACGACCCAGTCGGCCTCGCCGATGGTGTCCTCGTCATGCTCCACGACGATCAGGGTGTTGCCCAGGTCCCTGAGACGCGTGAGCGTCTGGATGAGTCGGGTGTTGTCGCGCTGGTGCAGACCGATCGAGGGCTCGTCGAGCACATAGAGCACACCCACCAGCCCGGAGCCGATCTGCGTGGCCAGCCGGATACGCTGCGCCTCGCCGCCGGAGAGCGTGCCGGCCGCCCGCTCCAGGTTCAGGTATCCCAGGCCCACGTCCAGCAGGAAGTTCAGCCGCGCCAGGATCTCCTTGAGCACCTGCTCGGCGATGGTCGCATCTCTGGCGGAGAGACTCAGACCCGAGAAGAACGCCACGATCTCGTCCAGCGGGCTGCGGGAGACCTCGGCGATGGACCGACCCTCGATCAGGACGGACAGTGAGGCGGGATTCAGGCGCTGCCCGTCGCAGTCCGGACACGCAACCTGACGCATGTACTGCTCGTAATGGTCCCGGGCGTTGTCCGACTCCGTCTCCTCATACTTGCGATGGATGTAGGAGAGCACGCCTTCGAAACCAGTGGAGTACTTCCGCTCCCGGCCGAAGCGATTCCGATACTGGACGACCACCTTGTGGTTCCGCCCGTGCAGCAACGCCTTCCGGGCCTTCTTGGGAAGCTCTCGCCAGGGGACGTCCAGGGAGAAGTCGAGGTCTTCGGCCAGCGCGCGGATGAGCCGCAGCCAGTACTCACTGGAGGCCTTCCCCCGGTTCCAGGGGGCGATCGCTCCGTCGGCCAGGGAGAGCGTGTCGTCCGGAATGACCAGCTCCTCGTCCACCTCGAGCCGCGAGCCGATGCCCGAGCAGGTCTGGCAGGCGCCGAAGGGCGAGTTGAAGGAGAAGGAACGCGGCTCGATCTCATCGATCGACAGCGGATGCTCATTGGGGCAGGCCAGGTTCTCGGAGAAGCTGCGCAGCTTGGGGCCTTCGAGGCCGTCCGGCACCTTCTCGGGGTTCTCCGGCGAGCCGTCCTCCGCCAGGTCGACCAGGTCGATCACCACTCGTCCTTCTGCCAGACGCAGAGCAGTCTCGATCGAATCGGTGAGCCGCTGGCGCATGCCCTCCCGGATGACCAGGCGGTCGATGACCACGTCGATGTGGTGCTTGATCTGCTTCTCGAGCACCGGTGGGTCGTTGAGCTGGATCTGCTCGCCGTCCACCACGGCCCGGGCGAAGCCCTGTCCGGCCAGGTCTCGGAAGAGGTCCTTGAACTCGCCCTTGCGCCCGCGCACGACCGGCGCCAGGACCTGGAAGCGGGCTCCCACCGGCAGGTCCAGGATCTGGTCCACGATCTGCTGAGGGGTCTGCCGCTCGATCCGCTCTCCACACACGGGGCAGTGCGGAACGCCGATGCGGGCCCAGAGCAGACGCAGATAGTCATGGATCTCGGTGACGGTTCCGACCGTCGACCGCGGGTTCCGCGAGGTCGACTTCTGATCGATGGAGACCGCCGGCGACAGCCCCTCGATGAAGTCGACGTCGGGCTTGTCCACCCGTCCGAGGAACATGCGCGCGTACGCCGAGAGCGACTCGACGTACCGCCGCTGCCCCTCGGCGAAGATGGTGTCGAACGCCAAGGAGGACTTCCCCGAGCCGGAGAGGCCGGTGAAGACGATGAAGGCGTTGCGCGGAAGCTCCACGGCCACGTCGTGCAGGTTGTGCTCCCGGGCCCCCTGGACGACGATGCGGTCCGCCTCGGCGCGACCGACGGTGCCGTTGGCGCCGGACTTCCGGCGCGCACCCCGGCTGTAGTAGTCGTCGACGGATTCGATCACGGCGCCGTCGATCGCGGCAACTGGCTCAGACACGCGCACCAGTGTATGCCCGCACCTTCGATCGAACAAATATTCGATCACCCGGGCCGTTCGCCGGCCGCACGGACCCGGATGGCAGGATGGAGGCGTGACGACCCGCCCCACCTCCCCCGCCCTGCAGAACGACGAGCCCTCCGCAGACGACGGCGCTCCCCTCGTCCTCTTCGACCTTGACGGCACCCTCGTGGACCCCGCCGGTTCGATCACCGGCGGCATCGCCGCGGCCCTGGCCGCGCACGGGATCGACGTGCCCGACCAGCCCACGCTGGAGGGCATGGTCGGCCCGCCGCTCGCCGCCAGCCTGCTGTCCCTGCCGGGCGTGACCACCGAGATGCTGCCGGGCCTCGTGGCGCACTATCGAGCCGGCTACCTCGCCCACGGCATGGCGGCCTCCAAGGTCTACCCCGGACTCCGGCAGCTCCTGGCCGACCTGCGGGAGGCAGGCGTCGCCCTGGCGGTGGCCACCTCGAAGCCGCAGCCGCTGGCGGAGCGACTGCTCGAGGTCCAGGGCCTGGCGGGCGCCGTCGACGTCGTCGCAGGCTCGGATCCGGACGAGACCGTGCCCCATGCCGGCAAGGCGCCGATCCTCGCGGCCGCGCTGAGGGACGTGGCCCGCGCCTCGGACCGCGATCCGAGCGGCGGCCCCTCTCGGCCCCGAGCGGCGATGGTCGGGGATCGGATCTTCGACGTCGAGGGCGCCCAGGCCCATGGGATCCCCTGTGTCGGCGTGCGGTGGGGCAGCGCCCCGGCCGGGGAGCTCGAACAGGCCGGCGCCGACGTCGTGGTCGACGACGCGCAGGGGCTCCGAGATGCACTCGAGCACCTTCTCGATGTGCCGCTCGGGGACAGCGCAGCGAGGCCGGCCCCCAGCCCGACTCAGGACTCGACCCACAGCGCAGCCGAGGATCCGGCCGAGGGCTCGGCATCGCCATGGCGTCTGATCGACAGCAGACCATAGACTGTCACCCATGGCCACCGACAGCTCTCTGATCCATGACCTTCCGGCGATCACCGTCCGCCGCGTCGCGGTCTCCGAGATGAGCAACAACGTCTACCTGCTCACCGCGAAGAAGTCCGGGGTCCAGGTGCTCATCGACGCCGCCGACGACGTCCCGGCGATCCGCGCGATGCTGGCCGAAGCCGCCGTCGACACCCCCTGCGCGCCGCAGCTGCGCGCCGTGCTCACCACGCATCGTCACTGGGACCACATCCGCGCGCTGCCCGAGCTCGCCGCCGACGTGGAGACGGTCGCGGGACAGGACGACGCCGGTGCGATCGAGGAGGCCGAAGGCGTGCGGATCGACCGTCGGGTCGACCACGGCGACCTGGTGCAGTATGACGGCATCGCGCTGGACGTCATCCAGCTGCGCGGCCACACCCCTGGCTCGGTGGCCTTCGTGTACCCCGTCGAAGACGGCCCCACCCACATCTTCACCGGAGACTCGCTGTTCCCCGGCGGCGTCGGAAAGACCTGGAGCGCAGAGGACTTCCGCACGCTGATCGACGACGTCGAGGCGCGGCTCTTCGCGGCCTTCCCGGACGACACCGTCATCCACCCCGGACATGGCGACCCCACGACGCTGGGCGCGGAACGGCCCGAGCTCGCCGCGTGGCGGGAGCGCGGCTGGTAGTGGCGGCCCTGCGACTCGACTCCCTGCGTCCTGCCCCCGCTGCGGACGGCGTCCCCGACCCCGAGAGCCTCGTCGAGGCCTTCACCGGATGGACCGCCCAGCGTGGGATCACCCTCTACCCCGCCCAGGAGGACGCTGTCCTGGAGCTCGCGGACCGGCGGCACGTCATCATGGCCACCCCGACCGGCTCCGGGAAGTCCCTGGTGGCCACGGCCGCCCACTTCTTCGCCCTGTGCCGCGGCGAACGCAGCGTCTACACCGCTCCGATCAAGGCGCTCGTCTCCGAGAAGTTCTTCGCGCTCGTGGAGATCTTCGGCGCGGAGAACGTCGGGATGGTGACCGGAGACTCGGCGGTCAACGCCCACGCCCCGATCATCTGCTGCACGGCGGAGATCCTGGCCAACGAAGCTCTGCGCGACGGCACGGAGGCCGACGTCGGGCCCGTCATCATGGACGAGTTCCACTTCTATGCGGACCCCCAGCGCGGATGGGCCTGGCAGGTGCCCCTGCTGGAGCTTCCCCAGGCCCAGTTCCTGCTGATGTCCGCCACCCTGGGCGACACCAGCCGCTTCGAGCGCCGCATCGCCGAGCGGACCGGCCGAGACGTCGTCACCGTCTCCTCGGTCCAGCGTCCGGTGCCGCTGCACTTCGAGTACTCCACCACGCCGCTGCAGCACAAGCTCGAGGACCTCGTCGCCGACGGACAGGCGCCGGTCTACGTGGTGCACTTCTCCCAGCGCGAGGCCGCGGAACGTGCCGCCGGGCTCGCCTCGCTGAACGTGGCCGGCAAGGAGGACCGGGAGCGCATCCGGCAGCGTCTGGAGACCTTCCGCTTCGCCAAGGGGTACGGCAAGGTGCTCAATCGGCTGCTGCGGTCCGGCATCGGCGTCCACCATGCCGGGATGCTCCCCAAGTACCGGCGCCTCGTGGAGCAGCTCGCCCAGGACGGGCTGCTGAAGGTCATCTGCGGCACCGACACCCTCGGCGTCGGCATCAACGTGCCCATCCGCACCGTAGTGCTCACCGCCCTGAGCAAGTACGACGGCGAGCGGACGCGCCAGCTCAACGCCCGTGAGTTCCACCAGATCGCCGGACGGGCGGGGCGCGCCGGCTTCGACACCGAGGGCCGGGTGGTCGTGCAGGCCCCCGAGCATGTCATCGAGAACGAGCAGGCGCTGCGCAAGGCGCGGGCCAAGCACGGGGACGACGAGAAGAAGGTCGCCCAGGCGGTCCGCTCCACGGGGAAGAAGAAGCCGCCCGACGGCTTCGTCTCCTGGTCGGAGAAGTCCTTCGACCGACTCGTGGAGGCGACGCCGGAGCCGATGGTCTCACGCATGCAGATCAGCTATGCGATGGTGCTGCAGCTCCTGCAACGCCCTGAGGACCCGATCCTGGCCATGCGTCGGCTCATCCGCGGCTCCGACGAGACCCCGGCCCGGCAGGCGATCCTCCAGCGGCGGGCGCTGCAGATCCTGCGGGAGCTGCTCACCGCTGGCGTGCTGGAGCGACTGGAGGCTCCCGACGAGGACGGGCGCACAGTGGACCTGACGCTCGACCTGCAGGACGACTTCGCGCTGAACCAGCCGCTGGCCCCCTTCGCCGTCGCCGCGCTGGAGCTCCTGGACCCGGAGTCGGAGACCTACGCCCTGGACGTCATCTCCGTGATCGAGGCGATCCTGGAGACTCCGTACCAGGTGACCGGCGCCCAGGTGAAGAAGCTCAAGTCCGAGAAGATCGGTGAGCTGAAGGCCGAGGGTGTGGACTATGTGGAACGGATGCGCATCCTCGATGAGATGACCCATCCCCAGCCGCTGGGCGAGCTGCTGACCCAGCAGTTCGAGGTGTATCGGACCTCGGCGCCCTGGGTGGGCGACCATGAGCTGGCGCCCAAGGCGGTCGTGCGGGACATGGTCGAGCGGGCCTTCGGCTTCGTCGACATGGTCAACCACTATCAGCTCACCCGCTCGGAGGGAGTGCTGCTGCGGTATCTCACCGACGCCTACAAGGCGCTGCGCCAGACCGTGCCGCAGCAGAAGGTGACCGAGACGCTGGAGGATCTGGTCGAGTGGCTCGGCGAGATGATCCGCCAGACCGACAACTCGCTGCTCGAGGAGTGGGAGCGGCTGGCCTCCGGGGCCGAGGACTCCACGGCGGAGGATCTCGAGCTCAGTACCGAGGCGCCGGCAGAACCGGAGGGCGTGACCCACAATGTGCGGGCCTTCCGCGTGATGGTGCGCAACGCGATGTTCCTGCGGGCCGAGCTCTTCGCCCAGGAGAAGGAGCAGCAGCTCGAGCAGCTGGACGGTGACGCCGGGTGGGACGCCGAACGGTGGGGGAAGGCCATGGACACGTTCTTCGACGTCTACGACGATGTGTTCACCGATGCTTCCTCCCGCGGCCCGGCGCTCATCCGCATCGATGAGTCGCCGGAGGGCCGTCCGGGCTTCTGGCGGGCGGTGCAGGTCCTCGACGACGCCGACGGCAATCACGACTGGGCGATCCACGCCTGGATCGATCTGGCCTCCTCCGACGAGGTCGGCGCCCCGGTGGTGCTGGTCGATCACGTCGGCGAGGTCCACCACGAGCCGGCAGCCTGACCGTCGTCGCAGCCCACCAGTCCGGCGGGATGACCTCCGGCTGTGCCGTGTGCCACACTTGATCCGCGGTGGGAGCTGACCACCTCGCCCGAGTCAGCTCCCATCGTCCCACCTCAGCGGCAGAGCACCGCTGAGGAGCCCCACGACGACGCACGCCCGGCCAGCCGACAGAGCGGGACCGGCCAGCAGAGAGAGACAGCATGACCTCGACGTCTTCCCCTGTCCGCACCCTCCTCGACGGCACCCGCCTGACGGAGCACCGGCTGCGGGTCCCCCTGGACCACGCGGCCCCCGACGGTGAAGGCCTCGACCTGTTCGCCCGTGAGTTCGTCACGCCGGAGGCCGCCGCCCGTGGTGAGGACCACGTGGCCCGGATGCCCTGGCTGCTGTTTCTGCAGGGCGGGCCCGGCGGCAAGGGCACCCGTCCGGCGCGGACCCCGGCGTGGATGCAGGAGGCCGGCAGCCGCTTCCGCATCCTGATGCTGGACCAGCGAGGCACCGGCCTGTCCACCCCGCTGACCCGCCATTCGGTGCTCCGCAGGGGCCGCGCAGCGGAGCAGGCCGCCTATCTGCGACGCTTCCGGGCTGACGCCATCGTCCACGACGCCGAGGCCTTCCGTCGGCACCTGGGCCTGCAGAGCTGGAGCGTGCTGGGGCAGAGCTTCGGCGGGTTCTGCACCCTGACCTATCTGTCCCTCTTCCCCGACTCACTGGACAGGGCGCTCATCACGGGCGGCCTTCCTCCTCTGACGGGCCACGCCGACCGGGTGTACCAAGCCACCTACGCGAAGATGGCGGCCCGGAACCGGGAGCACTTCGCCCGGTTCCCCGAGGACCGCGACAGGCTGGACGAGATCGTCGATCACCTCCGCCGCCACGAGGTGCTCCTGCCGGACGGCTCCCCGCTGACGGTCCCCCGTCTGCAGTCGGTGGGCATGCTGCTGGGTGGGAACACGCGGGCCGACTCTCTGCACTACCTGCTCGAGGAGGCCTTCGTCGCGCCGGGGACCGACGCGCTGTCCGACACGTTCCTGCACGCAGTCCACCAGCAGATCTCCTTCGCAGCGGCCCCCATGTATGCGGTGATGCACGAATCGATCTACGGTCAGCCCGCCGAGATGACGGACGGCCGCGGCGACACCGGCTGGGCGGCTGAGCGCGTGCTCGAAGACCACCCCGAGTTCTGCCCGACCGGGACCTCCCCGATGCTCACCGGAGAGATGATCCTGCGCCACCACCTGGCGCTGGACCCCGCGCTGGCACCCCTGGCGGAGGCCGCAGACCGACTGGCCGACGTCGACGACTGGGAGCCTCTCTACGACCTGGATCAGCTGGCACGGAACGAGGTCCCCACGGCGGCCGCCGTCTATACCGACGACGTCTATGTGGCCCGCGAGCTCTCCCTGGAGACCGCCTCCCGAGTCCGCGGGCTCAGCGTCTGGGAGACCGATGAGTTCCACCACGACGGTCTGCACGACAATGGAGCGAGGATCCTGCGGGAGCTGCTGCACCGCACTGACGCCTCAGCAGGCGCCCGGGACGGCCGGGCTGACGCCGCCGAGGAGGCTCAGGCGCCGTCAGCGCGGTACTCCACATGAGACGATCGTCGGGCAGCTCCGCTCAGGGGACGCCTCCCTCATGAGCTCTGCGCGGCGTGCTCCTCGTCCTCGCGCCGCGCGCGGGCTGCCGAGGTGAGCAGCGAGCTGATCACGGTGACGGCCAGCACCGCGACGATCACGATGAGCGAGAGCCCCGTGGAGATCTCCGGCACGGGAACGTTCTCGCCGCCGTTGATGAACGGCAGGTTGTTCTCATGCAGGGCGTGGAGCACCAGCTTGACCCCGATGAAGCCGAGGATCACCGCCAGACCGTAGGACAGGTGGACCAGCCGGTCCAGCAGCCCGTCGATCAGGAAGTACAGCTGCCGCAGCCCCATCAGCGAGAACGCCGTGGCCGCGAACACGATGTACGGCTCCTGGGTCAGCCCGTAGATCGCCGGGATCGAGTCCACGGCGAAGAGGATGTCGGTGCCGCCGATGGCCACCATGACCAGCAGCATCGGCGTGAGCATCCGCTTCCCGTCCACTCGTGTGACGAGCCGGTCGCCGTCGTAGTGGTCGGTGGTGTGCAGGAAACGCCGGGCCAGACGAATGATGATGTTGTCCGCCTCCTCGGCCGCGTCCTCTCCCGCGGCGCCCTTCTTCAGCAGCTGGACGGCGGTGACCAGCAGGATGATCCCGAAGAGGTAGAACACGTCGGAGAAGGCATGGATGAGGCCGGCCCCGACCAGGATGAAGGCGGTGCGGACGATCAGGGCGAAGACGATGCCGAACAGCAGGACCTTCTGCTGGTCCTCCCGGGGGACGTTGAAGCTGGCGATGATCACCAGGAAGACGAACAGGTTGTCCACCGAGAGCGCCTTCTCGGTGACATAGCCTGCGTAGTACTCGGTGGCCAGGGCAGGGTCGCCCATGGCGAGGAACACGAGTCCGAAGGCCAGCGCGGCGCCGATGTAGAGGGCCGACCAGACCGCGGCCTCCCGGATGCTCGGGATGTGCGCCTGGCGCACGTGGAAGACGAAGTCGAAGGCCAGCAGGCCGACGATGAGCAGGATGGTGAGTCCCCAGACCAGGGGTGTGATCTCCACAGGAGAGGGTCCTTTCGACAGTCACGAGGATGTGGGTGGTCCTCGCGAGTCTCTCCCCCGGACGCCTGCGCGATCCTGATGGATCTGCCGGCTCCCGACCGCTGTGCCCGGCAGGTCGACGACGACCCGCGTGCTGACGTGCACACCGCTGACGGATACTCCCTCACGCAGAGATCAGCATACACCCGCAGGCGCAGGCGGGCCCTGAAGGAGCCAGGGACCGGATCCCTGGCCGTGCTCAGTCGTGTCCGGCCTGCTGCATCTGGCGCAGCTCCTTCTTCAGGTCCCCGATCTCGTCCCGGAGCCGGGCGGCCAGCTCGAAGTTCAGCTCTTCGGCGGCGTGGTGCATCTGCCCGGTCATCTGCTCGATGAGGTCCGCCAGGTCGGCCGCCGGCGTCGTCGACGCGATGCTTCCCGCCGAAGCCGCCTCCGGGGACCCGTCATCCTGTGCGGCCGCACCCGAGGCGGAGCCCTCGAACCCGGTGTAGCCGCGATGGCCCTTGCCGTACTCGAAGCCGGTGGCCAGCCCGCCCATGCCCTGCAGCAGGTCCGCCGTGTCGGCGTCCTCGCGGGCCAGCTGGTCGGTGATGTCGGCGATCTTCTTCTGCAGCGGCTTGGGGTCGATGCCGTGCTCGTCGTTGTAGGCCTTCTGGATCTGCCGACGCCGTTCGGTCTCGTCGATGGCCTGACGCATGGAGTCGGTGATCCGGTCGGCGTACATGTGCACCTGTCCGGAGACGTTGCGGGCGGCGCGGCCGATCGTCTGGATCAGCGAACGGGTGGAGCGCAGGAAGCCTTCCTTGTCCGCGTCCAGGATCGACACCAGGGAGACCTCCGGCAGGTCCAGACCCTCCCGCAGCAGGTTGATCCCCACGACGACGTCGTGGACGCCCCTGCGCAGGTCGCGGAGGATCTCCACACGCTTGAGGGTGTCCACGTCGGAATGGAGGTATTCGACCTTGATCCCGTGGTCCAACAGATACTCCGTCAGGTCCTCGGCCATGCGTTTGGTCAGCGTGGTGACCAGCACCCGTTCGTCGCGCGCCGTCCTCTGGCGGATCTCGCCGAGCAGGTCGTCGATCTGACCCTTCGTCGGCTTCACCACCACCTCGGGATCGATGAGTCCCGTGGGGCGGATGATCTGTTCGACCACGCCGTCGGAGATGCCGAGCTCGTAGGGGCCCGGAGTCGCCGAGAGGTAGACGGTCTGCCCGATCCTCTCCAAAAACTCGTCCCATGTCAGCGGCCGGTTGTCCATCGCCGACGGCAGACGGAACCCATGCTCCACGAGTGTGCGCTTCCGGGACATGTCCCCTTCGTACATGCCGCCGATCTGCGGGATCGTGACATGGGATTCGTCGACGATCAACAGGAAGTCGTCCGGGAAGTAGTCCAGCAGACAGTGCGGAGCGGACCCCGGAGGCCGGCCGTCGATGTGCCGCGAGTAGTTCTCGATGCCGTTGCAGAAACCCATCTGCTGCATCATCTCGAGGTCGTAGGTCGTGCGCATGCGCAGCCGCTGGGCCTCCAGCAGCCTGTCCTGGGACTCCAGCTCGGCCAGCCGCTCGCGCAGCTCGTCCTCGATGGCGGTGACGGCCTTCGCCATGCGGTCGTCGCCGGCCACGTAATGGCTGGCGGGGAAGATGTACATCTCCTCCTCCTCACGCACCACGGTGCCCGTGAGCGGATGGAGGGTGTGGATCGCCTCGATCTCGTCGCCGAAGAACTCGATGCGCACCGCGAGCTCCTCGTACATGGGGATGATCTCCACCGTGTCCCCGCGCACCCGGAAGGTCCCTCGGTGGAAGTCGGTGTCGTTGCGCACGTACTGCATCCCCACGAATCGGCGCAGCAGATCATCGCGGTCCAGCGTGTCCCCACGCCGCACCGGCACCATCTGGGCGATGTACTCCTCCGGAGTGCCCAGACCATAGATGCACGAGACAGTAGCCACGACGACGACGTCCCGGCGGGTCAGCAGCGCATTGGTGGCGGAGTGCCGGAGCCGCTCGACCTCCTCATTGATGGAGGAGTCCTTCTCGATGAAGGTGTCCGTCTGCGGAACATAGGCCTCGGGCTGGTAGTAGTCGTAGTAGGAGACGAAGTACTCGACGGCGTTGTGCGGAAGCAGTTCGCGGAACTCGTTGGCCAGCTGGGCGGCGAGCGTCTTGTTCTGCACCATGATGAGCGTCGGGCGCTGCACCCGCTCCACGAGCCAGGCGGCGGTCGCCGACTTGCCGGTGCCCGTGGCGCCCATGAGCACGACGTCCTTCTCGCCGCCTTCGATGCGTTCGGCCAGCTCCTCGATCGCCTTCGGCTGGTCGCCGGAGGGCTGATAGGGGCTGACCACTTCGAAGGGAGCCACTGTGCGGCTGATCTTCGGCGCCAGAGACATCGTCCACTCGCCTCCCGTCCATGGGTCTCGCGGGCCAGGTTCCGGCCCCCAGGACAGCCTACCGCCTCACGCTCGAAGATGTCTTCGATCCGGGACCGTCGATCCCACACAGCTGATCCGGGCCGCTCATCCCGGACAGTCCGGGCGCCCTGCCCCGCGACGCCCGTTCAGGCTCGGCCGATGAGACCTCCGCGGTCGGACCGGGACAGCCGGTCCATCAGCTCGTCCACCCGAGCCTCCAGATCCTCCAGACTCCCGGAGTTGTCCAGCACGACGTCGGCGACCTCCGCGCGCTGCGCATCGGTGGCCTGCGCCTCGATCCGCGCTCGGGCGTCCGCCTCGGTGCCGTCCCGATCCTCGACGATGCGGCGGACCCTCTCCTCCTCCGGGGCCTGGACCACCACAACGAGGTCGAAGCGGTCGGCCTGCCCGGTCTCGACGAGCAGGGGGATGTCCTCCACCACTACGCTGCCGGGCGGAGCCTGCTCGCGCAGCGCCCGAGCCTGCTGACGCACCCGGGGATGGACGATGCTGTTGAGCCGCCGACGCGCCTCGGGGTCGGAGAAGACGATCGCGCCCAGCGCGGCCCGATCCAGCGCTCCCTCGGCGGTCAGCACGGACTCTCCGAAGGCCTCGGCGACCTCCGCCAGGCCCTCACCCCCGGGCTGCAGCGCGTAGCGGGAGAGGACGTCGGCGTCGATCACCACGGCGCCCCGGGCGGCCATCCTCTGAGCGACCGCCGACTTCCCGGAGGCGATCCCTCCGGTCAGGCCCACCAGCACGGTGCCACCGGGCCCGGGGGCCGGAGTCGAGGGCGCAGGTGACTCCACATCCGGGTCGCCGCCGGGGCCGGGCCGGCGGGCGGAGGAAGGTCGGGTCATGGGACGAGTCTATGCAAGAATCCGCCCATGACGCTTCCACCCGGTCCTCGCCTGCCGGCCACGGCCCAGACCCTGATGACCTACGGCGGAAGGATGCGTGCCTTCCCTCGGCTGCGTGCCCGCTATGGCTCCACCTTCACGCTCCGGCTGCTGCCGGGTCCGCAGACCGTCGTGCTGTTCTCGGACCCTGAGGACATCCGTCAGATCTTCGCCGGCGACTCCTGGGAATTCAGCGGAGCCGGGGGCAATGAGGTGCTGCGTGCCGCCATGGGTGATCAGTCGGTCATGCTCACCGACGGCCAGGATCACCGGGCCCTGCGCCGAGCGCTGATGCCCGCGTTCTCACCCCGTGCGGTCCAGGGTCACCGAGAGACGGTCCGACGCCTGGTCGCCGCGGAGGTCTCCGGCTGGCGGCCCGGAGACCGGATCGACGCCCTGGACCGGATGAGCGCGGTGACCTTGGACATCATGCTCCACGTCGTGTTCGGCGTGACCTCGGCCGACCGTCTCGAACGTCTTCGGCCGCGGGTGCTGCGGCTCGTGGAGGTGGGGCCGGTGGTCGCCTTGGGCTGGCTGTATCCCCGACTGCGCGGGATTCCTCCGTGGCGCGCCGAGCGCAGGAACCTGCGGCAGCTCGACGAGATCATCGCGGAGGAGCTGGCCGCCCGCCGGACCGCGGCTCCTTCGGGAGCCCGACCCGAGGACGGATCCCGACCCGACGCCGGATCGGGAGTCGGCGATTCGGGAGCCGGCAGTTCGGGGGATGACGTGCTGTCTATGCTGATCGACGCCGGGCTGGACGACGCCCAGCTGCGCGACCAGCTGATCACCCTGGTGCTGGCCGGGTACGAGACCACGGCCTCGGCGCTGGCTTGGACCCTGCATGAGCTCGGCCGCCATGACGAGGTGCGGCGCAGGGCGCGGCATGCTGCCGACGTCGGAGACGACGACTACCTGGAGGCCTGCCTGACGGAAGCGATCCGGCGACACCCCATCATCGACTTCGTGGCACGCACCCTGCGCACCGAGCAGCACATCGGCGGCTGGAGGATCCCTGCCGGGGTCACCGTGGCCCCGGCCATCATGCTCACCCAGATGGATCCGCAGCTCGTGCCGGACCCGGAGGACTTCGCCCCCGAGCGGTTCCTCGACGGAACTCACGACCCGGGGGCTTGGATCCCGTTCGGAGGCGGCGTCCGCCGATGCCTCGGGGCGGCCTTCGCCCAGATGGAGGGCGTGGAGGTCCTCAGAGAGGTGCTCCGCCGTGTGGATCCGGTGGCGAACCGGCCGGCCGGGACGCGGCTGCGCAACATCACCAACGTCCCCCGGGACGGGGCTCCGCTGCGCCTCCGGCCCCGGTGAGGGGAACAGGCGGCGAGGTCCACGGGCACGGCGGGTCGGACCGCGGTCCGACCCGCCGTGCCCGTGCCCGTTTCAGCGCCGGAGGCCGTCGGGGTCTGTCGGGTCGACCAAGGGGGTCTCTCCCGTGCGGATCCGATACTCCTCGACGATCTCCGGCTGCTCGACGTGCTCCACCTCCGGGGCGCCTTCCGGCTGGGTGCCCTCCTGGAAGTCGGGGGCCACCACTGCCTCGACCAGGGAGTCGTCGGCCTCCTCCATGCGGCGCTCGTACTCCTCGGGCGGCAGGGTCTTCAGCCAGCGACGGGTCCGCAGGTAGCCGACCTCTCCGGCATCCTCCCGCATAGCTCGAGAGAGGTTGAACATCATCAGATAGCCCAGCAGGAAGAAGGGCAGGCCCAGCACGATGGCCACGTTCTGCAGGGCCTCGAGGCCGCCGTCGCCGGTGGCGGTGAGCAGGATCGCCGCGATCAGGCCGATGGACACCGCCCAGAAGCCCTTCTGATGGGCCGGCACCTTGCCCTCGAAGCCTGAGGACATGTCGTTGAGCACCAGGGCGCAGGAGTCCATGGAGGTGATGAAGAAGATCGAGACGAGCATGATCGCGACCGCCGAGGTCAACGTCACCAGCGGGAAGTCGCCGAGGAAGGCGAACAGCGCCCCGGGGATGTCTCCTTCGCCGACCACGCGTTCCACCAGGCCCCCGTCGCCGTGCATCTCGATGTCGAAGACTCCGGTGCCCCAGACGCCGAACCAGATGATGGTGAACGCCGTGGGCAGCCCCAGGACTCCGGCCACGAACTGCCGGACGGTGCGTCCCCGTGAGATGCGGGCGATGAAGATCCCCACGAAGGGCGACCAGGTGATGGTCCAGGCCCAGTAGAAGATGGTCCAGCCGTTCTGCCAGCCGGTGTCCGCCATCGTGTCGTTCCAGAACGCCAGCTCGGGCAGCATCGCCGCATAGACGCCCGTCCACTCGATCATGCCGCGCAGCAGGTAGACGGTCGGCCCCGTGATCAGGATGAAGACCAGCAGCGCGATGGCCACCCAGATGTTGAAGTTGGAGAGCCGCTTGATGCCTCGGTTCACCCCGAGGAGCGTAGAGATCAGGGCCACGATCGTCACCGCGGTGATGATCATGATCTGAGACAGCGCCCCTTCGTCGATGCCGAAGAGCTCCGCGAGACCCGAGTTGATCTGCATGGTGCCCAGACCGATCGACACCGCCACGCCGAAGACGGTGCCCACAATCGCCAGGATGTCGATGGCCTTCCCGGCCGGTCCGTGGATCTTCTCCCCCAGCAGCGGCTGGAAGATGGAGGACACTCGCGGGGGAAGGTTGCGTTTGTAGATGAAGTAGGCGAACGCCAGGCCGGGAAGCGTGAAGATCGTCCAGGTGTGCAGTCCGAAGTGGTACAGCGTGAAGCCCATCGCTTCGGACGCCGCCTCCGCGGTGCCGCCGACCACGATGGTGGGGTCGACGCTGCCTCCGCCGTCGACGATCTCCGCGGCCTCGTCCGCGGAGATGCCCCGCGGCGGGTTCGCGAAGTGGTTCACCGGCTCGGCCACGGCCCAGAACATCAGGATCGTTCCGATCCCAGCGGCGAAGAGCATCCCGAACCAGGAGACGTCCGAGTGCTCAGGGGTCTCGTCGTCCTGACCGAGGCGCATCCGTCCGAAGCGTCCGAGGGCGATGTAGATGAGGAAGAGCAGGAAGATCGTCACGCCGGAGACGTAGAACCAGCCGAGGTTGTCATAGATCCACCCCGATCCGGTGCCGAAGAACTCCCCCATGCCGGTCGGGTTGAGCAGGGTGAGCACGACGAATCCCAGGATGATCGCCGCCGAGGCGAAGAACACCACAGGGCTTGTCCGCAGTCTGAACAGGTCGTGGAACCTTTCGAGCATCAGGATGCCTTTCGTCGGTCTGCCTGGTGTCCGGGGCGCCGATCTCAAGGTGCGGTCTCGGTGTTCCGGAACGTGTCACTCACCGTAGGAGAATATGGGATTGTTTTCACGTTTTCACCGATGACGGCGTGTAGCCCCAGGTGGATGCGTACACTCTACGGGCCGTCGCCTCCCGCGACCAGGCCCTCGGCACCCCTCCGCATGTCATCTTCGCCGCGGATCATCCCCTCACGGGAACGGCATTCATGATGGTCCGCAATGACTCCTGAACATCGGCTGATCATCACCTGAATGCCAGCAGGTTCGGCGAGCTCCTCTAGACTGGTGGCCCATGAGCCCCTCCCTCGCCGGCCGCCTGAGCACCGTCCTCACCGAGGACGCCGAGGTCGTCGTCGAGCTGGAGCGCAGGAAGTCACGGTTCCTCACCGTGCTCCGACGCACCCCGACGCTCGAAGACGCCCAAGCGCTGGTCGACCGGCTGCGCCGCGAACACCACACCGCTCGGCACCATTGCAGCGCCTGGGTGATCGGACCGTCCCAGGAGCTCCGGCGCGGCAACGACGACGGGGAGCCCTCCGGCACCGCCGGGGCACCGATGCTGGAGGCCCTCACACACGCCACCACCATGGACGGACGACAGGACCTCACGGATGTCACCGCGGTGGTGGTGCGCTGGTTCGGCGGCACTCTGCTGGGCGCCGGCGGACTTGTGAGCGCCTACTCCGACTCCGTGGTCGCCGCGGTCGAGCAGGCGCACGCCCACGGCCTGCTGCGCCGACGCCGTCGCCTGCGCCAGGTGAGTCTGCCGGCGCCGGTCGCGGTCGTCGGGCGCTGGGAGAACGAGCTCCGGGCCGCCGGGGTGACCGTGATGAGCACCGAGTACAGCACCGAGTACAGCACCGAGTACAGCACCGACGCGACCGCCCGGCTCAGCCTGGCCGTCGACGACACGGCCCAGGACCGCGAGGACCTCGAGGCACGGCTCGCCCAGCTGAGCTCGGGGCGCCCCTGCCTGCAGGAGGACGGCCACATCTGGGTGGAGCAGAGGCCATGAGCCCTTCTGACGTCCCCGCGTCCCCTGTGCCGGAGGGCCGGACGCCGGCGGTCCGGCCCTCGGCCCTGACGTCCCTCGCGCTCCTCGACGACCTCGATCAGCACCCTCCCGAAGGGCCCGGCGCCGATGCCGCCGACCGGCTGCTGCTGGATACGGCGGCCGCCTGGTGGACGGCCGGACATCCCCGCGACGCCGTCGCCGTGGCCGACGACCGCTGGGGCGCACTGACGCTGAGCCTGCTGGCCGCGCCGCCGGAGCTGCGCCCACTGACGCTGCGCACGGGTCAGGACGCCCGCAGCGGGGAGCTCGCCGCACAGGCCAACGCCGTCCGGCACGGTCTCACCGACAGCCTCCAGGCGCTCCCCCGGACCTGCGGCGTCACCGAGGAGCTGGTCGCCGGGGCCCGGACCGTGCTGATGCCGCTTCCCCGTGCTCTGGAGACCCTTCAGGACTGGACCTGGCTGGTGGCCGAGCACGCCGCCGACGACGTCGTCCTGCTCGCCGGCGGACGGGACAAGCACATGACCCGCTCCATGAACGAGGTGCTGGCCGCCTGCTTCACCGACGTGGTGCCCGGGCGCGGCCGCGGCAAGGCCCGTGTGCTGACCGCCCGAGGACCGCGCCGGGGACGCACCGCCCCGTTCCCCCGACGTCAGGACCACTCGGGGGTCTCCGACCTGGGCCTCCCGCCGCCGCTGACGCTGCACGCACAGGGGGCCGTCTATGGCGGGACCAGCCTGGACCCGGGCACGCGCCTGATGCTCAGCACTCTGGCCGACGGGTCCGCCGAGGCGCTGCCCTCCGCCGACGGCACACTGCTGGACCTGGGCTGCGGGAACGGCACCATCGCCGTGTGGGCGGCCCTCCGTGACCCCGACCTTCAGGTGACCGCCGTGGACCAGTCCGCCTCCGCCGTGGCCTCCACGCGGCTCAGCGCCGAGGCGGCCGGCGTCGCCGACCGGGTCCGCACCGTCCGAGACGACGGGCTGTCCCGCTGGCCGGACGGCTCCGTCTCCACCATCCTGCTGAACCCCCCGTTCCACCGGGGCAACGCGGTGGACCCCACGGTCGCCCACCGGCTCATCGCCGAGGCCGGTCGGGTGCTGGCTCCGGGCGGCCACCTGGTGTGCGTCTGGAACTCCCACCTGCGACACCGGCCGGTCCTCGAACGCCGGGTGGGCCCCACCCGGCAGCTCGCACGGAACCCGACCTTCACCGTCACCGAGTCGACCAGACGACGCTGACCCGGCGTCGCCCGGCTCGCCGCCGCCCACGACGAAGGCCCCGCCCCACCAGAGGTGGGACGGGCCCTTCAGCGACTCAGCAGATCCGTGCGGATCAGGCGTTGCCGGTCAGCTTCTCCCGCAGAGCGGCCAGCGCCTCGTCAGAGGCCAGGGTGCCCGCGTCCTCGGTCGGCTGAGCCGAGGAGTAGTTGGACGGAGCCGGCTCCGACGACTTGGAGCTGCTGCTGCCGCCCACAGATGCCTGGGCGACGGCCTCGGCGTCGGCGGTGATGGCGGCGGCCACCTGCTTCTTGTGGGCCTCCCAGCGCTCCTGAGCGGCGGCGTACTGAGCCTCCCAGGCAGCGCGCTGCTCCTCGAAGCCCTCCATCCACTCGTTGGTCTCCGGGTCGAAGCCCTCGGGGTACTTGTAGTTGCCCTCGTCGTCGTACTCGGCGTCCATGCCGTACAGCGCCGGGTCGAACTCGGTGCCCTCGGGGTCCACGCCCTCGTTGGCCTGCTTCAGCGACAGGCTGATGCGGCGGCGCTCCAGGTCGATGTCGATGACCTTGACGAAGAGCTCCTCGCCGACGGACACGACCTGCTCCGCCAGGTCCACGTGGCGCACGGCGAGCTCGGAGATGTGCACCAGGCCCTCGATGCCGTCCTCGACGCGCACGAACGCGCCGAAGGGCACCAGCTTGGTGACCTTGCCGGGCACGATCTGGCCGAGGGCGTGGGTGCGGGCGAAGGTCTGCCACGGGTCTTCCTGGGTGGCCTTCAGGGACAGCGAGACACGCTCGCGGTCCATGTCCACCTCGAGGACCTCGACGGTGACCTCCTGGCCGACCTCGACGACCTCGTTCGGGTGGTCGATGTGCTTCCAGGAGAGCTCGGAGACGTGCACCAGACCGTCGACGCCGCCCAGGTCCACGAAGGCACCGAAGTTGACGATCGAGGAGACGGTGCCGGTGCGGACCTGGCCGCGCTCCAGCTTGTTGAGGAAGGAGGAGCGGACCTCGGACTGGGTCTGCTCCAGCCACGCCCGGCGGGACAGAACCACGTTGTTGCGGTTCTTGTCCAGCTCGATGATCTTGGCCTCGATCTCCTGACCGATGTACGGGGCCAGGTCGCGGACGCGACGCATCTCGACCAGGGAGGCCGGCAGGAAGCCGCGCAGCCCGATGTCGAGGATGAGGCCGCCCTTGACGACCTCGATGACGGTGCCGGAGACGACGCCGTCCTCGTCCTTGATGCGCTCGATGTCGCCCCAGGCGCGCTCGTACTGCGCACGCTTCTTGGAGAGGATCAGACGCCCTTCCTTGTCCTCCTTGGTGAGGACCAGAGCCTCCACCTGGTCGCCGACGGCGACGACCTCGTCCGGGTCGACATCGTGCTTGATGGACAGCTCGCGGGACGGGATGACGCCCTCGGTCTTGTACCCGATGTCGAGAAGGACCTCGTCACGGTCGACCTTGACGATGGTGCCTTCCACGAGGTCGCCGTCGTTGAAGTACTTCATGGTCTCGTCGACGGCGGCGAGGAACTCCTCAGCAGTGCCGATGTCGTTGATGGCGACCTGCGGGGCGGTTGCGGTGGTGGTCATGTAGTAGGGGCTCCGATATGGATTGTGTGCTGGACTGGTCAGTGCACGGTTCTCCATGCACTGAGCGACGGACGAATGACAGACTGCCGGCCCAGGCGCCACAGGGCGTCAGGGCCGAGCAGGATCAGTGTCAGAGGTCTGATTCGACTCTGTGCGCAGAACGCGCCCGCCCAGTCTATACTGCGCGGCCAATCGGGTTCAACCGGGCGGCGGCCGGGTCCTGATCCGCCGTGCGACGGCACCCAGAGACGGTCGGATCGCCCCGACGGCGGCCGCAGCCGACCGATCAGAAGTGCGTCGCGCAGTGCGGCGCCGCGGGCAGGTCCCAGCTGGCCGACAGACGGGCCAGCAGCTCCTGCTTCTCGGTCGCTCCCCCGTCCACGGCGAGGCGACCCACGGCGTGCAGGGCGCGCACTGAGACGTCGCCGAGCAGCAGCGAGCCCAGCGTCTCGGCATCGAGGGTCACCACCGGCAGCCGGTGCCCCACATCCGACGGTGACGGCTCCCCCACAAGGGCCTCCACCCGGGCCGACCCCTCGTGGACCTCCACGCGGTAGGCGCCGTCGACGATGCCCAGCCGATCCTCGACCTGCAGCAGCATCTGCCCGTCCGCGCCCCAGTCCCGAGCCTGCAGGCACTGCGCGACGTCGAGGACACGGACCCACAGCACATCGGTCTCCCCGACGACCTCACGGGCGCGGGGGTTCACCAGCGCATGGGACAGCGGATCCTCGAGCGGAGCGCGGGAGAAGGTCACCCGACGCACCAGGTCCATCTCCGCCAGGTGGCGCCACAGCTCGACACGACTCGTCGCGTCCCGGGAGACCATGTCCATGACCTCCATCGTCGGCGGCTCGCTGTCCCAGCCGGAGAAGCGGAAGACGGCGCAGCCACCGATCTCTCCGTCCTCGCGCACGTGGACGATGCCCCGCACGGCCCGATCCCAGGAGGCGGCATCGTCGCGGCTCCACCGGGCTGTGGCGTAGTTCCGGTAGGCGGCGTGGCGCCCCACCGAGCCGCGCTCACGGGCATGCTGGACGGCGAAGACCTCCGCGAGGACATCGCCCAGCCGCGTCGGGTCCACCGGCAGGACCGTGCCGGTGGGTGCGGAGCGCAGGGCGAAGCCGTCACCGGCGGGCGTCGTGTTGAGCCGGATCCGCTGCTCCCGGGTGGCGGCGCCGAACCCGAATCGGCCGTAGATGCCGCCCTCGGAGACCGTCAGCGCGGCCACCGGCAGTCCGTCGTCCACCGCGGCGGCCAGCCGCGCGGTCATCATGTGGCTGAGGATCCCCCGACGCCGGAAGCCCGGGTTGACGGTCACCCCGGAGATCAGGCGGGCCGGAAGGAGCTCCTCCCCGAGGTTGAGGGTCTTGTCCCACTCCACGAAGGTGCCCACCGGATGCTCCGGCCCGTGGCCGAGCCGCTCCAGGGCCCCGCCCCAGGGCTCGAGGGCGGCGTGGCCGGGGTCCACGTACACACCGGTGAGCACTTGGCCGTCCTCCACGAAGGCCTCCTGCCAGCGCTCCACGTTGGCGGAGGAGAGCCACCCCTCATAGAACCCCTGGGCCACGCTCCGGGTGAAGGCGGCCGCGCGTCCGTCGCTCGAGGCGTCGGGCTCGATCGGGAACGTCTCGACGCGCAGACCGTCGGCGAGCGGGGCGACGGCCGGCGGGCGAGGCACAGCCGGTGTGTCAGATGCTGAGGAGCGGGGAGTCATGGTGGTCACAGGCCCAGCCTAGCGGCATGCCCCGGGAACGTCGTGGCCAGGCGTCAGTGCGCCGCCTCGTGCCACGAGGAGCCGACCCCGACGTTGACGTCCAATGGCACGGAGAGCTCCGCGGCGGCTCCCATGCGCTCCACCACCAGCCGCTCGACAGCCTCCCGCTCCCCCGGGGCGATCTCGAGGACGAGTTCGTCATGGACCTGCAGCAGCATCCGGGAGGCAAGACCTTCCGCGCGCAGGGCGGCGTCCACATCGAGCATGGCGCGCTTGATGATGTCCGCGGCGGATCCCTGGATGGGGGCGTTGAGCGCCGCACGCTCGGCCATCTGGCGCAGCTGCCGATTGTCGCTGGTCAGGTCAGGCAGGTACCGGCGGCGTCCGTAGAGCGTCGAGGTGTAGCCGTCCGCGCGGGCCTGCTCGACCACTTCACGCAGATAGTCGCGCACCGCCCCGAAGCGCTGGAAGTACTCGTTCATCAGATCCCGCGCCTCATCCACTCCGATGCCGAGCTGCTTCGACAGACCGAAGCTGGAGAGGCCGTAGACCAGGCCGTAGCTCATCGCCTTCACCTTGGAGCGCATCTCCGCGGTGACCTCCTCGGTGCCGACGCCGAAGACTCGCGCGCCCACGAAGCTGTGCAGGTCCTCGCCGGCGCGGAAGGCGTCGATGAGCGCCTGATCCCCGGAGAGGTGAGCCATGATGCGCATCTCGATCTGCGAGTAGTCGGCCGTCATCAGGGCCTCGTACCCCTCGCCCACGACGAAGGCGTCCCGGATGCGCCGACCGGCGGCGGTGCGCACCGGGATGTTCTGCAGATTCGGATGCAGGGAGGACAGCCGCCCGGTGGCCGCGACCGTCTGAGCATAGGTGGTGCGGATGCGCCCGTCGTCATCGATGGAGCCCTGCAGCCCGGTGACCGTCTGCCGCAGCTTGGTGGCGTCCCGGTGAGCCATCAGGTGGACGAGGAACTCGTTCTCAGTCTTGACCAGCAGGTCCTGCAGGGACTCGACGTCGGTGGAGTAGCCGGTCTTGGTCTTGCGCGTGGTCGGCAGGCCCAGCTCCTCGAACAGCACAGTCTGCAGCTGCTTGGGCGAGCCCAGATTCACCTCATGCCCCACCACGGCGTAGGCGGCCTCCGCGGAGGCGCCGATGGAGGCGGCGAAGTCGGTGTCGAGCTTCTCGAGGCGGTCCCGGCTCACAGCGATGCCGGTGAGCTCCATCTGCAGCAGCACCTCCGCCAGCGGGATCTCCAGGTCCTGCAGCAGCGTGGTCGCCTCCCGTCCGGCGACCTGCTCCCGCAGCACCGCGCTGAGTCGGTGCAGGAGCATCCCGTGCAGGGCGGCCGTGTCGAGGTCGCTGCGGTTCACGCCGGGCACGACGTCCTGCGCGGAGAACAGGTCGGGAGCTCCGCCGTCGTCCTCAGCGCCGCCGATGAAGTCCTTCGGCTCGGTGGAGGTGCCGAGGTACTGGGTCACGAGATCCGCGAAGGCGAAGCTCCGACGGTCCGGCTGGATCAGGTACCCGGAGATGAGCGTGTCCTCCACGGCCCCCGCCAGCCGCAGACCCCTGCGGGCCAGCCGACGGCCGGCGTCCTTGAGGTCATGCATCAGCTTGGGCCGCTCGGCATCGGCGAGCCAGTCCGCCAGCGCACCCTCCAGTGCGGCGTCCGCCTCGGCCAGAGAGACCGCGAGCGCCTCCTCGGGCCCCTCGGGGACGAGGACGACGGCGAGAGCCTCCGCCACGCGGGCAGCCTCGTCCCGCTTGGCCTTGGTGGACAGGCTCTCGCCGCTGCGGTCCAGGCACAGGGCGACCGCGATCGGGCCCTGGGATGCCTCCAGGGCACCGGTCAGCTCCTCGGCGTCGGTGATCAGGCGCAGTGCGGGCAGCGCCTCCGTCGGTTCGGCGGCGACCTCCGCGTCCGGGAACCGCTGGGCGAAGGTCTCGAAGAGCCTCTCGCGGATCTGGTTGAACTGCAGGGCGTCGAACAGGGGCTCGATCGCCTCACGGTCGGGAAGCGTCAGCGCGGTGTCCTCGAGGGCCACGGGCAGGTCCAGGTCGCAGACGAGCCGGTTCAGCTCGAGGTTGCGTTCGACGTCGGCGACGGCGGCGCGGAGGTTCTCGCCGACCTTGCCGCCGATCTGGTCGGCCTGGGTGATGATCTCGCGGGTCGAGCCGTACTGGGCCAGCCACTTGGCGGCGGTCTTGGGGCCGACCTTCGGCACGCCCGGGAGGTTGTCGGCCGTCTCGCCCACCAGCGCCGCGAGGTCGGGATACTTCTCCGGAGGGACCAGGTACTTGGCCTCCACACCGGCGGGGTCGAGCAGCGTGACCTTGGACAGGCCGGAGGTGGGGTACATCAGGGTGGTGCGGTCAGTGACGAGCTGCAGGGCGTCGCGGTCGCCGGAGACGATGAGCGTCTCCCAGCCGGCCGCCTCCGCCAGGGTCGTGTAGGTGGCGACGATGTCATCGGCCTCGTAGCCCTCCACGGTGACCGCGGGGATGTTCATCGCGGCGGCGACCTGCTTGATGAGCGCGATCTGGCCACGGAACTCTTCGGGGGTCTTGTCCCGCCCGCCCTTGTATTCGTCATAGGACTCGTGCCGGAACGTCGGGGTGTCCAGGTCGAAGGCCAGGGCGACATGCGTGGGCTGCTCCTCGCGGATGAGCTTGAGCAGCATGTTGGTGAAGCCGTGGACTGCGTTGGTGTACTGCCCGGAGTCGGTGATGAAGCTCTCCGGCGGCAGGGCGTAGAAAGCCCGGAAGGCCATGGAATGACCGTCGATGACGAGGAGCTTCTCACCCCCGGCGTCGGCGGCGGCGGCTGAGGACGGCTGGGGGCTGGCTTCACTCTTCGGGCTCACAGTGCAACTCTAGTGGGCATGAGTGGAGATTTCACCGCCGGCGCCGCACCTGCCGGCAGCGCCGAGACGCACATGGCCCCCGTCCCCAGCCGCCTGCCCGATGAGGCCGAGCGGACCGCCCTCCTGCAGGCCGCCGGAGTCCCGGAGCACCTGCACGGTCTGATGGGACCCCACGGGGTCGCCCCGCTGGGCCGGAAGATGGGGCTGCACTTCGAGGAGATGACCCCGGAGAGGGTGGTCGCCACGCTGCCGGTGGCCGGCAACGAGCAGAACATGGGGCTCTTCCACGGTGGGGCTCACATGGTCCTCGCCGAGACGCTGGGGTCTCTGGCGGCGATCCTGCATGTGCGGCTCACCCTGGGCCTGCCGAACGCGGTGGTGGGCACCGAGCTGGGCGCCACCCACCACCGGGCGGTCACCGACGGCGTGGTGACCGGGACGTGCACTCCCATCACCCTGGGGCGCACGCTGACCTCGCATGAGATCGTCATGCGGGATGAGCAGGGTCGGCGGCTGTCCACGGCCCGGATGACGAACATCATCCTCACGCGGCGGGACTGATCGGCGCCGCGTCTCCGCCCGCGCGGCGCTGTTCGGTGAGACAGGTCACCGGGTGGGATACTCGCCCCTATGATCGAGACCGCGAACACCACAGTCCAGCTCGTGGCGGTGATCCTGTACTTCGCGTGCATGGTCGCCATCGGGTACTACGCGTACCGCCGCACCACGGACCTCACCGACTACATGCTCGCCGGGCGGAACCTCCGGCCCTCCACGGCCGCGCTGTCCGCCGGTGCCTCCGACATGTCCGGCTGGCTCATGATGGGGCTTCCCGGCGCCATCTATGCCCGCGGGCTCGTCGAGGCGTGGATCGCCATCGGGCTCACCATCGGTGCCTGGCTGAACTGGAAGTTCGTGGCACCGCGCCTGCGCGCCTACACGGAGGTCGCCAGCAACTCCATCACGATCCCCAGCTTCCTGGAGGCCCGCTTCCGCACCGGCAACCACGCGCTGCGGATCATCGCCGGGCTCATCATCCTGGCGTTCTTCATCTTCTATGTGTCCTCCGGTCTGGTCGCCGGCGGACAGTTCTTCACCGTGGCCTTCGGGCTGGACTACCTGCAGGGCATGCTCATCGTCGCCGGCGTCACGGTCGTCTACACGTTGGTGGGCGGCTTCCTCGGCGCCTCACTGACGGATGTGGTCCAGGGGACGATGATGTTCCTGGGCCTGCTGCTGGTGCCGCTGTTCGCCGTGGTGGTCCTCGGCGGCGTCGGCGATGTGGGCTCCGGCGTCTCGGCGGCGGACGCCGTGCAGGCCACCGCGGCCGGCGCCGAGGTGGACCGGATGAGCTTCCTGGCGGGCGCCTCCGCCCTGGGCATCATCTCCGCGGCCGCCTGGGGTCTGGGGTACTTCGGCCAGCCGCACATCATCGTCCGCTTCATGGCCATGCGCTCGGCCGCCGACGCTCCGGCGGCCCGCCGCATCGGCATCGGCTGGATGGCCCTGGCCGGCGCGGGGGCCATCTTCACCGGACTGGTGGGCATCGCCTACTTCCACGGTGAAGGCGTGGACCTGACCCAGGACGGCCGGGAGGAGCAGGTCTTCCTGCTGCTCTCGCAGGCGCTGTTCCATCCGTTCGTCGCCGCGCTGCTGCTCGCCGCGGTGCTGGCGGCCGTGATGTCCACGATCTCATCCCAGCTGGTGGTCTGCTCCTCCGCCCTGGTGGAGGACATCTACCTGTCGTTCGGCCGCACCACCAGCAGAGGCCAGCAACTGATGCTGGGCCGCGGCGCGGTCCTGTCGGTCGCGATCGTCGCCACGCTGCTGGCCCTGGACACCGACTCTACGATCCTGGATCTGGTCGGTTTCGCCTGGGCGGGCTTCGGCGCCGCCTTCGGGCCGGTCATCCTGCTGAGCCTGTACTGGCGCCGCCTGACCATGGCCGGTGCGCTGGCCGCGATGATCACCGGGGCGGTCACCGTGGGCATCTGGGGCAACGTCGACGCGCTGTCCGGGTTCCTCTACGAGATCGTCCCCGGCTTCGTGCTGGCCACGCTGGCCGCTTGGGTCGTCTCCCGGATCACCTGGCGTGAGGACGACGCCGCCGCTGAGGTCGCAGCCGAGTTCGACGCGATGCTGGAGGCCTCCGGGGCCCGCACGGCGGCACGCTGATCCCGCCCGCCGTGGCCGCTCAGCGGCTGCCGGCCTTCCTGGGCGCCCGGCGGGCGTCCAGGAAGGCCAGGATCGCCGCCTCCATCGCCTCCGCGTGGCGCTCCGCGGTGTACCGGTCCCGGATGATCTCGAGTCCTCGGGCACCCATGCGCCGCAGACCGGCGGGGTCATCGACGAGCTCCTGCAGGACCTGCCGCAACGACTCCGGATCTCCGCTGCGGTAGAGCCGTCCGGTCTCGCCGTCGATGACCGCTTCGATCTCCGGAGACGAGTCCGGGTTGCCGTCCTCCGCCACCACGGGCACGCCCAGGCTGAGCGCCTGGGTGACGTTGAGGCCCGCGCCGCCGATGGACACCGCGGCGTCGGCGCGTGCGTAGAGCTGACGCAGCGTGGGCAGGTCGTAGACCGCACCCAGGAACTCCGCGTCGACGCCGGCCTCGACGAATCGTCGCTCCAGGCGGGGACGCTCGACGCCGTCTCCGACCACTAAGACACGAGGACGCGCCGCGGCGGGCATGAGCTCCAAGGCCTCGGCCAGCGTGTCCAGGCGGTGCCGGGTGGTGAGTCGGGAGCTGTAGATCAGAGTGGGCCGGCGCGGCGCCTCCGGCGCGCCGGCGGCGTCCTGCGGGTCGGCGTCCTGCTGGTCGGCGGCGTGCGGGTCGGCGTCAGCAGGTGCAGCGGCGATCTGGTCCTCCGCGTAGATGCTGTTGTAGACCACGGCGATCTTCTCCGCGGGGACCCCGTAGGAGACGCCCAGCTCGCGGGCCCGGTCGCCGTAGACCAGCAGACCGTCGCACAGCGCGTAGAAGGCCAGACGCAGCCGACGTTTCAGCCCGGCTTCGGGACGCTTCCAGCCGTGCCCCCACAGCAGCACCGTCCGCCCGGTGAGCCTGCCGGCGAGCATCGCGGCCCAGGCCGAGAGCGTATAGATCCGTCCCGCCAGGACGTAGACGTCGTGCCGGCCGGAGAGCACGTCCCGCACCTGGCCGCGTTCCCACCACAGCTCGCCCCAGGAGAGGAAGCGCAGCGGGGTGACCTGAGCCAGCAGCTCCTCCGAGGCGGACTGGATACGGTCGGCCGCCGTGCCCTCGGAGTTGCGGTACCGTCCCACGAGGTCGACATCGAGGCGGGTGCTGGCGAGCAGACGGCGCAGCAGCGGTTCCCGGTAGTGCGAGACGGTCGGCTGGACGACGAGGAAGACCTTCGGCGGCGAATCCTGCTCCCGCGACGTTCGACGACCGGGGACTCGCATGCACGCTCCTCGTTGGAGACCGAGAGGGGAACTCGAGGGAACCTCAGAGCAGAGTTGGAGGGGATGACGGGAATCGAACCCGCGTCGTCGGTTTGGAAGACCGAAGCTTTACCATTAAGCTACATCCCCGTTCGCGACCGTCGTCGCAACGATCACCCAGCTTAGCAATGCGCTCCGCTGAGGCCAAAACCGACGCGCCGCCACCGATCCCGGCGCGTGTCGGGATACCCTCGACAGTGATGAGTTCAGAGCTTCCCCGCCCCGAGGAGCAGCATCCGACGGAGCAGCCTCCCGAGGATTCCACCTCGGCGAGCCTGATCACCGCCGCCTCCGCGCATGACGACGCCGCCGCCGCCTTGGCGCGCACCCGTCGCCCTGAGATCTGGGCCCCGCTGGCCCAGGCCCATGGCCGCCGGGCCTCGGCCATGCGTGCCCGTGCCGCCGAGCAGGACCCTGCCGACACGCCGATCACCGAGTCGGCCCAGTCCCGCGCCACGGCTCGCCGCGCCATCGAGGAGGCTCTCGAGGCGGCCGCCGCCCTGCCCTCGCCGGAGGAGGGCGCCACCCGGCCGCGGCTCCGACTGAGGATCGGCATCATCTGTGACCGGTTTCTGTTCGACACCTTCTCAGGGATCGCCGAGCTCATCCCGCTGACTCCCACCACGTGGCGGCGTCACCTGCATGACGTGGACGTGCTCCTGGTGGCGGCCACCTGGCGCGGCCATGACGGCAGCTCCTGGGACGTGACGGGTGCGCAGGCGCGCAGACGGCGCCGACTGCTCACCGAGACCCTCATCCCGGCCTACCGCCGAGCCGGTGTGCCCACCGTCTACTACGGCAAGGAGGATCCGCCGGACTACCGGCAGTTCCTCGACGTCGCCCGCGCCTGTGAGCACATCCTCACCACGGCCGCCGAGATGGTCGAGTCCTACCAGCACGACTGCCCCGGGGCGCGCAGCATCGAGGTGATGCCCTTCGCGGTCAACCCGCTGCTGCACTCCCCCCTCGGATCCCGGCCCGCCGCGGGGGAACCGAACTGGTCCTCGGCCCGCCGCCCGGTCCTGTTCGCCGGCTCCTGGATGGGCCGGAAGTACCCGGAGCGGGCCGCCTACGCGCGCTGGATCTTCGACGGCGTGCTCCAGGCCGGTCGTCCGCTGGCCGTGGTGGACCGCTATCACGACGTCGAGGTGCCGACCCCCAACCAGCTCCTCCCCTATGAGTACTGGCCCTACCGCGTGCCCGCGATCGACCATCGCCGACTCATGGATCTGCAGAGGGTCACCGACGTCGCGATCAATCTGAACTCCGTGCTGGCCAGCCAGACCATGTTCGCCAACCGGGCGCTCGAGCTCCAGGCGGCGAGCACCCTGGTCCTCTCGACCTACAATCAGGGTCTGAACTCCTACCATCCGCAGGTGCGCATCGCGAACTCCGCGACGGAGGTGGCGGCCTCGCTGCGGGACCTGGACCTGGAGACCCTCCGCCGGGCGCAGGGGGACGGCGTCCGCCAGGTGTTCCTCGAGAACCACGGCGCTGACCTGCTGGCGCGGCTGGCCCGCATCGTCGGCCTCACTGTGGAGCTGCCCGGTGAACGGGTGCTCGCGGTGGCCGAAGCCCCCACCGAGCAGCTGCGCACGGACTTCGCGACTCAGAGCCGCGGCGCGGTCGACGTGGTCAGCTGGGAGGAGCTCCCGCAGCGGGCCGCCGAGGCCGAGATCCTGCTGCCGGTCTCCCCCGCCCGACGCTACGACCCCGAGTACGTGGCCGACCACACCGCCGCGCTGAGATTCCAGTCTGCGGGCCTGACCGTCAAGCTCGACGGCGATGCCGCCTCCACCGATCCTCTCGCCCACCGCCACCACCGCTTCGACCTGCTGGGTGGGCAGGCCGGCGCGCTCGAACTCGCAGCCGTGCATCGCCCCGCGGACCGCATCGCGGAGGGATCGCTGTCCCGCCGAGCTCTGACCGGGCCCCAGCAGCTGGCCTCCGCCCTGCAGGACGAACGTGCCTACGCGCTCGACCACCTTCAGCATCGGGTCCATCCGCAGTCGACCGTCCAGCCCCGGACGGACAGGCGCCAGGCAGATCGACTCCACCCCCTGGAGGTCTCAGCCTCGGACGAGGAGCCGGCGCTCAAGGAGCGGACGCCCGAGGGCGACAGTCTGGCGGCGGCCCGGCGGATGTTCCGCAGCACGGCCGAGGAGCATGCCCTGCAGCTGGCGGTCATCGTGCCCATCTACAACAACGGACACCATCTGCGGCACAAGGCCTTCGCCTCGCTGCGGCGATCGGCCTCCTTCGAGCAGATGCATGTGCTGCTCATCGACGACGGGTCCACCGACGGCACCACCGCGGCGGTGGTCGACGAACTGGCCCGCACCTACCCGAACGTCTCCGCGTTCCATCACGCTCCCGGCGGATCCGGCTCCGCCTCCCGGCCCCGCAACACCGGGCTGGAGCTGACGTTCACGCCGTTCGTGACCTACCTGGATCCCGACGACGAGCAGCACGAAGACGGCTACATCCACCTCATGGAGCGCCTCCACGAGGCCGAGGAGGCCGACTTCGCCCTCGGCACCCAGATCACCTGGACCCACCGACGCACCGTGCTGGACGTGCACCGGTGGCTCAACGCCGGCATCCCCGAGGTCGACGGTCTTCGCCGCCCCGAGGCGGGGTCCCTGCGGGCGGTGAAGTTCCGGCCCGCCAGCATCGAAGGACTGGTGGCCCGGACGTACTGGCTCAAGAGTCTGGGCCTCACCCAGCCGGTGGGCGCCACCGGCCAAGACACCTTCTTCTTCCAGCAGATGCTGCACCACACCAAGGCCTACGTGGCGGTGCCGGACCCGGTCTACGTGTACTACGGCGCCGTGGACACTTCGATCGTCAATGTGGTGACTCCCAAGTATTTCCGGAAGTATCAGATCCTGGAGGCCGCGCGCGCGGCTTGGCTGCGCGAGACCGGCCTCATGCAGGACTACCTGGAGACCCGGTTCGAGCACTTCCTGGTCACCTGGTACCTGTGGAAGCTGACGCGTGTCGCCCCGGTGCATCGCCGCGAGGCCGAAGAGATCCTGCGCCAGATCATCATGGAGTACGTCCCCGATCCCTGGTCCCACCGGTGGCGCTCCCCCAAGGCGCTGCGCTTCTTCGGGCTGGCCAACCCGCAGCAGGTCCTCCGGGGGCGTCTCCCAGCCCCGGCGGCGCTGCGCCCGGCGCTCGGCGCGGCCCGGGACCGTCTGCGCGCAGAGGCCTCCGCGAAGGTCGGCTCCTTCAAAGGCTCCCCGCCCGGGCGTGCCCTCGGCGCAGTCTACCGGCGCACGATCAAGCCGGAGCCGACGGCGCAGCTCGCCATGATGGCCGACCTTCGGGAGGACCAGCGCAGGCTCGAGGCCGCCGACGGACCGTGGGAGTCGGTGATGGCCGCCGAAGATGCCGTGGACCGAGCCCTGCAGAGCCCGGCCGCGCGGAAGTCCGTGCCACAGGACCCCGCGGCCCGGAACTCCGCGACACAGGACACGGAGACACAGGACACCGCAGCGCAGGATCCGTCCCCCCAGCGCCCAGCGACACACGCCGTCGCTCCGCAGGACACGGCCGAGGAGCTCAGCGAGCGTACTCCTCGCGGGCGCGCCCGGTGACGGCCTGGACCATCCCGACTCCCTCGCGCAGCCACAGGCTGTCCTGATAGGTCACAGACTGACCCCGCAGACGCCTCAGCGCCACGCGGCCGGCGCCCAGCCCGATGCGGGCCACGGCCTCGCCGGTGATCCGGGCGGCCGACTTCCCGGCCTTGACGGCCTTCTTCGCCCGGACATGTCCGGCGCGCACTCCGCGCGCGCGCATCCACTCGCGGGTGGCGCGCTCCGCGGGAACGTCCTCCTCCACGACGGCCTCGGCGCACCACCAGCTGGTGGCGCCGGCGGCCTGAAGGCGACCGAAGAGCTCGGAGTCCTCCCCGCCGCTGAAGTTGAAGTCCTCGTCGAACCGGAACGCCGGTTCACCGGTGAACCAGTCCGCACGGACCAGCACATTGTTGGTGGCAGGTCGATACCTCCACGGTCCGGTGGGGAAATCGATGCGGCGGATGAAGCCCTCACCGGCAGCCTCTGCGGGAGCACCTGCCGGCAGCACGGAGCGCACCGGACCGGAGACCGTGTCCGCTCCTGACCGATCTGCGGTGCGCACCAGCGCCGCGAGCCAGTCCGGATGGGCCCGCTCGTCGTCGTCGAGGAACACGACGGCATCCGCATCGTCCGGCAGCGCGTCGAGAGCCGCATTGCGCGCCGCCGCGATCCCGGGACGTGGCTGGTGCACCCACCTGGCCCCGGGCCAGAGGCGCCGGACCGTCTCCTCGGAGCCGCCGTCCGGATCGTTGTCCACCACCAGCAGATGCGGCCTCTGCGGCGCCCGCTGGGCCTGCAGGGACGTCAGGAGCTCGGCCAGCAGATCGTTGCGCCGATAGGTGCACACACAGATCCACAGCCGGTCCCAGTCGATCGGGCCGCGCGCGCTGCGAGCTCGCGGGTCGACCGTCTCGGCGGTGTCTCCGACGAGGTCGGCGAGCAGTCCGGCGTAGCGGCGACCGAGGCCGGGCAGATCCGCGTGCTGGGCCACCCAGCGACGCCCGCTCCGGGAGATCGGGGTGGAGGCCGGGTCCCGGGCCAGGTCCGTGAAGGTCGCCGCCAGCCGGTCGGCGCGATCAGCGGTCCGAGGGCAGGAGCCGGCGTCGGCGTCGGCGCCGTCGAGCACCGCGTCATCGAGCACCGCGTCATCGAGCACCGTGACGTTGTCTGCCTGCCGCAGGATCTCGGCGGCCTCCCCGGTCACCGCGGCGGTGATGTGCTTGCCGAGACCGAGCAGCTCGAAGGTCTTCGAAGGCACCGTCCAGGCGAAGGAGGCCCAGTCGGTGCGCAGGCTCACCAGCAGCGTGTCCGCCCAGCGGCAGTGCTCCCACACGGCCTCGCCGTGGCAGGGATCATGGAATTCGATGGCCGGGCAGTCGCCGGCCCGCTCCTGCAGCCGCGGCTTCTGGGTCCCGGAGCCGATGAGGCGCAGCGTCACCGTGACCTCTCCAGCGGCGTGCACCGCGCGGACGGCGTCGATCACGGACTCCAGGGCCTGGCTCTCTCCATGATTGCCCAGGTAGGCGACCCGCAGGCTGCCGGGCTCCCGCTCACGGTGCTCCAGAGACGGGACGCCGTCGAGATCCACACCGTTGCTGACCGTGGCCACCCGCTCCACGCCCCGCTCTGCCAGGCGTCGGGCGAAGCCCTGCGTCACCGTGACCACCAGGTCCGCGTCGCGCTGCACCCCGGTGACCACAGCCTCCATCAGTCGTCCGGCAGGCCCGGCGCGGACACCGGCCTCGCGGGCCAGCTCCGGCCACGCATCCCGCATGTCCACCACCAGCGGCACGCCCCGCAGGCGTGCCGCCGCCCAGCCCGCACAGATCACCGGCAGGGCGGGCACCGTGGCCACGACGACGTCGGGGCGGCGCGCCATCAGCGCCCGCGGTGCCATCAGCAATGAGGCGACGGCGTCGGAGGCGAACCTCCCCATCCGCGAGTTCGGCAGCAGGACGCGTGGGAGCCGCAGGACCCGCTCCCCGGCCGGGCCCGACGCGGCCGACCGGGGCGGCTCCCCTGCCGGGCCGCGATCCGGGGTGAGCCGCGGGTCCGGAGAGGGGGTGACGACGTCGACGTCCCACCCCTCCTCCACCAAGGACGCGGTGAGCCGCTGCCAGCGTCGCTGCGGCGGCGTGGATTCGGGCCAATAGGAATGGGTGAGCAGCTGCAGGCGCCTCACGGCTGAGTGACCTCCGCCCCACCCTCGACGAGGCCCTCCGCCGACTCCTCCTCGGTGAGCTCACCCTGCCCCGGCTCCTGGTCCTCCATCGGGTCCACCGTGAGGTCCTCGGGCGCGTCCTGCTCCTCCTGGGAATCCAGGTACTCCAAGAAGCCGTCCATGTTCTCCTGGCGCAGCGAGCGGCTCAGCAGCTCGAGGGCCTCCTCATCCTTGAGCAGGACCTGCGCTCCGCCGGAGGTCACGGTCGGCTCGCCGGTGGGGATGGTGAACATGTGGATGTCCTGGGACCGCAGGTCCCGCAGCTGGATCGCGTAGTCCACCGCGGTGCCGGAGTCCAGCCCTTCGTCCATCCAGAGGTACGGGACGATGCTGTTGACGGCGTCGGAGATCCGCTGCGGGCTGGTCAGGGTGTCCGCACTCAGGAAGCGGTCGACGATCGCCTGGACCACACGCTGCTGGTTCTGCACGCGCATGAAGTCGCCCTCGAGGAACGACTTGCGCTCGCGCACATAGCGCAGCGCGTCCGACCCTTCGAGACGGATGGTGCCCTCCGGGTAGAAGGAGGGGTTGAGCTGGCCCGCGGAGAACGCGACCGGGTTGTCCACGTAGACACCCTCCAGTGCGGTGGTCAGCTCCTCGAAGCCGTCGAAGTCGATGATCCCGATGTGGTCGATATGGGTGTCGAGCAGCTCCTCGACGGTGTCGATCACCAGCTCGTACCCCCCGGCGTCGAGGGCCGAGTTGATGCGGCCCTCTCCATGCCCGGGGACGTCCACCCAGAGATCCCGAACGATCGACATGACGTAGACCCCGGAGCGGTCGGCCGGAATGTGGACGAACATCATGGTGTCCGAGCGTTCCCCGTCCTCACCCTTGACCTCCGCCAGGTCGAGGCCCTCGCCACGGCTGTCGGAACCCAGCAGCAGCATGTTGATCACGCCGTCGTTGGTGCGGTCGGCGGTCTCGTCCTCCAGGTCCATCTGCAGCACGTTGCGGTTCTCGTCGAAGTCAGTCTGCAGCTGACGCAGATAGAGCCCGGCGGCGACCACCGCCACGACGACCACTGCGGTCACAGCGACCAACGACCAGCCGGCGATCCGGCGGCGCCGGCGTCGTCGCGTCCGCTTCTCGTCCGAGGCGTCGGCCGACGGGCGGGTCGGCGCAGCCTCGGATGCGGAGGCGGCCGACGCAGCGGTCTCGCTGAGCCGCTTGGCCCGGCGGGGCCGGTGAGGCTGCCGCCCTGCGGCGGAGTCATGGTCGGCCACGGGGCCTCCCCTCGGAGCGGAACGATCGGACGATCGGCGAGCCGGTGCGCACGCCGCAGAGCCGCGGAACGACCTGCCGCCCCGCGACCATCCCAGCCATGCTAGCGGACCGCAGGAGAGTCACCAGCGTCCGCGCCGAGGTCTGGGCTGGCATGTGGGGCACCAGTAGGAGGATCGCCCCATGAAGGCTGTGCGCCGGATCACGCCCGCGCGGGGCGTTCCAGCGCATCGGGGACAGGGCCGGCCCTCCTGACCGTAGGCCGCCAGGGACCGGTCGAAGTAGCCCGAGGCACCGTTGACGTTGACGTAGAGCGCATCGAAGCTCGTCCCTCCGGCGGCCAGCGCCTCCTCCATGACCTCGCGGGCGGCGGCCAGGACACGGCCAGCCTCAGCCCGGGTGATGGTCTCGGTGCGCCGGGCGAAATGCAGCCGCGCTCTCCAGAGCGCCTCGTCCGCGTAGATGTTGCCGATCCCGGAGATCAGCGTCTGGTCCAGCAGCGAGCGCTTGAGCCCGGAACGCCGGCGTCGGAATGCCCGGAACAGCCTCTCTGCCGCGGTCCCCTCCGCCGCCGGCCCCTCCGAGGACACCAGGTCCTCGAACGGGTCCGGAGCGATGTGGACCATCGGAGCAGGGACGGCTCCGGACCAGTGGTCGGCCGGCACGAGAGGGCTGACCTGCATACCGCCGAAGATCCGCTGGTCCACGAAGCGCAGCTGCTCGGGAGCCCCGGCACGGGGGCTGAGGTCCAACGAGATCTTCAGGTGCTTCTCCACGGGAGCGTCGCGGTCCTCGACAAGGACCTGGCCGCTCATCCCCAGATGCACCAGCAGCGCGGAGGGCTGTTCCTCCGCCACAGGGACGGCAGGGCGGGCAGTGGCCGTGGAGGCGGCGTCCTGCGACGTCGAGGGACCCTCGTCGGCCGGCAACGGCCCGAGCGGGATCCACAGGTACTTGCCGCGCCGCTGCGGAGTCTCCAGCAACCGCCCCACGAGCCGGGTACGGAAATCCTCTCCGAGGGGAGGCGGTGTGCCGACTGCGGACTCCGGTCCTGCGGGGATCCGCGGCTCGTGCCGTCGGAGGCTGCGCTCGTCGTGGACGTCGACGGCGGTGATCACCCGGCCGGTCGCCCAGTCGGCGATCCCGCGTCGGACGACCTCGACCTCAGGAAGCTCCGGCATGGCGTTCGGGTCCGAAGGGTCAGCGGTCCAGGACGGCGCGCAGCACGTCGTCGCCGTCGGAGCCGGTGGACAGCGTCGAAGCGGTCAGGCGGGCGGCCTCCCGCTCGGCCTCCTTCTTGGACTTGCCGGTGCCGGAGGCATACGACTCGCCGCCGATGGTCAGCGTGGCTGTGAACGTCTTGTCATGGTCGGGGCCGGAATCCTCGATCACGTAGCGGACCTCGCCCAAGTCACGCTGCGCCGAGATCTCCTGGATGGTGGTCTTCCAGTCCTTGCCGGCGCTCATGGCCTGGGCGTCGGAGAGCAGCGGCACCACCAGTCGCAGCACGAGGCGCCGCGCGGTCTCGAAGGAGGTCGAGAGGTAGGCGGCTCCGATGAGCGCCTCCATGGTGTCCGCGAGGATGGAGTCCTTGTCCTGTCCCCCGGTCCGCAGCTCGCCGGTTCCGAGACTGATGTGCGGGCCGACGTCGTGGCCTCGGGCGATGCGCGCCAGCGCCCGGGTGCTCACCAGCGCAGAGCGCAGCTTGGCCAGGTCACCTTCGGAGAGGTCCGGATACGTCCGGAACAGATAGTCGGTGACGGCATAGCCCAGCACCGAGTCGCCCAGGAACTCGAGGCGCTCGTTCGTGGGGATCCCGTCGTTCTCGTAGGCGTAGGACCGGTGCGTCAGGGCACAGCGAAGAGTCTCGGGGGCGATGTGCACCCCGAGACTCTTCACCAGTGATTCATGGTCGTCCGCTCCGACGGGACCGTCGGAAGGAGCCGCCGAGGTCACGCGTCGGCGACCTTGCGACCCTTGTACTCGTAGAACAGCGGGGTGCCGGCCGAGTCGGTCACGAGCTTGGCCTGGTGCGGCTGGCTGTAGACGACACGACCGTTCTCGACCGTCTTGACCAGCGTCGGCGCCTGGGCCTTCCACTGCGAACGACGGTGACGGGTGTTGGCACGGGACTTCTTCCGCTTCGGAACAGCCACGGTGTCTCTCTTCTCTCTCGGTGTCGGTCAGGTCAGCAGGAGGGACGCTCGCCCCTCCCCGATGGAGTCTCGGTCAGTCTTCGGGCTCGTCCAGCCCGTTCCGCAGGTCGGCCAGGGCCGCCCAGCGGGGGTCGATCTGCTCGTGGAAATGCTCGGGGTCGTCCTCCATGCGGAAACCGCACTGGGAGCACAGCCCGGGGCATTCCTCGCGGCAGACCGGCTGGAACGGCAGCGCCGAGACCATCAGGTCCCGCAGCACCGGCTCCAGGTCGATCGTGAGGTCGTCGCCGATGAGGCGTTCGTCCTCGTCCTCAGCCTCTCCGGACGCCTGAGCGGCGCTTTCCGGAAAGGTGAACAGCTGCATGACGTCCACGGTGAGCGGGTAGCCCAGCTCATCGAGGCAGCGTCCGCATTGGCCGGCCACCTGTGCCGAGGCGGTGCCGGTCATCAGCACACCCTCGTGCACCGACTCCAGCCGCAGGTCCAGTTCGAGGTCTTCGCCCTGGCGGAATCCCACCAGCACTGTGGAGAACTCCGCGGGCACGCCGACGGTCCTGGTGAGATGCTGCTGGGTGCCGGGCCTGTCCCGGAGCTCCTTCACATCGATCACCAGGTGGCTTCCGCGCGGTGCAACCACGGTGGACACTCCCTGAGGACGACGAACACTTCGATCCTGTGGACCGACGTGCCAGTCTATCCCACACGATGCGCCGCTGACGAATCCTGGGACGGCGCCCTTCCAGGCGTGTCGCGACCCGTCAGCACCTGGGCCGCTCGGCGACCGCCCTGACGCTCACAGCTGGGTCACGAACTCCTTGAGCCAGCCCCGCAGGTCCTGGCCGAGGTCCTCCCGGTCCACGGCGAGGGTCACCACGGCCTTGATGTAGCTGAGCTTGTCCCCGGTGTCATAACGACGTCCGCGGAACACGACGGCGTGGACGCCGCCGCCCTCCTCGACGGGCCGCTGCGCCATCGCCTCCAGGGCGTCGGTCAGCTGGATCTCGTCGCCCCGCCCCGGAGGGGTCTGCTCGAGCTGGTCGAAGATCGCCGGATGAAGCACATAGCGGCCGATGATCGCCAGGTTCGACGGCGCCTCCTCGGCCGGCGGCTTCTCCACGAGCCGCGTCACCGGCACCACGGTGTCGCCGTTCTCGGCCTGCCCGGTCCCCCGCCCACCGGTGTCGACCACACCGTAGGCGCTGATGTCCTCGAGCGGGACCTCCATCACCGCGATCACGGACCCTCCCAGGTCACGCTGCGTCTGCAGCATCGTGGTCAGGAGCTCATCACGCGAGTCGATCAGGTCATCGCCCAGCAGGACGGCGAAAGGCTCCTCGCCGACGTGCTGGCGGGCACACAGGACCGCATGCCCGAGGCCCTTGGGGTCGCCCTGTCGCAGATAGTGGATGTCCCCCAGCTCGGTGGCCTCCCGGACGGCGGCGAGCTTCTCCTCGTCACCCTTGGCCTCCAATGTCGCCTCCAAAGCGGGGACCCGGTCGAAATGGTCCTCCAGCGAGCGCTTGTTCCGCCCGGTGATCATCAGGATGTCGTCCAGGCCCGCCGCAGAGGCTTCAGCCACCACGTACTGGATGGCCGGCTCATCGACCACCGGCAGCATCTCCTTGGGCATCGCCTTCGTCGCCGGAAGGAAACGGGTCCCCAGACCCGCCGCGGGGATGACGGCCTTGGTGATCGGCTTCATGGTGCTCCTCGACCTCTCTCTGGACTGGACGACACTGGTATCCGGGAATCTAACACGACGCCGACGTCGCCCCGCTCCCGGTCAGCTCTCATGACGCCGGTCGGCGAGCCGCCGCTGCACAGCGCGCGGCACATGCTCCGAGACGTCCCCTCCGAGGCGGTGCACCTCTTTGATCAGCGTCGAGGACAGATGCGTGTACCGGCCGTCCGCCGGGAGGTAGACCGTCTCCAGGCCGGACAGATGGCGATTCATCGTGGCCATGGGCGTCTCATAGGCCAGGTCCTTCGCGTCGCGGAGCCCCTTGACCACCGCATTGGCTCCATGGGCACGGCAGAACTCCGTCAGCAGCCCCTCCCCGAGCGGCTTGACCGTCACGCCGCGCACATACGAGAAGGTCTCCTGCGCCATCTCCATGCGCTCCTCCACCGAGAACATCGGGGCCTTGTGCATGTTCGGGGACACGGCGACGATGACCTCGTCGAAGAGGTTCGAGGCACGGGCGATGATCTCGACATGCCCGTTGTGCAGGGGGTCGAATGATCCGGGGCACACAGCAGACTGCATGTACAGGACCCTACTGCAGGTGATCACCGCCGAGTGGGAGCCGACGGCGATGTGTCTGCCGGATGTCGAACGGGAAGACTCGAGCAGGAAGTGTCGAGCAGGAACTGTCTACGATGGGAGGCATGCTCTCCCGCCCTGACCCCAGCTCCGCGACCGGTGGCGAGTCCGCCGCCGAGGCCGGAGGCGCGACGGCCTCCCGGGCGCCCCTGGACCACCGCCCCCTGTGGGTCAAGGCGTCCATCGGCGCGAACACCTATGACTTCGCCTCCGGGCGCGTCCTGCCCACCGTCTACGAACGCACCACTGCGGCGGCGCTGCACCACGGAGCCGTGAACCTCGGCCAGGGCTTCCCCGACCGGGACGGACCCCGGTGGCTCACCGACGCCGCGGCCGAAGCCATCACGGACCCCGACGTCGGACCGACCAACCAGTACGCCCCCGGCACGGGGCTGCCGGTGCTTCGGGCCGCCGTGGCCGATGCGCACCGGGCCCGCTACGGCGTGGAGCTGGACCCCGTCGACCAGGTCATGATCACCACGGGCGCCACGGAGGGCATCACCGCGGCGATCCTGGCGTTCGCCGAGCCCGGATCCGAAGTCCTCACGTTCGAGCCCCACTACGACTCCTACGGAGCCTGCGCGGCGCTCGCCGGGGCCGAGCTCATCGGGGTGCCGCTGCGGGGGCCGGACTTCAGGCCCGACGTCGAAGCGCTCGAAGCGGCCGTCACCGAGCGGACGTCGCTGATCCTGCTGAACACCCCGCACAATCCCACCGGCACCGTCTTCAGTGCGGAGGAACTGCGGCGCATCGTGGACATCGCGCGCAGGCACGGCCTGCGCATCATGTGCGACGAGGTCTATGAGCATCTCGTCTTCGAGGACGCCGCCCACCAGCACCAGACCATCCTGGCCGTTCCGGGCGCCGACGAGGTCGCCGTGGCGGTGGGATCGGCCGGGAAGTCCTTCTCCGTGACCGGCTGGAAGGTCGGCTGGGTCACCGGGTCCGCGCGGCTGCTGAACCAGGTGCGCGGCGTCAAGCAGTTCCTGAGCTTCTCCTCCGGTCCCGCCTACCAGTGGGCGGTCGCCCAGGGGCTGCGGGACGATCACGGATTCTTCGCCGCGAACGTCGCCGAGCTCGCCGCGGGCCGCGACCTGCTGCGCGCCGGCCTCGCCGACGTGGGACTGCGCCCGCACCGCGCTGAGGCCGGATACTTCGTGGTCGCCGACATCCGCGAGATCACCGACCTTCCCGGACCGGCGTTCTGCGATCTTCTGGTCCGCCGGGCCGGCGTCGCCGCGATCCCCGTCTCCGCGCTGACCATCCAGCATCGCGCTTCCCTCGACGACGAGCTCCAACATCTGGTCCGGTTCGCCTTCTGCAAGGACCCTGCGACCCTCGAGGAGGCGGTGCGCCGCCTGCGCACCCACCTCCCCGCGGCCCTGGAGTGATTCCTGTGGACCGCGCCCGCCTCCCCCGACGCATCCGTCTCTCCGCCTCCGGGACCGTGGCAGAGCTCCGCCAGGACGAGCTCACCGAGGCCGGGGTCATGCTCACCATCGACGGCGTGGAGCAGTCCCATGTGGAGACCGACGACCCAGGGTGGCTGCTCCACGACTACACGCTGCGCATCGCCGCCGTCCTGGACGCGCTGGCGGGGTGGTCGGCGGAGCGGCCCTGGTCCGTGCTGCATCTCGGCGCCGGCGCCCTGACCCTGCCTCGATGGGTGGAGCACCGCGCCGGGCAGCGCCGGCTGCCGCCCCCTGAGCAGACCGTGCTGGACTTCGAGCCCGAGCTGATGGACTTCGTGCTCGAGCATCTGCCCATGCGCACCCGCCCCCGCACCGTGGTCGCCGACGCCGCGGCGGCCCTGGCCGACGGCGGGGAGCTCGAGGGCGAGCGTCACGACGCCGTCGTCGTCGATCTCTTCAACGGCGCCCACGCTCCGGACCAGCTCACCTCGGCGACGTTCTGCGCCCACGTGGCTCGCACCGTGGACGATGACGGGGTGCTGGTGATGAACCTCGGCGACGACCCGGGGCTGCACTTCGCCCGGCCCCTGATCCGGCGGATCCTCCACGCAGCCGCAGGCGCGGACCCCTCCCGGCTGCTGGTCACCGCCCCGGCCGACGTGCTCGCCGGCGCGACGGCGGGGAACCTGGTGGTCGCCGCCCTCGGGGAGCCGGTGCCCACCCGGGCCGCCGAAGCCGTATGGGCGGCCGGCCCCCATCCGGGGGACGTCCTCACCGGAGACGAACTGCGGCAATGGCTCGGCCTCTGACCGACGCCGAAGCCCCTGACGGGCGAAGCCGCCGCTGAGATCATCTGGCGGAGAGGCACACGCTCAGGCCGGCTCCGCGAACCAGAGCCGCGTGGTGCCGTACGCACGATCCTGAAACCGTTCCAGTCCAGCGGGCCACTGCGGCTCCGGACTGCGGGACTCCCGCTCCACCACCACGGTGGCCGCCGGATGCAGCTGCGGCACCGCGGCGGCGAGCACCTCGGCGAGCTGCTGCTCGGTGAAGGCATAGGGCGGATCCAGGAACAGCAGCTCGATCGGTTCGCCCTCCCGGCGGCGAAGATGGCGCAGCGCCTCGGACTTCTGGACGGTGACCGCCCCGGCGTCGAACAGGGCCGCGTTGCGTCGCAGGGTCCGTAGCGCCGGCTCGGCCCGATCCACCAGCTCCGCGCGACGGGCACCACGACTCAGCGCCTCCAGTCCCAGTGCCCCGGAGCCGGCGAACAGGTCCACCACGACGGCGTCGCCGATCGCGTCATAGCCCTCCAGCCGGGAGAACAGCGATTCCTTGACCCGGTCGCTGGTGGGACGCGTCCCCTCCCCCGGAACGGCCGCCAGACGACGTCCCTTATGCGTGCCCGCGATGATCCGCGCCACGGCGGTCCTCCTTCTCGGTGGGTCTCCGGTTCCCTGTCGTCTCCGGCGTCGTCTCCGGCGCCTCAGCCGCGTTCGATATAGGCGTCGGCGCCGTCGCTGCGCGCGATCCAGGAGTCGATCGCCTCCCGCAGCTGCGGATGGCCTTCCCATCCAGGGTCGTTCGCGGTGAGCGCCTGGACATGGTCGGCGGCCGAGCTGATGATCCCCTCGTCGCGCACGATGCGCAGCAGCTTCAGCGTGGAGCTCCGTCCCGCCTGCGAGGCCCCGAGCACATCGCCCTCCCGACGGCGTTGCAGATCCAGCCGGGCCAGCTGCATGCCGTCGCTGTGCGCGGCCACCTCCTCCAGACGCTCCAGAGACGGGTGGCCGTCCGGCAGCCGGGTGACCAGCAGGCACAGCCCCTGGGCGGAGCCTCGTCCGATCCGGCCCCGCAGCTGGTGGAGGGTGGAGATGCCGAAGGCGTCGGCGTCGAGCACCGCCATCACCGTGGCGTTGGGAACGTCGACCCCGACCTCGATGACCGTGGTGGAGAGCAGCACGTCGATCTCGCCGCGTTCGAAGGCCGTCATCACCTCCTCCTTCTCGGAGGAGTCCATCCGGCCATGCAGGCTCGCCAGTCGCAGCCGGCCGATCAGCGGATGCTCCGCCAGTCGGTCCGCCAGCAGCTCGACGGAGGCGTCCTGTTCGATCTGGACACCGGTGGCCGGGTCCTCACGCTGGTCCGACTCGGAGATCTTGGGACAGACCACGTAGGCCTGATGTCCGGCGGCCACCTCCTCGGCGATCCGCTCCCAGACTCTGCCGATGATCCGGGGCCCCTGGGTCATCCGCGCCACATGGGTGCGGATCGGCTGGCGGCCGGCCGGCAGGCCGGCCAGCATCGTCAGCTCCAGATCGCCGAAGACCGTCATCGCCACCGAGCGGGGAATGGGGGTCGCCGACATCACGAGCATATGGGGGGTCACCGGGTACCGGTGCCGCAGGGCGTCCCGCTGCTCCACGCCGAACCGGTGCTGCTCGTCGACGACGACGAGGCCGAGGTCCGCGAACTGCACCTTCTCCCCCAGCAGAGCATGGGTCCCCACCACGATGCCGGCCCTGCCGGAGGCGATGTCCAACAGCGCCTGCTTCCGCTCCGCCGTGCTCATCGACCCCGTCAGCAGGGTCACGGTGACCGCCGGCGCGTCGTCAGGGGCGTCCCAGGCCGAGAGCAGATCCGTGCCCGCCAAAGCTCCGAGCATGCCCCGCAAGGACCTTTCGTGCTGGGCCGCCAGCACCTCGGTGGGCGCCACCAGTGCCGCCTGGGCGCCGGCGTCGACCACCTGCAGCATGGCTCGCAGCGCCACCAACGTCTTTCCCGAGCCGACCTCGCCCTGCAGGAGCCTGTTCATCGGCGCCGCACCGGCGAGGTCCTCGGCGATCAGCTCCCCGCAGCGGCGCTGGCCCTCGGTGAGGGTGAACGGCAGGGCGGCGTCGAACACGCCGAGCAGGCCGTCCTCCCGGCGTGGCGCGGGACGCCCGACCCCGGAGCCGGCGAGCACTCTGCGCCTGGCGAGCAGAGCCTGCAGCAGGAACGCCTCCTGGAAGCGAAGTCGCTTCAGCCCTTCGGCGGGGTCCTCCAGACGAGCGGGCCGATGGATCAGCAGATACGCCGTCGCCAGTCCGCGCAGGCCCTCACTCTCGGACACCTCCGTGGGGACCGGATCCGGCCAGGCGTCGAGATCCACCATGTCCAGGACGAGACGAACACACCGGTAGATCTCCCAACTGGAGACCTTCGCCGTGGCCGGATACAGAGGCACCGGCGTCGACTGCCCCTCGCCGGGCAGCGGAACGCCCGCCGGACCACGGGAGTCAGCTCCCGGTCCGACGTCCCCGTCCTCGGGGAGCACCGAGTAGTCGGGATTGTTCAGCGTGAGGCGCCCGCCGTAGCTGCCCACCTTCCCGTGGAACATCGCCCGGGCGCCCGAGGTCAGGTCACGGAAGGCCTGATGCCCCTGGAAGAACGCCATCTGGAGCCGGACGCCGTCGTCGTCCTCCACCACGACCTCCACGAGGAACCCGCGACGCCGCTGCATGCGACGCTTCGAGGCGCTCACCACCCGCGCGACGAACGTGACGTGTTCGTCCTCGCGGAGCTCCGCCAGAGAGGAGAGCTGCCCGTGCTCGACCCACCGACGCGGGATGTGGTTGAGCAGGTCCTCGGCTGTGTGCAGGCTCAGCTCCCGCTCCAGGGTCCGCGCCGAGGCGTCGCCCAGCAGTCGATCCAGCGGGGTCTCCGGGCCCTGGACGGATCCGTGAGCCGTCATGCGCCGAGCTCCGTGAGGGTCAGGGCCTCGACCGAGCCGGCCGATCGGATGGCCTCGGAGGTCGGTCCGCGCCGTGCGGTGTGGACGTGGATGCGCCATCGGTACGCGCCGGCGGCATCCGCTTCGACGTCCACCGGGGTGATGATCACCGAGTCCCCCAGCTCGTCCAGACGGTGGCGCAGTGAGGCCGCCCCCAGCGGGTCGAGCCGGACCGTGGCCATGATCTCCACCAGCGGAGGACCCGGTGCTTCCCTCGCCGGCGCGGCAGGGCCGACGCTCCGTCCGTGGAGGTCGCCCTCGGGAGTTCGCGCGCCGCCACCAGCGGGTGCACCGGGCAGGCCCGGAAGACCGTCGAGCAGGTCGTCGTCGAGCTCCTCGCCGCACACGGTCGCGCGCAGGGCGTCCAGGATGAGCAGCAGTCCGGTGCCTCCGGCGTCGACGACGCCCGCCCGGCGCAGCACGTCCAGTTCGTCGACGGTGGCGGCCACGGCGGTCCTGCCGGCCGCGATCGCCTCACGGAGGCTCCCCTCCAGGGCGGCGCGGCTCTCCAGCTCCGCAGCACCGGCGAGACCGGCTCGGACCCGCTCGGAGACGGCATCGATCACGGAGAGCATGGTGCCTGCCACCGGTTCGGACAGAGCGGTCCAGGCCCGCAGGCTCCCTCGTTCCAGGGCGTCGGCCAGGCCCGGCACGGTGAGCCGCTCATGCCCGTGCAGCGGCTCCGCGATGCCGGAGAGCAGGACCGCCAGCAGGGTCCCGGAATTGCCGTGGGCCTCGACCATCGCCGTCGATCCTGCCGTCGCCAGCAGCGCCCCCAGGTCATCCTCCCGGGATGCCTCCACCGCGGCGCGACACGTCCGCATGGCCGCAAGCATGTTCGCTCCGGTGTCCGAGTCCGGCACTGGGAAGACGTTGAGCCGGTCCAGCTGTCCGCGGCGGGACTCCAGGGTCTGTTCGGCGAGCTGGAACCATGCCAGCACCGCCTGCCGACCTCTGACCTTTCCTCTCATGGCCCTCCTCCGGTCCTGCCGACCCCACCACCCCGGTTGTCGGACTCCGCCTCGCGGCGGTGCCCTCAGAGGTCGTTGTCGTCCACGTACTCCTGCAGCGTGCCGTCGCTGAGCGCCTCGGAGATCTCCGAGATCGCCTGGGTGTCCTGGTTCCAGATCCACTGGCCGTCCGCCGATCGGCCCGAGTCCCCGGTGGGGAGGGTGAACAGCTGGATGTCGCTGACCGCGCCGCGCATCTGCCAGCCCAGGGAGGCCACCGTCGAGGAGTCGAGGGTCTCATCCACCACCAGGTGGGGTGCGAAAGTCTCCACCATGTCCTGCACCTGCCCCGGATTGGTGAGGTTCGACGGGGAGACCGACTCCTGGATCACGGCGCGGATGAAGGCCTGCTGGTTGCGCACGCGCTGGAGATCGCCGTCAGGGAACGTCGCGCGGTGGCGGACGAAGGACAGCGCCTGCTCAGAGTCCATGTGCTGGACCCCGGGCTCGAAGGTGTAGCCCTCACCGGTGGTGAAGGACTCCGGGTAGCTGGAGTTGACGTCGACGCCGCCGAGGGCGTCCACCAGGCCGATGAAGCCGAGCATGTCCACCGACGCGATGTGATCGATCCGCGCGTCGAAGAGGCCCTCCAGGGTCTGGACGGTCAGCGAGATCCCACCGAGCGCCAGCGGAGCGTTGACCTTGTGCCAGCCGTGGCCCGGCACCTCCACCCACAGATCACGCGGGATCGACATGACCTGCACGCTGTCCCGGTCCGCCGGGATGTGCACCAGCATCATCGTGTCCGAGCGTCCGCCCTGCGGCACACGGGGCAGGTCCTCCGACTCGCCGGAGCCTCCATGGTCGTCGGAGCCGATGAGCAGGATGTTGATGGACTCGTCATCCTCGTCCTTCTCCGGACGGTCCGCCTCATCGGGGAAGGTCTCCTCGTCCCCGAACGTCTGGACGTTCTCCTCGTAGCTGCGAGAGAGCGAGTTCAGGTACAGCAGCGAAGCGACCAGGGCACCCGCCACCAGCACCACCAGGGACCCCAGCACGATGCCGATGGTGAGCCGGCTGCGCCGCTTCCTGCGCCGGCGCGACTCTTCGACGGTCTCTTCTGCCATGTGTTCTCCTCAGCTGAGCGCGCCCATGCCCCCGGACGGCGGGCTATGCCCCCACACGGCGTCCGGCGGTCGACGTGCAACGGATGGGTCGACGTCGTTCCAGGATATGCCAGAACTGTGACAGGCCATGACAGCGGCGCTGCATCCTCAGTCCGCAGTCCTCCGCTAGCGTGTCCTCCATGAGCTCCGCCTCGTCCCCAGCAACGTTCCGCGCATCATCCCGTGCCTCACTGCGTGCTCGGCCGGGAACCGGTTCGTACACCGGACCGTCCGCCCCGGCTCGGAGCTGGATGCGTCCTTGGTCAGCGTCGCCCGCCGGGCGACGGAAGACGGCGATGCTGCTCGCCCCTGCCGCGCTGGTGCTGAGCTCGTGCGCCCCCGGAGGCGCCGCCACCGTGGAGCCCGCCCCCTACGCCTCCGACCCGGTCTGTGCGGAGGTCATGCTCGCGCTGCCGGAGACCATCGACGGGCACCACCAGCGGGAGACCAACTCCCAGGGGACCTCGGTCTGGGGCGACCCGAGCCGCGTGGTGGCGAGATGCGGCGTCGAGCCGCCCGGACCGAGTCCGGAGCACTGCGTGACCGCCGACGGCGTCGACTGGCTCGCCGTCGAGGAGGAGGGGTCGGACTGGCGACTGGTCAGCTACGGCCGGGAGCCCGCGGTGGAGGTCCTTCTCGACGTCGACGAGATCCCGTCCTCCACCGTCATGCTGGCCCTGGCCGGGGCCGTGGAGCGGGTGGAGCAGACGCGCGGGTGCACGTCCACCGAGCAGGAGATCGAGGGCACCGAGGATTCGGACGCGGTGACCGAGGACTCGGCCGACTCCGACCATGCGGAGTCCCATCACTGACCCTGACGCTCGGGCGCGGCGGCCTCTCCGCCGTCCCGGCCGGGGCAGCCCAGGCCGGATCAGCGCAGGCCGGGTCAGCGCAGGCCGACGGGCCGCTGCAGGGCCAGCGTGATGAGCTCGGCGATGAGCTCCGGGTACTGGATCCCGGTGGCGTGCCACATCTGCGGATACATGCTGATCGGCGTGAACCCCGGCATGGTGTTGATCTCGTTGATCACGACGTCGCCGTCGTCGGTGTAGAAGAAGTCCACCCGCGAAATCCCCTCAGCGTCCACCGCCTCGAAGGCGACGACCGCCTGACGCCGGATCTCCTCGGCCGCCTCGACAGGCAGGTCGGCAGGACAGCTGAGGTCGGCGGCCGCAGCATCCGTGTATTTGGCCGTGAAGTCATAGAACTGGTGGGACTCGCCGCCGTCGTGGACCACGATCTCCCCCAGCTGGGAAGCCCGGGGCGGCTGACCGTCATGGCCGTCCAGCACGCCGCATTCGATCTCGCGGCCCGAGATCCCCTGTTCCACGACGACCTTCGGGTCATGCTTCTGGGCCAGGGCGACGGCCTCCTCCAACTGCTCCCAGGCATCGACCCGGGTGATCCCCACCGAGGACCCGGCCCGAGCGGGCTTGACGAACACCGGAAGATTCAGGCCGCGCACCCTTTGGAGGGCTGCCCCCGGGTCTCGGCGCCACTGGCGGGCCGTCAGCGTCTCATAGGGCCCCACCGTCAGCCCGGCGGCCTCGAAGGCCAGCTTCATGAAGTGCTTGTCCATTCCGACGGCGGAGGCGAGCACCCCAGCTCCCACATAGGGCACGCCGACCGACTCGAGCAGCCCCTGCACCGTGCCGTCCTCGCCGAAGGGGCCGTGCAGCAGCGGCAGCACGACGTCCACCGGACCCAGGGAGGACGTCTTCCCCGCCGGACCGACCTCCAGGAGCTCGCACCGACGTTCCCCGGTGCCGTTGGAGGCGCCGTGCAGGGCCACGGTGGACTCGGTGGGCAGCACCCGGGGCAGCTCGCCGTCGGCGAAGGTGTGGGTGCGGGGGTCCACCGCCGGACGGGTCCACTGCCCGTTCGAGGTGATCCCGACCGGCACGACGTCGAACCGCTCCCCGTCGACGGCCTTCAGCACTCCGGCGGCCGTCACACAGGAGACGGCATGCTCCGAGGACTGCCCGCCGTAGAGGACCAGCACGCGCGGACGGGCGCTCGAGCCCTGGGAAGCCACCCGCAGTCCGTCATCGACGGTGGTGCGCGGCGCTGTGCTCTCGGACATGGAAGGAGTCACTTCCCTTCGGGTTTGAGGTCTCGGGCGAGCAGGAGGGTGGCGATCCGGTCCACAGCCAGGGATCCGTCCAGGACTGCTACGACGGCCTCGGAGATCGGCATCTCCACACCGTGGCGGCGGGCCAGATCGACCACCGCCGATCCGGACTTCATGCCCTCGGCGGTCTGTGTCAGCTCGGCGGTCACCTCATCCGCGGACAGGCCGTCTCCCAGCAGACGCCCCGCGGTCCGGTTCCGGGACAGCGGAGAGGCGCAGGTCGCCACCAGGTCCCCCAGCCCTGCGAGGCCGGAGAAGGTCTCCAGACGACCGCCGAGCACGGTCGCCAGACGGGTCGTCTCGGCGAGGCCGCGGGTGATCACGGATGCCTTGGAGTTGTCTCCGAGCCGTTGTCCGTCGCAGATCCCCACGGCCAGGGCGATCACGTTCTTCACGATGCCGGCGATCTCCACGCCCACGACGTCAGTGTTCGTGTAGGGCCGGAAGTAGGGATTGTTGCACAGCGCGGCGACACGTTCGGCGACGGCGGCGTCCTCACAGGCGACGACCGACGCGGTGGGCTCCTGGCGGGCGATCTCCATGGCGAGGTTCGGGCCGGAGACGACGGCGACACGATCGGCCCCGACGCCGAGTTCCTCGATGATGACCTCGGACATGCGCATGTCCGAGCCTCGCTCGAGCCCCTTGATCAGGGACACCAGCACGGCACGCTCACCCAACGCCGCACCGACGGCGGCCAGGTGCGACCGCAGCGACTGCGCCGGGACCGCCAGCACCACGACCTCGGCACCGGTGACGGCCTCGGCGACGTCGGTGGTCGCGCGGATGCCCGGAGGCAGGACGATGTCCCCCAGGTAGGTGGAGTTCGTCCGTCGCTCGGTGATCTCACGGGCGATCTCCTCGCGGCGAGCCCACAGCACGATCTCCGCAGGGGCCCCCGAGGCCACGGCGGCGTCGCCGAGGACCTTGGCGAAGGTGGTCCCCCAGCTGCCGGCGCCGAGCACGGCGATGCGTGCGGCCCCGGGCGCTCCCTCAGGAGCCCCGGTGGACGGTCTGACGCTCTGTGCGCTCATGGATCACGACTCCTCGATCTGACGGCGCGGAACACGCTGGCGCAGGGCGCGGTCCCAGATGAGCTCAGGGGGCTCCTCACCGCGCAGCTCAGCCACGCCGGCCGTGAGCGCATCTTCGATGCGCTCCGTGGCCCGGGCCAGCGCCGTGCGGGTCATGGGGCCCTCCCGGAGGTCCGAGAGGTCGACCTCGTCACCGACGAGCAGCCGATAGCGCGGACGGGGCAGCACCGTGGGCACGCGGCCGTAGGGCGCCAGGAGGTCCTGGACGCCCCAGTGGGTGATCGGCACCACCGGCGCTCCGGTGGTCAGCGCGAGACGCGCCGCCCCGGTCTTCGCACGCATGGGCCACAGCTGCGGATCCCGCGTCAGCGTGCCCTCGGGATAGATGATGATAGCCCCGCCCTGAGCGATGACCTCACCCGCCACGGTCAGCGACGACTGGGCGTCCCGCTGGTCACGGGCCACCGGGATCTGCTGGAGCCGACGCAGCAGGCTCCCCAGCGCCGGAGCCCGGAACAGGGCGTCCTTCGCCAGGAAGTGCGGCGTGCTCCCGGAGCTGTAGACCGCGTGGGCCACGGCCAGCGGGTCGATCTCGGTGACGTGGTTGGCCACCACGATGTACCCCTGCCGGGGCAGCCGGTCGAGCCCGTCCCACTGCTTGCCGATCACGAGGTTCAGGGCAGGGCGCACGACGGCGGCGGCGGTGCGGAAGCCCAGCGAGGGCGCGTCGTCTCGTCGGGAAGTCACAGACAGAAGCCTACCGAGGCTCAGCGCTCAGTCATCTCGACGTCGGCGCCGAGTCCTGCGATCTTGTCGATGAACCGCTCATAGCCGCGATTGATGATCTCGATCCCGGTGACCCGGGAGGTGCCCTGAGCCGCCAGCGCGGCGATGAGGTGGGAGAAGCCGCCGCGCAGGTCCGGCACGTCGATGTCGGTGCCCTTCAGCTCCGACGGCCCGGAGATCACAGCGGAGTGGAGGAAGTTGCGCTGGCCGAAGCGGCAGGGATTGGACCCGAGGCACTCACGGTGCAGCTGGATGGAGGCCCCCATGCGCTTGAGCGCCTCGGTGAAGCCGAAGCGGTTCTCATAGACCGTCTCATGGACGATGGACACGCCGTGGGCCTGAGTAAGGGCCACGACCATGGGCTGCTGCCAGTCGGTCATGAAGCCCGGGTGCACGTCGGTCTCCAGCACCAAGGGCTTGAGCGGCTCGCCGGCATGCCAGAACCGGATCCCGTCGTCGTCGACCTCGAACTCGCCGCCGATCTTCCGATAGGTGTTCAGGAAGGCGGTCAGGTCCCGCTGGGCCGCTCCGCGCACGTAGATGTCACCACGGGTCACCAGCGCCGCCGACGCCCAGGACGCCGACTCGTTGCGGTCCGGGATGGCCCGATGCTTGAAGCCGCTGAGTCGGTCCACACCTTCGATCCGGATGGTGCGATCGGTGTTCACGGAGATGATCGCGCCCATCTGCTGCAGGATGGCGATCAGATCGTGGATCTCCGGCTCGACCGCCGCGTTCTTCAGCTCCGTGATGCCTTCGGCCATGACGGCCGTGAGCAGCACCTGCTCCGTGGCCCCCACGGACGGGTAGGGCAGGTCGAGCTTGGCACCCTTGAGGCCCTTCGGAGCGGTGATGTGGATGCCCGTGACCTGCTTGTCCACCACGGCGCCGAAGTTGCGCAGCACCTCGAGGTGGTAGTCGATGGGACGGTCTCCGATGCGGCACCCGCCGAGATCGGGGATGAACGCCTCACCGTTCTTGTGCATCAGCGGACCGCAGAACAGGATCGGGATCCGCGAGTCTCCGGCGTGGGTGTCGATCTCCGAGTGCTCGGCGTTGCGCATCCGGCGCGGGTCCAGAGTGAGGTCCCCCGTCTCCGGGTCGACGTCGACGGTCACGCCGTGGATGGTCAGCAGATTCTTGACGATCTCGACGTCCTTGATCTCCGGGACGTTCCGGAGCTCCGAGGGTTCGCTGCCGAGCAGAGAGGCGACCATGGCCTTCGGGACGAGGTTCTTCGCGCCGCGGACGCGGACGCTGCCCTCGAGGGGCTTTCCACCCTGGATGGTGAGCAGTTTGGCCATAGTGACTCGACGGTCCCTTCGTGAAGCACAGGAGATGTAGCCATGCCACTGTATCCAACCCGGACGCCTCCCCCGGACAATTCCGCCGTGGGGGAAGGCAACGATTCCATGACGGACCGGATGTCCAGCTCGCACTCAGCAGATCCCCAGGATGACGGCGATCCGCGTCACACCCGCAGCCGTCTCAGATCCTGGCCGGCAGCGTCTTCGGCTTCCACTCGGGCCGGGTGGCCTCGAACTGCTCGATGTCCTCCGCCCGGGTGAGGGTCAGGGAGATGTCGTCAAGCCCCTCCATGAGGCGCCAGCGCGTATAGTCGTCGATCTCGAAGCTCGCCTCGACCGAGCCGCAGCGCACGGTGCGGGCCTCCAGATCGACCTGCACCTCGGCGCCGGGCTCCTTCTCGAGCTCCTTCCAGATGAGTTCGACGTCGGGCTGGGCCACCTGAGCGGTGACCAGCCCCTGCTTGCCCGAGTTGCCGCGGAAGATGTCGGCGAAGCGGGAGGCGACGACCACCCGGAAGCCGTAGTCCTTCAGCGCCCAGACGGCGTGCTCCCGGGAGGAGCCGGTGCCGAAGTCGGGTCCGGCCACCAGCACCGTGCCCTGGGCGTAGGCCGGCTGGTTCAGGACGAACTCCGGATCCTTGCGCCAGGACGAGAACAGAGCGTCCTCGAATCCGGTGCGGGTGATCCTCTTCAGGTACACCGCCGGGATGATCTGGTCGGTATCGACGTTGGAGGCGCGCAGCGGCACGCCGACGCCGGTGTGTCGAATGATGGGTTCCATAGCTATGTCAGCTCCTCGTCGGGGCATGCCGGTCAGGCCGGCTGGGGCTCGGTGGACAGGACGTCCGACGGCGCAGAGAGCGTGCCGCGGACCGCCGTGGCCGCCGCCACGACCGGAGACACCAGGTGCGTGCGACCACCTTTGCCTTGGCGCCCTTCGAAGTTGCGGTTCGACGTGGAGGCGCACCGCTCCCCCGGCTGCAGCTGGTCCGGGTTCATGCCCAGGCACATCGAGCACCCGGCGAAGCGCCACTCGGCCCCGAACTCCTTGAACACCTGGTCCAGCCCCTCGGCCTCAGCCTGCAGGCGGACCCTCTGGGAGCCGGGGACCACGATCATGCGCACCTGAGGGTCCTTCTCCCGACCGCGGATGATCCCCGCGGCCGCCCGCAGGTCCTCCATCCGCGAGTTGGTGCAGGATCCCAGGAACACGGTGTCCACCCGGATGTCCCGCATCGGCGTCCCCGGGGCGAGGTCCATGTACTTCAGGGCCCGCTCGGCGGACTCCCGGTCCACGGGGTCGTCGAAGTCCTCCGGAGCCGGCACCGTGTCGGAGAGGCTCACGCCCTGGCCCGGGTTGGTGCCCCAGGTGACGAATGGCTCGAGCGCATCGGCGTCGATCACGACCTCGGCGTCGAACTCTGCGCCGTCGTCGGTGCGCAGCGCACGCCAGTTCTCGACGGCCGCGTCCCAGTCCGCGCCCTGCGGCGCGTGGGGACGTCCCTTGATGTAGTCGAAAGTGGTCTCATCGGGGGCGATCATGCCGGCTCGGGCGCCGGCCTCGATCGACATGTTGCAGATGGTCATCCGGGCGTCCATCGAGAGCTGTTCGATCGCCGAGCCGCGGTATTCGAGCACATAGCCCTGGCCGCCTCCGGTGCCGATCTTGGCGATGACCGCCAGGATGATGTCCTTGGAGCTGACTCCCGGCTTCAGCGTGCCCTCCACTGTGATCGCCATGGTCTTGAACGGCTTGAGCGACAGCGTCTGGGTGGCCAGCACATGCTCGACCTCGGAGGTCCCGATGCCCATGGCCAGAGCTCCGAACGCTCCGTGGGTGGAGGTGTGGGAGTCTCCGCACACCACGGTCATCCCGGGCTGGGTGAGTCCGAGCTGCGGGCCCACGACGTGGACGATGCCCTGGTCGTCATCGCCGAGCGAATGCAGCCGGATGCCGAACTCCGCGGCGTTCGCACGCAGCGTGTCGACCTGCTTGCGGCTGATCGGGTCGGCGATCGGCTTGTCGATCTCCAGGGTCGGGGTGTTGTGGTCCTCGGTGGCGATCGTGAGATCAGGCCGGCGCACGGGCCGGTCGGCCAGCCGCAGTCCTGCGAAGGCCTGCGGCGACGTCACCTCGTGGACGAGGTGCAGGTCGATGTAGAGCAGGTCCGGCGTGCGCTGCCCGCCCTTCTCCTCACCGGGCACGACGACGTGCTCGCGCCACACCTTCTCCGCCATCGTCAGCGGCTTGTCCGCCATGGGGTCCTCCTGAAATCGGCCTTATACCACTACAGAAGCACCGATGCCAGATGGTATCCAGACCTGCAGGCCTGGGTCTCACTATCTGAACACGCCCGGTCGGCAGAGAGGAGTGTGCGCGTCCCGCGGCTCTCCCCGACAGCGACACGAGGTCTCACTATCTGAGATTTCCGGGCTTTTCGCAGTATGATGTCGACCATGTCCAGCCCTCGATCCGGCGCTCCCCGATCCGGCGCCTCCCGACCGACCGGCCCCGCCTCCGCCCGGGCCGGGGCTTCGCCGCGCACCTCGCCGCGCACGAGGCCCACCGAGCCTCCCCTGGATCCGCCGCGGCCGCTGCACACTCCGTCCGGGATCGGCGTCGTGGACAAGTCCGTGATGATCCTCGACGCCCTGGAGGCCGGACCGGCGTCCCTGGCGCAGCTCGTGGAGTGCACCGGGCTGGCGCGTCCCACCGTGCACCGACTCGCCTCCGCGCTGATCCACCACCGCTTCCTCAGCCGCGACGTGCGAGGACGCTATGTGATCGGATCCCGCCTGGCGGAGCTGGCCTCCGCCGCAGGAGACGACCGCCTCGTCTCGGCGGCCGGCCCCATCCTGCTCAAGCTGCGGGACGCCACCGGAGAGAGCTCGCAGCTCTATCGCCGCCAGGGCGATGCCCGCGTCTGCGTGGCCTCGGCGGAGCGGCCCATCGGCCTGCGCGACTCCATCCCCGTGGGGACCCAGCTCTCCATGAAGGCCGGCTCCGCCGCGCAGGTCCTGCTGGCCTGGGAGGACCATGAGCGCCTCGTCGAGGGGCTGCAGGGCGCCCGGTTCACCCCCACGGTGCTGGCCGGCGTCCGGCGGCGCGGCTGGGGCGAGTCCCTGGGCGAGCGGGAGCCCGGAGTGGCATCGGTCTCCGCCCCCGTCCGTGGCCCTTCCGGACGCGTGATCGCCGCAGTGTCCATCTCCGGCCCGATCGAGCGGCTGACCAGGCAGCCGGGCCGCCAGCACGCCGAGGTGGTGGTCCAGGCCGCCCACCAGCTGACCGAGCTGGTGAGGAAGAACCCGGACGCTGCCGAGCACGGGCTGGGGGAGGATCTCGGACGGCACTGACCGGGCTCCGAGCCGTCACAGACAGGCCGCAGACAGGGCCGTCCCTCACTGCCGGTCACCTCCCACCTATGATGGGTCCGTGATCAAGAACATCAGTGTCATCGGTACCGGATATCTGGGCGCCACACACGCCGCCTGCATGGCGGAGCTGGGCTTCGACGTCGTCGGCGTCGACGTCGACCCGGAGAAGATCGAACATCTCTCCCGCGGAGACCTGCCCTTCCACGAGCCCGGCCTGCCGGAGCTCATCCGCCGCCACGTCGACTCCGGCCGGCTGTGCTTCACGACTGACCTGGAGTCCGTCGGCGGATGGGCGGACGTCCATTTCATCGCCGTCGGGACGCCGCAGCAGGCCGGCGGCACCGGGGCCGACCTGACCTACGTGGACACCGCCGCGGTCTCCCTGGCTCAGGCCATCACCAAGGACTCCCTCATCGTCGGCAAGTCCACCGTGCCGGTGGGCACCGCGCGTCGGCTCAGCAGCCTCATCGCCGAGGAGTCCCGCGACGACGTCTCCGTCTCGCTGGCATGGAACCCCGAGTTCCTGCGCGAGGGCTTCGCCGTGGAGGACACCCTCCGCCCCGACCGGCTGGTGGTCGGCGTCGGTTCCGAGGCCGACGAGGCCGTGCTGCGCGAGGTCTACGCCGAGGCGCTCAGCCGTGAGACACCCTGGGTCAGCACCGACTTCGAGACCGCGGAACTGGTCAAGGTCGCCGCGAACGCGTTCCTGGCCACCAAGATCTCCTTCATCAACGCCTTCTCCGAGGTGACCGAGACCGTGGGCGGCGACATCCGCACCTTGGCGGACGCCATCGGCCATGACACCCGCATCGGCCGCAAGTTCCTCAACGCCGGCGTCGGATTCGGCGGCGGCTGCCTCCCCAAGGACATCCGAGCCCTGCAGACCCGTGTCTCCGAGCTCGGCCTGGACCACACGATGACCTTCCTCAACGAGATGGACCAGATCAACCTGCGTCGCCGCGAGCGCGTGGTCACCCTCTCCGAGCAGATCCTCGGCGACCTCGCCGGGCGGCGCATCGCCGTGCTCGGCGTGACGTTCAAGCCGCTCTCCGACGACGTGCGGGACTCCCCCGGCCTGGATGTGGCCAACCGCCTGTTCAACGCCGGCGCCGATGTGTTCGTCTACGACCCGGAGGGCAACGCGAACGCCGCGAAGCGCTTCCCCCGGCTCGGATACGTCGACTCGCTGGCCGAGGCGGCCCGGGACGCCGACCTCGTGGTGCTCACCACCGAGTGGAACGAGTTCAAGGCCCTCACGCCCGCGGATCTGGAGGACGTGGTGGCTGCCAGGAACTTCCTGGATGCGCGCCACGTGCTGGACGCGGGCCAGTGGGAGTCCGCCGGATGGACCTTCGCCCAGCTGGGCCGGATGTTCCCGCAGGGCTGAGACCCAGCCATGACTGGGTCCGGCCACGGCTGAGGGCCAGCCCGGACGGCGCAGTTCTGACCACGGGCGGTCCAGGACGCCAGCGGATCAGGACTCGCGCAGGGAGTCCCAGCCCTCGTCCACAAGACGCTCGACGGTGCCCCCGGTGATCACGCCGGGGGCACCGTCGTGTCTGCGCACCTCGCCGATGCGGCGGAACCCCGCGGGCAGCGGGGACCCACCTGGGAAGGTGGCCAGCAGCGCGTAGTCCTCGCCGCCGTGGAGCACGAGCCGCAGGGCCGTCATCGCGACCTCCGAGAGGGCCCCCGACGACGGCGCAGGGTGGGCCTCCTGCGTCTCAGGGACCTCCTGGACATCCTGACCCGTTCGGGGCCGCAGACGGTCGGCGATCCCCTCCAGAGCGGCGGCCTGCTCCCGCAGCGCGTCGGTGTCGAGCAGCAGGGCGACGTCGGAGGCCCGGGCCAGCCGGGCCGCGTCGCGCAGCAACCCGTCCGAGACGTCCATGCCGGCGGTGGCGGCGGCGGCGGTCGCCCGCGGCCCCGCGGTGAGGTCCGGGGCCGGGTAGGTCTGAGCCCTCAGGCAGGCCTCCAGCATCCCGCCGCCGAGCCCCTCCGTCGGCTCGGGAGCCTGCAGCCCGGACTCCAGCAGGCGCAGGCCGGCCGCCGCATGCCCCAGTGCTCCGCAGACGGCGAGCTGGTCTCCCGGACGGGCGCCGTCGCGCAGCAGGCTCGTGGCACCAGCAGGACGCCCCAACGCGGTGATGGTCACGGACACCGTCTCCCCCGAGCCCAGGTCCCCGCCCGCGATCAGGCATCCCGCCGCACCGGCGACCGAGGCTGCCTCAGAGATGCCCTCCATGACGCCGACCGCCCAGGACACGGCGGTGCTCGGGGGCAGCGTCAGACTGACCAGCAGAGCCGTCGGCCGCGCCCCCATGCCGCTGAGGTCCGAGAGGTTCTGGGCGGCGGCCTTGACACCGACGCTCCGCGCCGCCTGCGCAGGGTCGGGCCACCAGCGGTGCCGGAAGTCCTGGCCCTCGCTCATGGTGTCCGTAGTGGCCACCAGCCGATGGTCCGCAAGCTGCAGGACCGCGGCGTCGTCACCCGGTCCCACCGGCATCGGTCCGACGGCGGCGTCTTCGGCGGCCCGGCTCTGCGTGGCGGCCTCGGCGCGGAGGGCCTCACGGTTGTGGGCGTCGATGACCTCGCGCAGGGCGGACAGCACGCGGTCCTCACCCAGCCGCCCGACGGTGTCAGCATCAGTGTCAACATCAGTGTGAGCATCAGTGTGAGCCCCGGCGTCAGGTCTCAGCGGCACCGGGGCCGGATGGACGGAGCCGTCGGCGGAGAGGGCCGAGTCCTGTCGGCGCAGGTCAGACATGTCTCCATGATCCCATGCAGACCCCGGCACCCCTCCCCCGGTCCTTGCCGCCCGTCAGGCTCACCGATCACCCCGCACCTGGCGGGCCTGCCAGGGGCCACCCGCGGCCGGTGGCCTCCGCCGTCTGCTGGTCCTGTGCCGGCGGCTCGTCCTCCACCAGTCCCAGCTGCAGCAGCTCCAGCCGGTTCCGGCAGGAGAATCGCTGCAGCAGCCCGGAGACCACCGCCTCCACCGTCCGCGGCGAGAGGTGGAGCTCCGCGGCGGCCTCCCGCGTGCTCAACCCCTCCTGCAGGAAGGTCAGGACCCGGTGCTCCCGCAGGCTCAGGGCGAGCTCCGTGAAGGCCCCCAGCACCCAGGACGCCTCCGGGGCGGACCGCTGGGCCCGGCGCACCGCCCCGACGAGGCGAGCGCGCTGGCCGACGTCGAGCTCGGCCCGAGACTGCCAACGCACCAGCAGGATGGAGCAGCCGAAGAACTCCGCGTCGGCGTCCAGGAGCGTCTCCGCGATCTCCAACGCACGATCTCCGGAATCGGTCGTCATCGCCTCGGCGAGCAGGACGATCATCCGAGCCCTGCCGCCCGATCGGACCCAGGAGGAGCTGAGGATGGCCTGCGCGGCGGGCCGCCACCCGCTGAGCACGCTGAGCAGCAGCAGCTGCTGCTCCTGCGCCCATTCCCCTGCGGCTCGGGCCCTCGCTCCGAGGCTCGCCAGCTGGTGGGCCACCTCCTGCGCCGGCGGGCCGCCGCCGATGAGCGCCATCCCCTCGGAGACGAGGCGCAGCTCCGGCAGACCCGTCTCGCCGCACGTCACCGAGCGTCCCTCCCCCTGCGTGACCTCCTGCAGGAGCTCGCGGGCCTGCCGGTGGCGCACCGGGCCCACGTAGGAGGCGCAGGCGGCGTGGACGGCTGCGGCGAACCCCGCGAGGCCGTAGGGATCGTCCTCCCACCACGCCTCCAGCGCTGCGACGGCCAGCTGCGCGGCGGTGGCCATGCGGTCCCTCTGCATGGCCGCCACGGCGCCGATGATGTCGTCCACGGCAAGGGCCGTGCCGGCATCGCCGTCGGCGTGCCGCCAGGCCTCCAGCTCGAGGCGCAGAGTGTCCGTGCGCCAGCCGGCGATCATGGTCAGCATCTGCAGCACCGCGCGGGCGCACTCCTCCACGTCCGGGCTGCCGCCGTCGGCGGAGAGCTCGTCGACCAGCGAGGAGAGCACCAGTCTGCCGAAGTCCGGATGCCGCCGCAGCCCCAGTCGAGTGCCGATGATCAGCTGAGCCATCACGCCTTCGTCCCGCGGCGCCTCCTCGCGGACCCGACCGAGTTCGCGAAGCCACTGACGCACCTCCCCGAGCCCTTCCGGGTCTGCGGCACCGGCCGAACAGGGCTCCTCGAGCAGCACGGTGACCCGGTCGATGCTCGGAGTCGCCGAAGGGCCGAGAGCGGCTGACAGCCGACGCCGCACCGGACCGACGAGCTCGGGACGGAAGAGCTCGAGTCGATGAGCGAGCAGGAGCACCTCACGCAGCACCGCGGCGAACCCCGGCGTCAGGGGCGGCTGCGCGGCGTCGACGAGTTCCTCCATGTGCCGCACTCCCTCCCTGACGCGGCCGAGCCCCAGGAGGCTGCGGACCCGGGCAGCTGTCCGCGCACCGTCGGGATGCCCCGCGGCGGCGTCGAGGATGCTCAGCGCCGCCCGCGGCCAGGACCGCTGCAGTGCGGCTTCGGCGGCGCTGAGGGCCTCTCCGGCCGGGATCGACCGGCCCACTCGAGCGGCCCACCAGGCGAGCCCGGCCTGGGCGGCGGGACCGACCGCCTCCTGGTGGACGGCGGACCCGGCCGTGTACCAGAGCCGAGCGTCCTCTGCCGGCCGCAGCTCCGTGCTCAGCCCGAGATCCAGCATCCCCGACCTCACCGCGAGCACGGTGGGACCGTGCGGGGTGTCGTCCGTCGCGGAGATCAGGCCCTGCGCCAGGAGGCTGTCCACCACCTCGACGCCGAAACGCCCCATCGCCCAGGACTCCGGAAGCCTCCAGGCGCAGGAGATGACACGCAGCAGCTCATGTTCGGCCGCGTCGAGGCCCGCCAGCAGCTCGGGCAGCCCTTCGGCCAAGGCCCACCGGAAGGGCTGGTCCTGGGACCGCCACCGCCATGCCCCGTCGACGGCGTGGAGGACACCCGTCCGTCGAGCGCGCTCCAGCACCATCCGGACCGCCTGGGGCTGTCCGTCGCTGAGCATCACGACACGGCGCGCCGCCGAGGACGTCACCGGTCCCTCCAGGTGACGGACCATCGCCTCGACCACCTCTTCGGGACGAAGGCGGCGCACGCCCGCGAGGACGACCCTCCCCGTCCCCCCGTGGGCCCTGACGGGTGTGGGGACGTCGAGGTCGCTCCGGAGGGGGATCACCAGCCGGTGACGGGCCTGCGCGGCGGACGCGATGAGGGCCTCCAGGGCGGACGGGTCCTGGCCCGCGGGCTCGTCCAGCACGAGCAGTCCGCCTGTCGGATGCCCGGGCGGGATGCCCGCGGTCGCGTCGTGGAGTCGATACAGCGGTGCCCGCTCGCCGAGCCGCAGGACCAGCTCCTCGGCTCCCCACAGGGCAGGCATCAGCGCCAGCACCACATCACGCGGGTGCGACCCCAGCACCGCATCCGCGATCGCACGGTCTGGGCGGAGGTCTGGGGCGTCGACGAGCAGCGGAGAGGGCAGCATCATGGCGTGCTCCTGCTGATCAGCCGCGCCCGAAGCTCGGTGCGGGAGGTCACCCGCAGCTTGCGATACACATGCCGCACATGCGTCTGCACCGTCCTGACGCTGATCCCGGCCCGATCGGCGACATCGGCCGTAGAGAGCCCCCGGAGCAGCAGCTCGACGATCTCCTGCTCCCTGGGCGAGAGCAGCATGCGCGCCTGGGTCCACACGGGACCGCCCGGGCCGGGGCCGGAGCCCTCCAGCCTCGGCCGCAGGTGCGGACGTCGGCGTCGCAGGCGTTCCTCGGCCTCGTCCTTCGCCGCATCATCATCCGCCAGATGCGCGGTCAGCAGATCGACGAGCTCGGTCTCGACGTCCAGGCGTCGGCACGCTCGCCTCAGTTCCATCAGCGCGGTCATCGGCAGGTCATGGCCTCGGCGCAGCGCCACACAGCGAACCATGAGCCTGCGCACCCCGGGCAGCGCCTCGGTCCGGCTTCCGCGAGCGCGAAGCGTCGCCGTCAGCTCCTCGACCGGGGCATGCAGGAGTCGGGCGAGTTCGACGATCACCGTCACCCACGGATCCGCGAGACTCTCTCCGACGAGCGCCACCGACGCTCCGGGCGGGCCCTGGAGCTGACGGGACCTGTCGCCGTCGACGAGGAAGTCCAGGGCCTCCAGATGCTTACGCGTCACATGCCCGATCGGTCCCTCGGCCTCGAACTGGCTCCACAGGTCGTCCAGGCGCTCCCGCAGCTCCTCAGGAGGGGTGCCGCGGGCGACCTCCGCGAAGAGCTCCACCGCACCGGCGGCCTGGGCTGTGAGGAGCATCCGCTCAGGAGGCTGCCGGTCCCGGAAGGCCCCGGGGACCGTCGGCAGGCTGAGGTCCAGCAGAGTGCGGGCGACGCCCATCCGGTCTGTCACCCAGGACAGACACACCACCGGGACGCCCGGCTCGCCGATCGCCTCCAGTTCCGCCAGCGACTCCCGGGCCCGCGCGCATTCATCCAGCTGGGCCGCCGCGTAGGCCTCCAAGGCCAGGGCGACACAGCGTTCGAGACGGCGGGCGTCCAGATCGGGGAGGATCTGCTCTCCTCCGCGGGACGAGCCCTCCGCGGGGCGCCGTGCCGGTGGCGAGAATCGGCGCAGGGACTCCCGCGGACCCCCCGCGTGGAAGGACCGCAGTCGTCCGGCGAGTCCGGTCTCAGAACCCGTCCCGAGGTGATGGGGGCGTCCCATCCTGTCCTGGAGCAGGCCCCATCGGATGAAGGCATGCAGGGTCCCGGGCAGGCTCGCGGACCGCACGTCGGCGTGCGGCGGGCCCAGCAGCGCCAACGCGGCGTGCATCTCTCCGGTGGCCGCCAGCGCGGCAGCGGAGAGACAGCGCACTCGGGGGTCCGGCGCCTCGGCCAACATGCCCGGGGGACGCCCCGCACCGGGCTCTGGCGGGCAGGACTCGCCGGTCCCCGTTCCGTCGGCACTGAGCAGCGCGACATGCATCGCGGTGATCTCTCCGGCGCCCAGCAGAGCCGCGGCCGCGACGAGGGCGTCGTGGCCCTCGCCCTGTGCGGTGCTGCCGGGTCCAGCGACGTCCCGTCCAGTGGGGTTCCCCGCGGACGCCCCCGGCTCCCGCAGGGCGTGCCGATGCAGAGCGTGCGTCAGCGACGCGGTGCGTCCCGTCAGGCGGACCAGACCCTCGGCCTCCAGGGCGAAGACCGCCTCAGGGGGCTGGTCGCCGTGCAGAAGCTCCTCCAGCTCATGGGGGCCTCGGCCGGCGAGCCGCCGCATCACCTCCAGACCGTCACTTCCGACAGCCGCGGCGAGCCGGTCGACCACGAGCGACCTGGTGCGTCGATCCGTCCAGGCAGGCAGCCGCGCGACCGCCGCTCGTCCGGCTGAGTCGACGATCCAGCCCTCGGCTGTCCCGATCGCCACGAGGTTCTCCAGCTCGAGGATCCGTCCCTGGGAATGCTGGTGCATCAGGCGGGCCAGCGCGGCGGTGGGAGGGGCCCCGAGCATCTCCGCCAGCGTCTTCGCCGTGTCGTGGAAGGTCTGCGGACGTATCCTCAGGCGCAGCCCTCTGCCCTGACCGGCTGCGCGGACGAACCGGTGCCCGTACTCAGGCCCTGGGCGGGCGGTGACCGCCACCGGGACGGCGCCGGCTCTGAGCACGGCGTCGACGGCCTCGAGGTGGGCAGGAGGTTGACGAGTGATGTCACGAAGCAGCAGCGCCGTCGTCGGGGCCTGTGCGCGGGCCGCCTCGGCGTCGGCCAGGTCGCCCAGGTCACCCAGGTCACCCAGGTCGCTCAGGTCACCGAGCCGTGGCAGGCGGTGGAGGTCGTCGATCTCCACCAGGTGCGTCTCGGTGCGTCGGGCGATCTGGTGGACCATCCGTTCCGGGGCCAGCCCATGCTCTCCCTCGACCAGAAGTGCGGGTGCCGGGCATGACTGCCAGTGCTCCTGTGCCTGCCGGCGCTGGGCCTCCCAGGAGCTGAGTGAGGCGCCGCCTGGCACAATGGCCGAGCCTGCGCGGGACATGGACCACCTTTCAGCGATACATCATGCATCCTAGGGAAGTCCTCGGCTGTCGGGAAGAGGTCGCCGCCTTCTGCCATGTCCACCGACGAGAAATGCCCCGGATCCGAAGATCCGAGGCATTTCCGAATATGGTGACCCCAGCGGGATTCGAACCCGCGTTACCGCCGTGAGAGGGCGGCGTACTAGGCCGCTATACGATGGGGCCATATTCACTTTTCCAGCAGCCTGCGCAGACAGCTGACGGAGAGATGGTCTCCGACCCCCGCAGGGATGAGAGACCACCAACCGTGACCCCAGCGGGATTCGAACCCGCGTTACCGCCGTGAGAGGGCGGCGTACTAGGCCGCTATACGATGGGGCCCTATATCATTGTTCGGCCCTCGTCTCCGAGGGCCGCACCAGTGTCTCCACTGGATTTTCGATCCGCAGAACGGATCGAGCTGGGCTACTAGGACTCGAACCTAGAACGACGGTACCAGAAACCGCTGTGTTGCCGATTACACCATAGCCCATCGGTGTCTGCCGGACATTCGGCCCTTGAGGATCGCTCCTTCGAGGTTTCCGTGCGCCCCGCAACGGGAAACTACTCTACACGAGCAGGTGCCCCGAGCACAAAATCGACGGCGGCCTCGAGCGTGGAGACCTTCGTCACACCGGCAGGAGCGTCGACGAGGTCCCGCCGATCCACCAGGACGGAGACCAGTCCGGCTTCCCGCGCGCCCGCGCCGTCGACGACGGGGTTGTCCCCCACATAGGCACACTGCTCAGGAGCCAGCCCGAGCTGTCGCGCCCCCTCATGGAAGATCGCCGCATCGGGCTTGACCGCGCCGACAGTGTCGGTGCCCACGACGACCTCGATGCTCTCCAGACCGGCGATGCGCAGCTTCTCCCGCTGATAGTCCGCCACGTTGTTCGTCACCGCACCGACCGCCACACCCGCGTGCCGCAGGCGGTCCAGCGCATGCGGCACGTCGTCGAACGGACGCCACCGGCGACGGACCACCTGCTCGTACTCGTCCTCCCACCGCAGCAGGCTCTGCGGGTCCGGCACGGGCGCTCCCGCCGCCCGGTAGGCGTCCCGGACGCGGGCGATCCGCTGCTCCAGGAAGCTCAGGTCACCCGCCAGATAGCGCGCGTACTGGCCCCCGGCGTCCTCGCAGAAGGTGCCCAGCGCAGCCTCCCAGGCCGCGTCCTCCCACACCGTCCCCTCCTGGAGACAATGCACCGAGGCCAAGTCGCGGAACGCCGCGCGCATCGCGCTCTCGAGGTCCACAAGCGTGTCGTCGACGTCGAAGAGCACCCCGCAGGCGTTCATCGGGCGGCGACCTCGGCGCGGAAGCGGGCCAGACGCGCCAGCGAGGACTCCCGACCCAGCAGCTCCATCGACTCGAACAGCGGCGGGGAGACCTTCCGACCGGACACCGCCGAGCGCACGGCGCCGAACGCCTTGCGCGGCTTCAGCCCGAGGCCGTCCACCAGTGCGGTGCGCAGCGCCTCCTCGATGGCCTCCGTCGTCCAGTCGTCGTCGTTCAGTGCGTCGAGAGCGGCGACGGCGGCGTCGACGGTGCCGAGCACGTCCTCCCCCAAACCGCTGAAGGCCTTCGGCTCGATGACGAGCTCTGCGTCCGCCACGAAGAGGAAGGCCATCATGTCCGCCCCCTCGCCCAGCAGCGCGATCCGTTCCTGGACCAGCGGGGCCGCGCCGTCGAGGATCCGTGCCTCCCGGGCCGTCAGCTCGTCACCGACCAGACCGAGCGCCTGCAGGTACGGCACCAGGCGGTCCCGGAAGTCGCCGGGCTCGAGGCGGCGGATGTGGGTGCCGTTGATCGCCTCGGCCTTCTTCGTGTCGAAGCGCGCCGGGTTGGCCAGCACATCGGCGACGTCGAAGTGCTCGACCAGCTCCTCGACGGTGAAGATGTCCTCATCCGCCGACAGCGACCAGCCCAGCAGCGCCAGGTAGTTCAGGAGCCCCTCACGGATGAAGCCACGGTCCCGGTGGTGGAACAGGTTCGACTCCGGGTCCCGCTTGGAGAGCTTCTTGTTCCCCTCCCCCATCACATAGGGCAGGTGCCCGAACAGCGGCATGTGCCGGGCCACCCCGACGTCGTGGAGTGCGCGGTACAGCGCGATCTGACGCGGCGTGGAGGACAGCAGGTCCTCGCCCCGGAGGACATGGGTGATCTCCATCAGCGCGTCGTCCACGGGATTCACCAGGGTGTAGAGCGGCTTGCCGTTGGCCCGAGCCACCACGAAGTCCGGCGTGGAGCCGGCGGAGAACGTGATCTCCCCGCGCACCAGGTCGGTGAAGGTGAGGTCATCGTCCGGCATCCGCAGTCGCAGCACCGGCTCACGTCCCTCGGCGCGGTAGGCGGCGATCTGCTCATCGGTCAGGTCGCGGTCGGCGTTGTCATAGCCCAGCTTCGGGTCACGTCCGGCCGCCCGGTGCCGAGCCTCGACCTCCTCCGGAGTGGAGAAGGACTCGTAGACATGCCCGGCGTCCTGGAGCCGCTTCAGGACGTCCGCGTAGATCTCGCCCCGCTGGGACTGTCGGTAGGGGCCATGGTCTCCCCCGGCCTCGACGCCTTCGTCCCAGTCCAGGCCCAGCCAGCGCAGCGCCTCCAGAAGCTGCTGGTAGGACTCCTCCGAGTCCCGGGCGGCGTCGGTGTCCTCGATGCGGAAGATCAGCTTGCCGCCGGTGTGCCGGGCATAGGCCCAGTTGAACAGCGCGGTGCGGATGAGGCCCACATGGGGCGTGCCGGTCGGCGAGGGGCAGAACCTCACGCGGACCGGGGTGGAGGCGTCGACGACGGGGATGCTCATAACGGTGTGGTGGCTCCTGTGGATGATCTAACGACGGAAATGGGTGACGAGGGTGCCGATCCCCTCGATCTCGGCTTCGAAGCGGTCCCCGGAGGAGACCAGCCCGACGCCGGCGGGGGTGCCGGTGAGGATCACATCACCGGGCAGCAGGGTGAAGGCCTGCGAGATGTGGGAGACGAGCTCGGGGACGCCGAAGACCATGTCCGAGGTCGTGCCGTCCTGGACCGTCTCCCCGTTGAGGCGACCGGTGATGCGCAGGCCCTCGGGATCCAGTTCGGTCTCGATCCAGGGCCCCAGCGGCATCGAGCCGTCGAATCCCTTGGCCCGGGCCCACTGGCCGTCGCTGCGCTGGGCGTCGCGCGCGGTGACGTCGTTGCCGACGGTGTAGCCGAAGATCACGTCGTCGACGCGTTCGACGGGCACGTCCTTGCAGATCCGGCCGATCACCACGGCCAGCTCGACCTCGTAGCTGACCTCCTCGGAGAAGGAGGGCAGCGTCACGGGCTCGTTCGGCCCGGACACCGCGGTGTTGGGGATCAGGAACAGCAGCGGAGAGACCGGCAGCTCATTGCCCATCTCCTTGGCGTGGTCCGCGTAGTTGCGGCCCACCCCGATGGCCTTGCTGCGAGGGATGATCGGCGCGACCAGCCGCACATCCTGCAGGTCTTGGGTGTTCTGGGTCTGCTGGATGCCCTGGTAGAAAGGGTCCCCGATGAGTTCGGTGATGGTCTCCTGCCCGGGCTCTCCGGCGACGACTCCGAAGGCGGGCTCAGCGTCGGTGACGAAACGTGCGATGCGCATGCATCCCACCCTATCGCCCCGGCGCCCGTCCTCGCGGAGGCCCCGGGCAGGATCCTATGTGGCAGGGCTCTCAGGCGAGCCGGTGCATCCAGCCGTGGCGATCCTCCACAACGCCGGTCTGGATGCCCAGCAGCTCGTCTCTGATGGCCTGGGTGACGTCTCCGGTGCCGGTGGACGCGATGGTGCGGTCACCGTCGCGCAGCTCCCCGATCGGGGTGATGACCGCGGCGGTCCCGCAGGCGAAGACCTCCGTGATGGTGCCGTCCTGGACCCCTCGGTCCCACTCGTCCAGGGTCACACGCCGCTCCTCGACCGTCATGCCGCGATCCTTGGCGAGCTGGATGACGGAGTCTCGCGTGATGCCTTCGAGGATGGTGCCGGTGAGTTCGGGAGTGATCAGGCGTCCATCGGAGGTGACGAGGAAGACGTTCATGCCGCCCAGCTCCTCGATGGCGTTGTCATGCAGCGGGTCCAGGAACAGCACCTGGTCGCAGCCCTGCTCCGAAGCCTGCGCCTGGGCGGCCAGAGAGGCGGCGTAGTTGCCGCCGGTCTTGGCGTCGCCGGTGCCGCCGGGAGCCGCCCGGGCGAAGTCGCGGGAGACCCAGATGCGCACGGGCTTGAGCTCGCCGCCGAAGTAGTTTCCCGCCGGGGAGGCGATCACCCGGTAGGTGAACTCCCGGGCGGGCCGCACGCCGAGGAAAGCCTCCGTGGCGAACATGAACGGACGCAGGTACAGGGCCTCGCCCTCGCCGGAGGGAACCCAACCGGCGTCCAGGGCCAGCAGCTCCTCCAGGGACTGGACGAACAGCTCCTCGTCGAGCTGCGGCATCGCCATCCGACGGGCCGAGCGGTTCATGCGCCGGGCGTTGGCATAGGGGCGGAAGGTGTAGATGCCGCCGTCTGCGTGCCGGTAGGCCTTCATCCCCTCGAAGATCTCCTCCGCGTAGTGCAGCACGGCGGCGGCGGGATCTAGGGTGATGGGGCCGTAGGCCTCGATACGGGCAGAGTGCCAGCCGGCGTCCTGGGTCCAGTCGATCACCGCGGTGTGGTCGGTGAAGTTCGTGCCGAAGCCCGGGTCGGCCAGGATCTGCTGGCGACGGGCCTCCGGCGTCGGCTCGGGGTGTGACGTGACGTCGAACTTCATGGGAGCAGCCTTTCGCTCGTTCTGTGAATGCGGTCCACTCTACCGCCGACCGAGCCGCTGAGAAGCGCCTCAACCGAGGCGGCTGAGGATGGCCTCTCCGCGCTGGGCGGTGCTCAGCCCTCGGGAGCCCTCCGGCTCCTCCGCCCAGGCGGCCAGCTGGGCGTGGACGGCCTGCTCCAGACGGCTCGCAGCTTCGGTCAGACCGAGGTGCTGCAGCATCAGCGCCCCGGAGAGCACAGCGGCCGTGGGATCGGCGATCTGCTGCCCCGCGATGTCGGGTGCAGATCCGTGGACGGGCTCGAACATCGACGGAGCGGTCCCCTCGGCGTTGATGGACCCTGATGCTGCCAGGCCGATCCCTCCGGTCACAGCGGCGGCCAGGTCGGTGAGGATGTCTCCGAAGAGGTTGTCCGTGACGATCACGTCGAAGCGGCCCGGATCCTGCACCATGTGGATCGTCGCGGCGTCGACATGCATGTAGTCCCAGCTGACGGCCGGGTGCTCGGCGGCCGCCGCCTCGACGGTGCGGCGCCACAGGTCCCCGGCATGGGTGAGCACGTTGTGCTTGTGCACCAGGGTGAGTCGGCCGCGGCGCCGCTCGGCCCGGGCGAAGGCGTCCGCGACGACACGGCGCACCCCGTGTGCGGTGTTCAGCGAAACTTCGGTGGCCAGCTCATGGGCGGTGCCCCGACGGATGGTGCCCCCGTTGCCCACATAGGGCCCCTCGGTGCCCTCCCGGACCACGACGAAGTCGATCTCGGGGTCCCCGGCCAGCGGCGTCGCGGTGCCCGGATAGGTGCGGGCGGGACGCAGGTTGATGCTGTGGTCCAGGCTGAACCGGAGCTTCAGCAGGAGCTCACGCTCGATGAGTCCCGAGGGGACGCGGGTGTCCTGCGGGTCGGCCCCCACGGCCCCGAAGAGGATCGCGTCGTGACCGCGCAGCCGCTCGAGGGTCTCCTCCGAGAGGGTCTCCCCGGTGTCTTTCCAGTGGGACGCGCCCAACGAGTACTCGGTCCAGGTGGCCTCGACGGAGGCGGAGTCCAGCACGGCCTGGAGGATCCGGCGTGCCTCGGCGATCACCTCAGGGCCGATCCCGTCGCCGGGGATGACGGCGAAGTCGAACGTGGTGCCGGACGGGTCCACGGACGCGCCGGCGGCAGTCTCTGCAACGATGTCAGCCATGCCACTCAGGCTAGGTGCTCGCCGCGGGCCTCGGCGAGAGCGGAGGTCGGGACTCTCAGCATCTGAGACCGCGGCCCGGGCGAGCCGCTCCCGGACCGCGGGGACGGGTCAGACGGCGGCGGGCTCCTCGTGGCGGGGGAAGATCGGCTGGGGCCTGTCGATCGGTGATCCGCCGATCAGCTCCTCGCCGAAGGCCGAGAAGCTGCGGGGGCCGGTGTTGGAGGCGTTGGTGGCCCCGGCGTCCCCTCCGGCGTCCACGCCCAGAGCGTCGAGGAGTCGGGTGGCGGATTCCGGCATGACGGGCTGGATCAGCAGGGCCACTCGGCGGAGGACCTCCGCTGTCACCCACAGGACGGTGCCCATGCGCGCCACATCGGTCTTCTTCAGCTGCCACGGCGCCTGCTCGGCGAAGTAGGCGTTGGCCTCCCCCAGCACGTACCAGGTCCGCTCCAACGCCCTGTGGAAGTCCTGCTTCTCATAAGCGGTCCGGCTGATCTCCAGCAGGCTCGCGGCCTGGTCGAGGATCGCCTGGTCCTCGGCGGTCAGCTCTCCCGGGCTCGGCAGTGCGCCGTCGCAGTTCTTGACGATCATCGACAGGGAGCGCTGCGCCAGGTTGCCCAGGTTGTTCGCCAGGTCGGAGTTCTTGCGCCCGACGACGGCCTCATGCGTGTAGGAGCCGTCCTGCCCGTACGGGAACTCGCGCAGCAGGAAGAAGCGCACCGCGTCGAGCCCATAGGTCTCCGTCCAGGCGGCGGGCGCGACCACGTTGCCCACCGACTTGGACATCTTCTCGCCCGCGTTGTGCAGGAATCCGTGGATCATCACCCGACGTGGCAGCTCCAGCCCCGCACTCATCAGGAACGCCGGCCAGAAGATGCAGTGGAACCGGGAGATGTCCTTGCCGATGATGTGCAGGTCGGCGGGCCAGCGACGACGGAACTGCTCGGAGTCGGTGTCCGGGAAGCCCGCACCGGTCAGGTAGTTGGTCAGCGCGTCCACCCACACGTACATCACGTGGTCCAGCTCCGTGTCCCCCGCGGTGAGGTCCTTCGGCACCGGCACGCCCCAATCGAAGGTGGTCCGTGAGATCGACAGGTCCTCCAGACCGCCCTCCACGAACCGGATGACCTCGTTGAAGCGGCTCGCCGGAGCGGCGAACTCGGGGTGGGAGCGATAGAGCTCCAGCAGCCTCTCCTGGTACGCGGAGAGCCGGAAGAAGTAGCTCTCCTCCTCCGTCCAGGTCACCGGAGTGCCGGTCTCGACGGCGTAGCGTCCACCGTCCTCCCGGACCTCGGTCTCGTCCTCGGCGAAGAACCGCTCGTCCCGCACCGAGTACCAGCCGGCGTACCGGTCCAGGTAGATGTCTCCGGCGTCGACCATGCGGCGCCAGATGGCCTGCGAGGCGGCGTAGTGGTCCTCGTCGGTCGTCCTGATGAACCGGTCATAGGAGATGCCGAGGACCTCGTCGTCGACCTTCTTGATGGCCTGAGCGTTGCGCGTGGCGAGCTCGTACGGGGTGATCCCTTCACGGTCCGCGGTCTGCTGGACCTTCTGGCCGTGCTCGTCGGTCCCTGTCAGGAAGCGGACGTCGTAGCCGTCGAGCCGTTTGAATCGGGCCATCACGTCCGCCGAGATGTACTCGTAGGCATGGCCGATGTGCGGCTCACCGTTGGGGTAGGTGATCGCCGTGGTCAGGTAGTAGGCAGGCTGAGACATCTCAGGTGGTCCCTCAGTTCCTCTCCGGTCAGACGCGGTCCAGGCTCAGGTGCGGTCCTCGAGGTCGACCTCGGCGGCCAGGGCCGCCCCGACCTCTTGGGCGATGGTGTCCAGGACTCCGGCGGGCAGGGCCGCGTCGACGGCCAGCACGGCCAGGGCCCGCTCCTCCCGGGTGTCCTGCGAGACCTGCATTCCGGCGATGTTGACCTCCGCCTCGCCGAGGATGCGGCCGAGTGCTCCGACCACTCCGGGGCGGTCCGCGTACTCGAAGATCACCAGGTGGTCGGTCAACGGGATCTCAAGGTCGTAGCCGTTGACGCCGACGATCTTCTCGATCTGCTTGGGACCCGTCAGCGTGCCGCGGACCTCCAGGTTGACCCCGGAGGCAGTGGCCCCGCGCACGGTGAGGGCGTTGCGGTAGTCCTCGACGTCGGGCGTGGTCGTCAGCCGGGTGGCGATGCCGCGCTGCTCGGCGAGAACGGGCGCGTTGACGTAGGAGACCTGCTCGGAGACGACGTCAGTGAACAGCCCCTTCAGCGCGGCCAGCTGCAGGGCGTCGACGTTGTGCTCCGCCAGCTCCCCGGCGGCCTCCGTCTCGATGTCGGTGAAGGCGTCGGAGGCGAGCGCGTTGAGGACCCGGCCGAGCTTCTCGACCAGCGGGATGCCCGGGCGGACCAGCTCGTCGATCGCGCCGCCGGCCACGTTCACGGCGTCGGGCACCAGTTCGCCCGCCAGGGCCAGACGCACCGAACGCGCCACGGAGACCCCGGCCTTCTCCTGGGCCTCCGACGTCGAGGCTCCCAGGTGAGGCGTGACGACGACGTTCTCCCGACCGAAGAACGGCAGGTCCGTGGACGGCTCGGAGGAGAAGACGTCGATGGCCGCGCCGCCGATGAGGCCTTCCGCCAGAGCGGCATCCAGGTCCGCCTCGTCGACGAGACCGCCGCGGGCCACGTTGACGACGAAGGCGGTGTCCTTCATCTTCTCGAAGGCCTCGCGGTTGAGCATGCCCAGAGTCTCAGGGGTCTTGGGCATGTGGATGGTGATGACGTCCGCCTTGGCGAACAGGTCGTCGAGGCTCACCAGCTGGGCCCCGATCTGGTGGGCCCGGGCCGAGGTGACGTAGGGGTCGTAGGCGATGAGCTCCATGCCGAAGGCCTTCATCCGCTCGGCCACCAGCCCGCCGATGCGGCCGAGCCCGATGACGCCGAGGACCTTGTCCTGCAACTCCACGCCGGAGTACTTCGAACGCTTCCACTCCCCGCCCTTCAGCGCCTGGGTGGCGGGGGCGATGTGCCGGGCCAGCCCCAGGATGTGGGCACAGGTCAGCTCCGCGGCGGAGACGATGTTCGACGTCGGGGCGTTGACCACCATGACGCCGGCGGCCGTGGCGGCCTTGATGTCCACGTTGTCCAGACCGACGCCCGCGCGGGCGACGACCTTGAGCCGAGGGGCGTGGCTGAACACCTCGGCATCCACCGTGGTGGCGGAGCGCACCATGATCGCCTCAGCGTCGGCGACGTCGGCGAAGAGCCGCTGACGATCGGTGCCGTCGGACTGGCGGATCTCGAAGTCGGGCCCGAGGGCCTCGACGGTGGCAGGAGAGAGTTCCTCGGCAAGTACGACGACGGGGCGGTTGCTGCTCACAGTGTCCTTCTTCTCGGTGCTGATGGTCGGGGGTTCTGCGGTCAGACATGTGGGGCCGGGTCGCACGGCGACCCGACCCCACACACTCTAGCCGCTCAGCGGGCCGCGGTGCCCTCGGTGTAGTCGTCCTCCTGGGTGATCCAGGAGAACAGCTTGCGCAGCTCGCGCCCGGTGGACTCGATCGGGTGCGACTCGTTCTTCCTACGCAGCTCCGCGAACTCGGAGGCGCCGTTGCGCTGGTCGTCCATGAAGCGCTTCGCGAAGGTCCCGTCCTGGATGTCGGCCAGCACGGCCTTCATGTTCTCCTTGACCTCCGGGGAGATGACCCGGGGGCCGGAGACGTAGTCACCGAACTCGGCAGTGTCGGAGATGGACCAGCGCTGCTTGGTCAGGCCGCCCTCGACCATGAGGTCCACGATCAGCTTGAGCTCGTGGAGCACCTCGAAGTAGGCGATCTCAGGCTTGTAGCCGGCCTCGGTGAGGGTCTCGAAGCCGTACTGCACCAGCTGCGAGGCGCCGCCGCAGAGCACTGCCTGCTCGCCGAAGAGGTCGGTCTCGGTCTCCTCGGTGAAGGTGGTCTCGATGACGCCGGCACGCGTGCCGCCGATGCCCTTCGCGTAGGCCAGCGCGATGTCCTTGGCCCGACCCGAGGGGTTCTGCTCCACGGCGATCAGCGCCGGCACTCCGCGGCCGGCCTCGTACTCGCGGCGCACCACGTGGCCCGGGCCCTTGGGGGCGACCATCGCGACGTCGACGTCCTCCGGCGGCGTAATGAAGCCATAGCGGATGTTGAAACCGTGCGAGAACAGCAGCACGTTGCCCGCGGACAGATGCGGAGCGATCTCTGAGGCGTACACGTCGGCCTGGTGCTGGTCCGGGACCAGGATCATGATGATGTCAGCCTCGGCGGCGGCCTCGGCCACCGGCTTGACGGTCAGCCCCTGCTCCTCGGCCTTGGCCTTGGACTTCGAGCCGTCCTTCAGACCGACCCGCACGTCCACGCCGGAGTCCCGCAGGGAGAGCGAGTGGGCGTGCCCCTGGGATCCGTAGCCGATCACGGCCACCTTCTTGTCGCTGAGGACCGCCAGGTCTGCGTCGTCGTCGTAGTAGAGGTCAGTCACGTCGAGATCTCCTTGGATGATGGGTGAGTTGTTCGGATGTCGTATGGGAGCCGGTCGCTCAGCGGAGCGCCCGGTCGGTCATGGACTTCGACCCGCGGCTGATGGCCAGGGTGCCGGAGCGCACGATCTCGCGCACCCCGTAGGGCTCGAGCACCTCCAGGAGGGCGTTGAGCTTGTCAGGGGCGCCGGTGGCCTCGATGGTGAGCGAGTCCACGGAGACGTCCACGATCTTGGCGCGGAAGAGGTCCACCGCCTGGGTCACCTGGAGTCGGGTCGGCGAGTCGGCCTTGACCTTGATCAGCAGGTGGTCGCGCTGCACCGAGTTCTCCGGCGCCAGCTCGATGATCTTGATGACGTTGATGAGCTTGTTGAGCTGCTTGGTGATCTGCTCGAGAAGCTCCGCATCGGCGTCGACGACGACCGTGATCCGGGAGAGCCCGGCGATCTCGGAAGGGCCGACGGCCAGGGAGTCGATGTTGAACGCGCGACGAGCGAAGAGGCCCGAGACGCGGGTCAGAACACCGGGCACGTCCTCGACGAGCACGGACAGGGTGCGGCGCTGCGTGCCGGGGTTCGGCTGAGGGCTGGTCATGGTCACTCCTCCTCGTCCCAGTCCGGCGTCATGTTGCGCGCGACCTGGATGTCGCTGTTCGAGACTCCGGCAGGCACCATGGGCCACACCATCGAGTCACGGCTCACCACGAAGTCGACGACCACCGGACGGTCGGTGACCTCCATGGCCTGCGCGATGACGTCGTCGATGTCCTCCTCGCGCTCACAGCGCAGACCCACACAGCCGTAGGCCTCGGCCAGCTTCAGGAAGTCCGGGATCCGGACGACCTCCTCGCCAGAGGGGTTCAAGGCGGTGTTCAGGTCGGTGTTCGAGTAGCGGGACTCATAGAACAGCGTCTGCCACTGGCGCACCATGCCGAGCGAGGAGTTGTTGATCACGGCCACCTTGATGGGGATGTTGTTGATCGCGCAGGTGGCCAGCTCCTGGTTGGTCATCTGGAAGCAGCCGTCGCCGTCGATGGCCCAGACGACTCGGTCCGGGTTGCCGACCTGGGCACCCATGGCTGCCGGCACCGAGTAGCCCATGGTGCCCAGCCCTCCGGAGTTCAGCCACTGCCGGGGACGCTCGTAGTCGATGAACTGGGAGGCCCACATCTGGTGCTGCCCGACGCCGGCCACATAGACGGCTTCGGAACCGGCGGCCTTGCCGATGCGTTCGATGACATTCTGCGGTGCGATCGCGCCGTCCTCCGGCTCGGTCCAGCCCAGCGGGTAGGTCTCCTGGAAACGCCGCAGCTGGCGCCACCAGCCGTCCAGGTCCGGGGCCCCTTCCTTCTCGAAGAGGTCAGCGACGGCGGCGTCGAGCTCGGGGATGATCTCCTTCAGCGAGCCGACGATCGGCACGTCCGCCAGGCGGTTCTTGGAGATCTCCGCGGGGTCGACGTCCGCGTGAATGACCTTCGCGTCGGGGGCGAAGGTGGCCAGCTGACCGGTGACGCGGTCGTCGAAGCGGGCACCGAGGGTGATGAGCAGGTCCGAGCGCTGCAGGGCCGCGACGGCGGCCACGGTGCCGTGCATCCCGGGCATTCCGACATTGAGCTCGTGGGAGTCAGGGAACGCCCCGCGGGCCATGAGGGTGTTGACCACCGGGGCGCCGACGGATTCCGCGAGCGCCCGGAACTCCTCGGAGGCATCGGCCTTGATGACGCCGCCACCCAGGTAGAACACCGGTCGGCGGGCCTCGCGGATGAGCTTGGCGGCCTCACGGACCTGCTTGGCATGGCCACGGGTCACCGGGCGGTAGCCGTTGAGCTCGATGGTCGGCGGCCAGGAGAAGGTCGTCTTCGCAGTCTGCGCAGATTTGGTGATGTCCACCAGGACGGGCCCGGGTCGGCCCGAGGAGGCCAGGTGGAAGGCCTCCGCCATGACCTGCGGGATCGTGTCCGCATCGGTGACGAGGAACGAGTGCTTGGTGATCGGAGTGGAGATCCCGACGATGTCGGCCTCCTGGAAGGCGTCGGTGCCGATCACCTGGGCATTGACCTGACCGGTGATGGCCACCATCGGGACCGAATCCATGTGGGCGTCCGCCAGCGGTGTGACCAGATTGGTGGCACCGGGTCCGGAGGTCGCGAAGCAGACTCCGACCTCCCCGGTGACCATGGCGTACCCCTGGGCCGCATGGCCGGCTCCCTGCTCGTGGCGGACCAGGATGTGGTTCACCGTGGAGGAGTCCATGAGCGGGTCATAGGTCGGCAGGATCGCGCCGCCCGGGATGCCGAACACATCGGTCACGCCGAGCGCCTCGAGGCTGCGGATGATCGACTCGGAGCCGGTGACCTCCACCGGCTCCACCGGACGGCCGGGACCGTAGAGACGGCGGTCGGCCGAGGTCGTATGACTCGGGCGAGGCTTCTTCGCGGCCAATGCCGCGGGGCTCGTCGCAGGTGTTCTGCTCATCGTTGACTTCCTGTTGTCCTGTCCCATGGGCGGGTGATGCGGGAACCCGGAAAGAAGGAACCCCGACAGAGAAGCGACCCTGCTGGGGCTCTCTACCGGGGTGAGCGTGCGCGTCATCTCAGGATGCGGCCGTCGACCTGCCCGCTGTGAGCAGAGCTCGGGCCGCCCTGAGGAGGATGAATCACTCCACCTCTCCCCCGGCGGCGAGTACGGCTACTCGTAGCAGGTGACGCATGGCCCCCATGCTTCCCCGGCGTGTGGCGGGTGTCAACAGACCGTGACCCCGTCTCACTGTGTGGACCGTCAGCCGCAGAAGGCTCCTTCGGCGGCCGAGCGGACCAGCTTGGCGTACTTGCCGAGCACTCCGGTGGTCACGTACGGCTCCAACGGAGTCCAGTCCTGCCGACGACGCTCGAGCTCCTCCTCCTCGACCACGAGGTCGATGGAGCGACCGGCGATGTCCACCCGGATGGTGTCGCCGTCGGCGATGTAGGCGATGGGGCCGCCGTCGACGGCCTCCGGGGCGATGTGCCCGATGCACAGTCCCGTGGTGCCGCCGGAGAAGCGCCCGTCGGTGATCAGCAGGACATCCTTGCCGAGTCCTGCGCCCTTGATGGCTCCGGTGATCGCCAGCATCTCTCGCATACCGGGCCCGCCCTTGGGGCCCTCGTAGCGGATGACGACGACATCGCCGGACTGGATGTGCCCCTCCTCCAACGCCTGCAGGGCGGCCTGCTCGCGTTCGAACACGCGGGCGGTCCCTTCGAAGACCTCGGCGTCGAATCCGGCCGACTTCACCACCGCCCCCTCCGGAGCCAACGAGCCGTGCAGCACGGCGATGCCGCCGTTGTGGTGCATCGGGTTGTCCAGCGAGCGGATGATCTTGCCGTCGATGTCCGGCGGATTGATGGCCTCCAGGTTCTCCGCCACAGTTCTGCCGGTGACCGTCAGGCAGTCACCGTTGAGCAGTCCGGCGTCCAACAGCGCCCGCATGACGACCGGCACTCCCCCGACCCGGTCCACATCCGCCATCACATACTGGCCGAACGGCTTGAGGTCGCCGAGATGCGGCACCTTGTCCCCGATGCGGTTGAAGTCCTCCAGGGTCAGGTCCACCCCGGCTTCGCGGGCGATGGCCAACAGATGCAGCACCGCATTGGTGGACCCGCCGAAGGCCATGGTCACGGCGATCGCGTTCTCGAAGGCCGGCTTGGTGAGGATGTCTCGAGTGGTGATGCCCTGCCGAAGCAGGTTCACCACGGCCTCGCCCGAGCGGTGGGCGTAGCTGTCCCGGCGCCGGTCCGCCGACGGCGGCGCGGCCGAACCCGGCAGGGACATGCCCAGGGCTTCGCCGATGGCGGCCATCGTGTTGGCGGTGTACATGCCGCCGCAGGCGCCCTCGCCCGGACAGATGGCCCGCTCGATGACGTCCAGATCCTCCTCGCTGATGGTGCCGCGGGCGCAGGCTCCCACGCCCTCGAAGGCGTCGATGAGGGTGACCTCCTTCTCCGTGCCGTCGGAGAAGCGCGCCACGCCGGGCATGATCGAGCCGGCGTAGAGGAAGACGGAGGACAGGTCGAGGCGGGCGGCGGCCATCAGCATGCCCGGCAGCGACTTGTCACAGCCGGCCAGCAGGATGGATCCGTCGAGGCGCTCGGCCTGCATGACGGTCTCTACGGAGTCCGCGATGACCTCGCGGGAGACCAGTGAGTAGTGCATCCCCTCGTGGCCCATCGAGATCCCGTCCGAGACGGAGATGGTCCCGAACTCCAGTGGGTAGCCGCCCCCGGAGTGCACGCCCTCCTTGGATGCGCGGGCCAGGCGGTCCAGCGACAGGTTGCAGGGCGTGATCTCGTTCCAGGAGCTGGCGATGCCGATCTGGGCCTTGGAGAAGTCCTCGTCGCCCATGCCGACGGCGCGGAGCATGCCGCGAGCGGGAGCGCGGGTGTAGCCGTCGGTGACCTGCCAGCTGCGGGGCTTCTCCGCGCTGGAGGGCCCGGTGACCGGCTGCGGCGGGGTGAACGGAGTGTCCTCACTGGTGCTCTGTGCCATAGCCAGATCGTATACCCGCCAGGGGACGCACCGGGATGAGCCTCGCCGTCGTTCTGGTATGTGAGACAGGTGCTGTGGCGTGGCCCGGCGCCGATGGGGACGGCTCACCCCGCTGCCGGGGAGGCGCCGGGACAGGCGCCGTCCCGGCAGACGCCCCGTCGCGCCGAGGCCGCGACCGCCCGTTGGCCCACAGCACCCCGCCGACCACCAGGACGCCTCCGAGGATCTCACCGTGCAGCGGCACCTCTCCGAGCCAGGCCCAGGCGGCGAGGATTCCCACCACCGGCACGAGCATCGAGAAGGGCGCCACTGTGCTGGCGGGGTGCCGGGCCATCAGCCATACCCAGACGGCGGAGCCGATGACCGTGCCCGCGATGACCGTGTAGAGCAGTCCCAGCCATGCCGGCAGCGCCTCTGCCGTGAACGCGCCGACCAGCGCGTCGCCGATCTGGACGGGCCCTTCGACGGCGACGGAGAGCGCCAGCATGGGCAGCGGGGGGACCACTGTCATCCAGAGCACCAGGTGCATGGGCTGCGGGGCCCTGGCCTGCCGTGAGGCGAGATTCCCCAGCGCCCAGCCGAACCCGCCCAGGACGACGAGCAGGAAGGGAATCCAGCCGTCCAGCCCACCTCGAGTCAGCCCTACGACGCCGAGACCGACCACGGCCACGGCCACTCCCGCCATGCGCCGGCCGCTGAGCCTCTCACGCAGGAGCAGGGCGCCCAGCAGGACCGTGAACGGAGCTGAGGACTGCAGCACCAGGGACGCCAGCCCGGCCGGGAACCCCGCGGCCATGCCCAGATACAGACCGAAGAACTGCAGGGTCCCGAACCCCAGGCCATAGCCGAGCAGCCAGCGCAGCGGCACGTCCGGGCGCGGCACCAGCAGCAGAGTAGGGATCGCCAGGAGGGCGAAACGCAGCGCGACGAGGAACAGCGGCGGGAACTGCTCCAGGCTGAGATGGATCGCCAAGAAGTTCAGCCCCCACAGGACGGCGACGGCGAGAGCGAGGACCACGTGACGGATCGGCATGGCCACAGTCTTCCGGCACGGACACATCAGCACCAGCGCAGAGATCTTCATGTCATGTGAAGCAGAACTGAAGGATCAGTGCGATCATGACGCCATGGAGCACCGACATCTGGAGCTGCTGCGCGAGATCGCGGCCCGCGGAACGCTGGCGGCCGTCGCCGAAGCCACCCATCGCTCACCGTCGGCCGTGTCCCAGCAGCTGCGCGCGGCCGAACGGGACCTCGGCGTGCCGCTGGTGGAACCCAGCTCCCGCACGGTGAGACTCACCCCGGAGGGCGAGCTGCTCGCCGCCGGCGCGGAGGAGATCGCCGAGCGCATGGCACTGCTGCAGGCCAGGCTCGATGCGCGCCGTGGTCGACCGTCCGGCGTCGTGTCCGTGGGGACCCTGCCCAGTGCGGGCGAGGCGCTGATGCCCGGCCTGCTGAGCCGTCTCGACCAGACCCGCATCACGCTGGACCTGGATGACTTCGACCTTGCCGAAGGGGACTATGCGGCGCGGGCCCACGATGCCGACGTCGTCATCGCCCACAGCCTCAGCGGTGACGTGCCGGTCGGGGCGGAGGGGCTCACCTGCACGGTGCTGGCGCGTGAACCCCTCAGGGTCGCCCTGCCGGCTGACCATCCGGCCGCAGCCGCCGAGGTCATCGGCCCGCAGGAGGCCGCCGGGTTGGACTGGATCGGCGTACCCCAGGGGTATCCGTTCGACACAGTGCTCGTGGCGATGGAGGACAGGCTCGGCACCGCCCTCCCCCGCCGGCTACGGCTGCGGGACAACCGACTGGTGGAGTCTCTGGTGGTCTCCGGGATGGGTGCCGCCGTCCTTCCTGGATTCACCACCAGGCCCCGGAGCGGACTGGTGCTGCGTCCACTGGCCGGAGTGCGGGCCGTGCGGACCATCGTCGCGCTGAGCCGACCCGATCGCCACGCCCGCCTGGCGGTCCGCACGGTGACGACCACGCTCCAGGAGGCCGGGGCCGCCCTGGAGGAGACCCACCGAGAGCTCCAGCAGGGAGAGGTCGGCGGCTCTCTGGTGGACGCTGAGACACGCTGCGCACACTACGCCTCTGCCCTCGACGTCGTCGCGATCCGCTTCCACTGCTGCGGACGCTGGTACCCCTGCCTGCACTGTCACGCCGAGGCGGAGGACCACCCGGTGCTCCCCTGGCCGGCGGCGCGGCGGGAGGCCGAGGCTCTGCTGTGCGGAGTGTGCCGGCACCGGTTCAGCATCGCCGAATATCTGGACACCGACCGGTGCACCGCCTGCGCCGCGCGATTCAACCCGGGCTGCCGTCGCCACCATCCGGTGTACTTCGACGTGGACGGCACCGGCGAGGCGTGAGGCGACGCTCCAGGGATCGGGCGAGACGCGCCGGCTGGGGGTCCAGACTCAGCCCAGCTGGGCACGCAGGCGGGCGACCGTCTCCTCGTCCGGGCGGGCGGAGGCGTCGATCGGACGTCCGGCCAGCAGATCCTCGAGCGCGTGCAGGCAGAGGTCCCATCCTGCGGCGATGTGCCCGACCCACTGCTCATCGACGATCGAGTTGCTCAGTCGGAGCAGGCTGGCTGCCGGCCGCTCGGCGCCGCCGTGGCCACCGCTGAGGTCCTCCGCGACACCCCACTCCAGATGTTCTCCGGACCAGTCGTAGGCCATCCGATGGGGAGGCTCCCATCGGCTCAGGCGTGACTCCTCGGCAGGTTCCCCCTCGAAGAGGAATCGAATGGTCCCGCCCGGACGTGGTTCCAGCTCGATGCGGCAGGGCTGCCACAGACTCATCTGTTCCGGATCGGAGAGCGCGGCCCAGACGACGTCGGGCCGGTGCGGGAGCCGCCGTCGCAGGTGGAGCACCGGGTCGCCGATTTCCGGGCGCACCAGGTGCATCTCCGTCGAGATCCTGTCTGTCATCCTCAGCCCCCTGCGGCACGCACCGTCGGTGCGAAGGCTCCTGCGCGCCTCGTCCCCGGCGGAATCAGCCCATCTGGTCGACCACGGTCTCCGCAACCTCCCGCATGGAGAGGCGGCGGTCCATCGAGGTCTTCTGGATCCAGCGGAAGGCCTCAGGCTCGCTCAGCCCCATCTTGGTGGTCAGCAGGGACTTGGCCCGGTCCACCAGCTTACGAGTCTCAAACTTGTCGGCGAGATCGGTGACCTCCTCCTCCAGCGCCCGGATCTCGTCGAATCGAGCCGCCGCGACCTCGATCGCGGGGATGAGGTCGTTCTCCGTGAACGGCTTCACCACGTACGCCATGGCGCCGGCCTCACGCGCCGACTCCACGAGGTCCCGCTGGGAGAAGGCCGTCAGCATGACGACCGGGGCGAGTCCCTCCTCCGCGATGGTCTTGGCCGCGGTGATGCCGTCCATCTTCGGCATCTTGACGTCCATGACGACCAGGTCGGGCACATGCTCGCGTGCCAGCTCCACCGCCTGTTCGCCATTGTCCGCCTCCCCGACCACCTGATACCCGGCGCCGGTGAGGATCTCCACGATGTCAAGGCGGATGAGGGTCTCGTCCTCGGCCACGAGGACCCGACGGCCCTCGTTCTCTGCCGGGGCGTCCGCGCCCTGGGCGGACTGCTGCTCTTCAGTCACCGTTCTCCTTGGATGAGGTCGTCGCCGTCGGCTCGGCGCCGGACGGCAGGTGGGCGAGCCAGTTGTCCCCCTCAGGGTATCGCCCGGTATGCTGTGGGGGCACCTCGGAGACCGTTGCGACGCCGCAGCCGAGCCTCGGGAGGTGCAGGTACCAGCCCGAATGGCGGAATTGGTAGACGCGCCGCACTCAAAATGCGGTACCCCTGGTGTGCGGGTTCGAGTCCCGCTTCGGGCACCGGTGTGATGTATCGGGACATCGTTGACAGATGTCTCAGATCATCGTTGACAGAAGGGCCTCCGAACCCCCGGGTTCGGAGGCCCTTCGTCGTCGGTGCC